>VMSV01000204.1 GCA_013791935.1 Desulfobacteraceae bacterium | reverse complement strand
TTCTGTTCCAGAAGGATCCGGCGGGTCATGATCCCCTATTGGATCGCAACCATTCTGATTCTGTGCCTGGATTTTTTTATTTTAAAAAGAACCTATCCTGCGGACTGGCTGGCCCTGACGTTCTGCGGCGTCAACGTCCGGATCGAACTCATGCACTTGGATTACACCCGGTGGTTCGTGACTTTTCTTCTGGTGTGGTATGGGGTTTTTTTTCTGGCCTTTTCCCAATGGAAAGCCGAAAAGGCCGCTCTGATCACAGCGGTTGCGGCTGTGGTTTTGCTTTGGGTGAATTTCCGTTATCTTCACTTCGGGTGGTACCAGTTTCTCCCTTTTTCCGCAGGCTGTCTTTTAGGAACCCATTATGAAAAGCTGGCGGCAGCCTATCGGCACAAAAGCTCAATCTTCATGGCCATGGGCATTGCCCTGGCCCTGTATCTCTTGATCTACCGGTATTCCAGAAGCTTCTGGCCGGTTTACAGGGCGGTGATCCAAACCGTCCCCCCCCTTTCCATGGCCTACCTTTCCGATGCAAACAGCCTCATATTTTGTTTGGCCCTGATCCTTCTTTCCGGAAAGCTCGTGGAACGGGGATACCAGAGCAGGGTCTTGCTGTTTCTCGGGAAATACTCCTACGAGATTTTCCTCCTCCACGGCCCTTTCCTGATCAAATACAACCCCGTCATTCGGGACAACGGCTCGGCGGCCGTGACCTTTCAGTTCCTGGTTTTCCTGGGCCTCATCGCCGTGCTTTCTTCCATGATGTATCGGGTGAACAGCCCCTTTTATGCAAAAAAACCTGCAAGGTGAAAGACACTCATTTCAATACTTTTAATATCTCGCGCAAGGGCTGCCAGACCTTGGCAATTTGATTTTCCAAATCCACCAGGCATTCCCTGCCCCGGATTTCCAGGATGGTACCCAAACCCATGGATGTGCTAACCCGATCTCCCGGTTCATAGCCGAGATGATCCTGGACCCTCGGAACAGATGCTTCTTGCCGGATGATTTTTGCAGGGCCAGGCACGGCAGGCACGGAAGGATGTCCGGGGATTTTTGACGGGGTTGAAATTTTTCTTCTTTTGGCTCGAGACATCTTGATCCGTTCCATTCCGGTTCGCCATTTCGGGGTCATCACGGACAGGAAAGCATTCGGAAGATACAGGTTCTCCTTGGCCCGTGTAAATCCCACATAGACCAGATTGATTTCATCCTCCGGGATGGTTTTGATCCCCTCGGATTCCAGGGCCAAAGCCAGGTCCGGATCCATAAAAACGTCGGCGTACTGGCGGCCTTTTGCCGAATGGATGGTGGAAAGGGTAATGGTGTTTTGAGCGGGCGATTCCCCCTTGCACAATTGGGCCATTTCAAAGGCCACTTCCGGAAACTCCCTGGAAAACCGCGCCACAATCTGACACATGCCTTTGAGCTGAAAATCATCCATTTCCTCGGCGTATTGCTTCAGGCGAGCCCCGTCCTCAAAGGAAGCAATGAACTTGTCTTTGATTTTATCCCGATCCTCCTGGAACAATCGGTAAACATCCAGGGTTCGCCACAGGATGGATTGGATATCCCGCTCAAAGGAAAAAGCCTTGCCCCGGGACCGTAAGTTCATGGCATTGGCAAACAAAGAGAAGTTGGTCCGGGACAGGATGGCCACGTCATTTTTATTAATATTTTCAAGGGTCTGGTAAAACGCGATCCGGGAGGATTTTTCCGGATTTCCGACAATTCTGAAGTGCTTTTCTTTTTTGGCTTCCCGAATAAACAACGTGGCCAGATCGGCAATGGGTTTTCCGAATCGAAAGCTTAAGGTTAAATCATATTCCCGGTCACAGGCAAGCTGCCGAATGGCGTCCGTTGCATAGCGGAAGCTGTAGATCTGCTGGTGGGTATCCCCCACAATCACCACCTTTTTTTTACACTTTGCCAGGGCATCCAGCATGATGGGGGAAAGGTCCTGGCCTTCATCCACCAGCACCCGATCATATTGATGAAGGGCCCGATGGAAAGCGCCGGATTTATGAAACAGCTTGAGATAAAAATCATGGGGGCAGGGCATTTCTTTCCGGTTCCAGGCAGTTGCGATATCCCGGGCCGCCTGGACGATTTTCACGGATCGGAGTTTGAACAGGGCCAGGGCTTCGTCTTTTAAATGGACCTGAAAAGGACCGGCAGCCTCTTCAAGCCGTTCCAGGGGAGAATTCAAAAAAAAAGTTAAAAACCCGTGGGTGAGGTTGGCCAAGGCCTGTTGATCCGACCGGAAGGCATCCAGCGCATCCGATGGTGAAAAATGGCCGATGTGGTCTTTCCATTTTCTTCCTTCGTAACGAAAGGCCAGGGAGTGTAGGGTATAGCTTTTCACATTTTTCGGAAACAGGGTATCGGCCTCTTCCTTGCCCCGCCGGTTGAACACCAGGTAAATCAATTTTTCCCCGCTGTGCTTCCGGGCCATCATGTTCAGGGTGGTGGTTTTTCCTGTTCCGGCCCTGGCATTCACTCGAATGACCCTGTGGGAGGATTCCAGGATGGCCTTCTGCTCATCTGTGGGTTTCATGGCGTGGATTGTTACACCAAAAAGAAGATTTAAGAAACTCCGGAAATCCAAACACCCGGGGAAAAACGGCATTTGTATCGCTTTCGGCCAAGAAGTGCCCTTCCGGGTTTCGCCGGTCTATGTAATTGTTCTGGCTTTAAAAAAAAACTTGCCCCCACTCTTTTTGCACAGTAAGGTGACAAATTTTTCCCATGAAAATTCCGCACACATCATTTATTTCCCATAGAAATGGCCTATTATGAACAAATCAAAATTCAACCCGGGGTGGACGCCCTTCAGGATTGCCGCCTTGTATTCATTTTTAGGCGTTGTTTGGATCCTTATGTCGGACAAGATGGTTCAAATGATGTCCCTGCCTCCCCATATCATCCATCAGATCCAAACCTTAAAGGGCTGGTTTTATGTGGTTATTACGGGTGTTTTGCTCTATTTCCTCATTAGGAGCATGCTAAGAAGGCAGCAGCGGATTGAAATGGATCTCGCCGATGAAGCCCATTATAACCGCCAGCTTTTTGACCTTTCCCCCATGGGTTTGTTCCTCTGCCGCATGGATGGCACCATTTTTGATGTGAACGCATCTTTCGGGAAAATGACCGGAAGAAGCATGGAAGAACTGCTGAGCTTGAACACAAAGGAGATCACACCGGAAAAATATTTTGAGCAAGAACACCGGCAACTGAACATTCTTATGGAAAACCGCGAATACGGCCCCTATGAAAAGGAATTCATCCATAAGGACGGGCATGGGGTACCTGTGCGGGTTCACTACCTTCTGATTCAGAAAGGGGAAGAATCATTTGTCTGGTGCACGGTGGAAGACATTACCGCTTTCCGGACCACCGAAGAAGCCCTGCGCCAAACCGAAGACCGTTATCGCATGGTTCTGGAAAACATCGGTGAGATTTATTTTGAAGTGGACCTTGCGGGCAATTACACCTATGTTAGCCAATACGGCTATAGAGCTTTCGGACGAGAAAGAAGTGACATCCTGTCCACCCAATCCAGAAGCTATATGACCCCGAAAATTGCGGAAACCATCACCCTGGCCTTCAACCGCATTTATCAAACCGGAGAGCCGATGAGGCAGCTGCAATATGAAACTTCATTTCCGGACGGGACCCCGAGGTTTATGGCGGTGTCCGCCTCTCTGATGCGGGACCGAAACGCCAACCCCGTGGGGTTTCATGGCATTTCGCGGGATGTGACCCAGCAAAAGCAAGCGGAAACGGAGAAAGCAAGCCTGGTCAACCAGCTGCATCAGGCCCAGAAAATGGAATCCATCGGCAGGCTGGCCGGAGGGGTGGCCCATGATTTCAACAACATTCTTTCCGTCATCCTGGGGTATTCCGAGCTGCTGTTGGAAGGGATTCGGAAGGGGCATCCCCATTTTGACGGACTGACGGCGATCCATCTTTCCGCGGGCCGCGCCCGGGACCTGACCCGGCAACTGCTGGCTTACAGCCGCAAACAGATTCTTGAGATGAAAGCCATTGACATCAATACCGTGGTATGCGGGTTTGAAAAACTCCTTCGCCGGATGATCGGTGAAGATGTGGAGTTGAACATGGTGTTGTCGGAAAGTATGCTTCCGGTGAAGGCGGATACCACCCAGCTGGAGCAGGTGCTGATGAATCTTGCCATCAATGCCAAGGATGCCATGCCCGACGGCGGAAAACTCACCATTGAAACCGGGGTAGTGGAACTCGATAAGGCTTATACAGACCGCAAACCCGGTGTTGAGCCGGGTTTGTTCGCCATGATCGGCGTTAGTGATACAGGTTGCGGCATGGAATCCAAAGTGCTGGAAAATATCTTTGACCCGTTTTTTACCACAAAAAGCAAAGACAAGGGAACCGGGCTGGGGCTTGCCACATCCTACGGGATTGTCAAGCAGCATGGCGGCAATATCTGGGTTTACAGCGAACCGGGGGAGGGAACCACCTTTAAGATTTACCTGCCCTTATGTGATGAAAAACTCGAAGCCCTGCCGGAGCCACCGCAATCCCAACCAAAGGAAAACGGTTCGGCCACGATTTTGGTGGTTGAAGATGAGCCGTCGGTTAGGGAAATGAGCGTGAAGATCCTGAAGGATCGCGGGTACACGGTGATCGAATCGCACCATCCCCTGGATGCGGTTGCACAGGCCCAAGCTTATGAAGGGACCATCCATCTGCTGCTCACCGATGTGGTGATGCCTCAAATGAAAGGCCCTGAGGTTCGGGCCAAGATCATTGAAACCCGTCCGGACATGAAAGTACTTTATATGTCCGGGTACACGGACAATGTGATTGTGCACCACGGCATTCTCATGGATGGGATTGAGTTCATCCAGAAACCGTTCAGCGTTAACGCCCTGCTTGAAAAAGTTCAACAGGTATTAAAACAACGTTAACAGTCCCATGGACTCAACCCCGTCATCTCCTGTTTTCGGGCCATTCAAACACACCCGAAACGCCGGAGTTTTCATAGGGCCACCCATTATAAATTACACAGGAAATCCGAATAAAGCTGTTTTTCTCCCATGGAAGCGCATTCGTTACAAAGGCAGAGCTGATAGCATACGCCGTCCCATTCAAACTGGCAGGCATGGCTCGCTTCCTTATGCTTGCATGAATAACAGGTAAGGTGAATGCTGCTTTTCAATCTTTGGCTGAGTTTATTGGACATGATTCGTTCCTTTCTAATGGATGATTTATCAATTCAGGGAAAATTGCTTTTCCGGGCTTGCCTATGAGAATAGCAACCCCCGTGCCATTGGCCATGAATAAATATAATTGCAAATAAATCAATATGTTGAACTTATTTTTTCTGCAAATACCGGTTCGGGCTTAATTTTGAGGGGACAGCCTGAAGAGAACTGTTCAATATCGGGCAGACCAAAGGGGTTCTATTTAAAAGGAAGGGGCGGTTTATTAGGTGGAAAGCCGTATCCATGGGGTTTCCGGGCCAAAAGTCCCGAAGGTCTGGAAGTGTTCAATTTCGGGCAAAAAAATCACTCCCGTGAAATTCGGAAACCGCATTTCACGTTGCATTCAAAATGATGCCGAGGCGGCCGGGGAAACGCGACGCAGGTGTACGGGGTTTGTACATCGAGGAGTTTTGGACGCAGCCAACGAAGGCAGCGTTTGAATGCGGCGTGAAATTTTATGGTTTTTCAATCCCGTACTTCTGCATCTTACTGTACAGGGTTCCCCTGGCGATATCCAGGTCTGACGCGGCCTGCTTGAGATTGCCGTTATTCATCTCAATCACCCGTCGAATCAGGGATTCTTCAGCCTTCGGAAGGGACGTGGAAGTAAAGGTGAGGCTGAATTCCCTCTGAAAAGCACTCTCCCGGATTCCCGGGGGCAGGTTTTCGGGGATGATGTTGCCGCCTTTGCAGAAAATCAGGGCGTGGTTGATGATATTGCCCAGTTCCCGGACGTTTCCCGGCCAGTCGTATTGCATGAGGATTTTTACAGCTGATTTGGCCAGGCGTTTGGCCGAAACATCGTTCTCCCTGGCGTATTTTTCCAGGAAATATTTGGCCAGCAGCGGGATGTCCTGCTTTCTCTCCCGCAAAGGCGGAACCTCGATGGACACCACATTGATGCGATAGAACAAATCTTCACGGAACTGCTTGTTGCGGATGGCTTCGGAAAGGTCCCGATTGGTTGCGCAGACAATGCGGGTATCCACTTTCAGGGTTTGAGAGCCCCCCACCCTCTGGAAGGTTCCGTATTCAAGAACCCGCAAAAGGGAGGTCTGGATCTGCAATGGTACGTCGCCGATTTCATCCAGAAAAAGCGTGCCTTGATCCGCCAGTTCAAACAAGCCTATTTTCTGCTGGTTTGCGCCGGTAAACGATCCTTTTTCATGGCCGAAAAGTTCACTGTTGATGATGGACTCGGTTAAAGCAGCGCAATTCACCTGGTGATAGGGTTTTGCCTTTCTCTGGCTTCGAGAATGAATGGCTTCGGCAATCAATTCCTTTCCCGAACCGCTTTCCCCGGTAATGAGCACCGAAGCGTTGGTTTTGGCCACGGCCCGGATCATTTCATAGATTTTGAACATCTTCCGGTCCTGGCCGATGATGTTCTCAAACCGGTAGGGTTTCCCGGCGTCTTCTTCAAAATCCTCCGCCTCTTTGAGCACCCGGGCATGCTCTGATATTTTCCCCAGGATCATGTTGATGACATCAAAGTCAAAAGGTTTGGTCAGGTAGTCATACGCTCCGAGCTTCATGGCTTTCACGGCGTTTTCCACCGAAGCATGGCCGGTGACCACGATGACAAAAACATCGGGATACCGCTCCCGAATCTCTTTTAACAGGGATAGACCGTCCATTTCCGGCATTTTCATGTCCGTGATGACGATGTCTGCGGGTTTTTTTTTGAGGCTTTCCAGGGCTTCCAGGCCGTTCAAGGCGATGGCCACTTCATACTCCTTTTCCAGGCGCATGAGGCGAACAAAGGCCTTGCAGTTGTTTTCCTCGTCATCCACAAACAGGATCTGTATTTTATCCGACATGGGTCACTTCCGTTTAAGGGGTGCAATGAAGCTTTTATCGGCTCCATGGGCATAAAGTTTAGAACCTAAATTGCGCGTTTCAAAATTTCAACCATGAGAAATGTTTAATGATCATAGGGGATTCAAATCTTTCAGGTGCTAAAATATTGAAACTCTTCTGGATATCCGATTTCACCGTATCTGTGGCGTCAAATGCCATCCCGCATAGGCGACTATAGCGAAATGCCATTTTTCTTGCATCTGCGGCAAACTCGAAAATCGCTCAAATTCGGTGGAAATAAAAACAATGGCTTTGAAGAGAAACACGGGTTTGTCACAAAGGGCTTTTCGCCCCATAGACCCGGTGGGGGTGTCCGAATCGGACCACGTTTTTCACAAAGGTCAGATGATTGCGGCGCGCAACATTGATGGAGTTAATATTTTCCGGACGGATGAGGGAAATGATGCTTTTCGCTCCCAGGTGATTAAAGGCGTACTCCATGCATGCCTTTGCAGCTTCCGTTGCATAACCCTGGTGCCAGTAATTCCTGATCAGGCCGTATCCCACTTCCGTTTCATCCGTGCCGTCCACATCCTTCTGTAATAACAATCCGCAATACCCGATGAATTCTTCCGTGTCTTTCAAAATGCAGGCATAAAAACCCATGCCGTCGGATTCATACCGGCTCCGCATGGTGTGGATCCATTCTCCGGTTTCGGCGCGATCCTTGGTGCCGGGAAAATATTGCATGGCCACTGGATCTTCAAAAAGCAGCTGCAGGGAATCCGTATCCTCCAGAGTGATTTTGCGAAGATAAAGCCTTGGGGTTTCAAGGACCGGGGTATGGACTGCCATGACTTAAAGCCTGTTTTCAAAGGCCAGGGCATAGAGCCTTCCCACATTGGTCTTCTGAAGCTGGGGGCCGAAATCCGCCATGCCGCTTAACATGGGATACCGATCCAGAAAAGAGATCCTCTCCTGGGCTTCTTCCAGGCTCCATCCTTTTTCAACGGCATTTTTCACGGCGGCAATCCAGTCTTCAATAAAGGCCGCCTGCTCGTCGATGTAATCCATTTTGCAGATTTCCCCGTGGCCGGGAATGATGAAATCCGCCTCCAGGGTTTTTAAGGTTTTCAGGGATTGGAGCCATTCCTTGGGCAGGGCTTCCTGGAAAAAAGTCTGGCAATTATAGAAGATATTGTCCCCGGTGAACACCACCCGTTCTTGGGGAACAAAAACCGCGGTTTCGGAAAAGGTATGGCCGGGGAGATGCAGGAGGACAAATTCATGGTCTCCGGAATAAATTTTCATGGACTGGGTGAAGGTGACGGAAGGAGGGCGAAGGGTAAAGGAATCCAAATCCTTAAAACCAGGGTCCATCATGGACATGCGTTCCTTGATGGCATTCATATCCGTCTGAACAATCCGGTTCCGGGTTTCCTCATGGGCCACCCCGATGCCCCCGAAAAAACAATTGCCCATGAAATGGTCCCCGTGGGGTTCCGTGTTGATCAGGTACCGGACCTCTCCCTTTTTTAATATTTCTTCCCGATACTTCAAAGCATCCGTGGGCATCTGGGGAGTATCCACCATCACAATGCCCTCGGAGGTGACCACAAAACCCGGATTGCATCCTCTGTATTGCGTTTCCGCAAAAATATGGGGGGTGACCTGTTCCATTGTTCTCTCCTTTCAGGGTGAATGAATGGTGAATCTTCCAGCAAAACCATTAATCGGGAAGATAAATTCGGGTTAAAGCCTGGAAAGAAGCGATTTGCTCGTTCTCCCATTCCGTGCTCCGGCCCAGCTCTTTGGCCATGACTTCGGCCACCTTGGGTGCTGCTTCGGCAGAGGCCCTGGCATTGAGCAGAAGACTTCTGGAGCGCCGGGCCAGAAAATCCTCCACGGTTCGCGCGCATTCCAGTCTTGCCGCCCAGATAATTTCCCCCACCCGCGCCGAAAGTTCGGGATGAATGAGTTCCTTGTATTCCGGGGTGGCGCGCATGAGATCCATAATGGCCGGGGCGTCCGAACCGTAAAGGGCCAAATCTTCAAATTTGTGGGCGGATTTGTGGTATCCGTGGATATTCAATTCTTTGGTCACGCAGGGCCGGGTCTCCAGGTTGCCCATGGTGATGGCATGGTTGACGCAGATTTTGGCCATCTGGCGATAGGTGGTCCATTTACCCCCGGCCATGGTGATCAGGCCGGATTTTCCGATGTGAAGGTAGTGATCCCTGGAAAGGCTGGCTGTGTTTTTCTCTTCTTCGGATTTCACCAGGGGCCGAATACCGGTGAAGATGCTTAAAATATCTTCCCTGGCCGGGGTTTTTTCAAGGTAGCTGTTGGCGGTTTCCAAAAGAAATTGGATTTCTTCCTCCATGGGAACAGGTTCCAGGGAAACCTTTGCAATGGGCGTGTCGGTGGTTCCCACCAGGGTGGCTCCCAGATAGGGAATGGCGAACATCACTCGGCCGTCCCGGGTGTGAGGAACCATGATGGCGGAATTCCCCGGAAGAAAGGACCGGTCCAGAACAATGTGAACCCCCTGGCTGGGAGAAATAATGGGAGATGCCTTGGGATCATCCATCTGCAACACATTGTCTGTAAAGGGGCCGGTGGCGTTGATCACGGCCTTGGCCTTGATTTCGTATTCTTTTTCCGTTTCCACATCCCTGAAAATCACACCGGTTACAAACCCGTCGGAATCTTTTGTGAGGGAAAACACCTCGGCGTAGTTGATCAGGCAGCCCCCCTGGTGGCTGGCAGTGCGAGCCAGATTGATCAGAAGCCTGGCATCGTCGAACTGGCCATCATAGTAAATGATACCGCCCCTTAGGCCCTGCTGCTTGATGGTGGGAATGCGCTCCAGGGTTTCATCCTTGGACAGGACCTTTGAAGGACCGAATCCGTACTTTCCGGCCAGCATGTCATAGACTTTCAGGCCGATGCCGTAAAACGGGGCCTCCCACCAGTCATAATTGGGCACCACAAAGGCCAGGTCATGGACCAGGTGAGGCGCGTTATTTCTTAAAATTCCCCGCTCCCGCAGGGCTTCCATGACCAGGGCCACGTTTCCCTGCTGAAGATAGCGGACCCCGCCATGGATGAGCTTGGTGCTTCGAGAGGAGGTTCCCTTTCCGAAATCCCCCTGTTCCAGAAGCAGAATGTCATATCCTCGTGAGGCCGCATCCACGGCGATGCCCACCCCGGTGGCCCCGCCGCCGATTACCACAATGTCCCACGGGGTTTTGCGGTCTTCCAGTCTGCTGATCATTTCATCACGATTCATGGTCTTTTCCTTTATCCGTTCTCATCGGTACCGATTGATTTCGTTCCGCAATGCTTCTGCTGCATGACGGGATGCTTCTGCGAATTCTTCTCCCTTTCCGGCATAAATAACGCCCCGGGAAGAGTTGATGATCAAGCCGGTTCCGTCTTGGGTTTTGCCGCTCAACACCGCCTGTTCCACATCCCCGCCCTGGGCCCCGATCCCCGGCACCAGAAATGGCATG
Organism: Desulfobacteraceae bacterium; assembly: GCA_013791935.1. Taxonomy (GTDB): domain Bacteria; phylum Desulfobacterota; class Desulfobacteria; order Desulfobacterales; family UBA5616; genus VMSV01. Next base: position 66,856 of record VMSV01000204.1, on the reverse strand, counting down.
CCTTTCGCCAGGGAACGGATTTGGCCCAGTTCTTCAGGCCAGGTGGCCCCCACCACCAGCAGTACATTTCCGTTTTCGTTCCACTGATTCACCGCTTTTTCAGCAATGATTCGAAAGATTTTTTTCCCGCCGGTCTCAAGATCCTGAATATCTCCGGCGCCGGGATTGGAGGTCCGGCATAAAATGATCACACCCTTGTCTTTGCGGTTCAAAAAAGGCCGCAAAGAATCTTCTCCCAGGTAGGGGTTCACGGTCACGGCATCCGCCTGATAACGGTCAAAAGCCTCGGCAGCGTATTTTTGGGCCGTGGACCCGATGTCCCCCCGCTTGGCATCCAGAATCACGGGAATCCCGGGGTAGTGTTCATGGATATGGTGGATGGTGAGTTCCAGGTCTTTTTCCGCACCCACGGCCGAATAATAGGCGATCTGGGGCTTGTAGGCGCACACCAGGCCGGCGGTGGCATCGATGATTTCCCGGTTGAATGCAAACAAGGGGTGTTTTTCTTTTTTAAGATGATCCGGAATTCTTGAAAGATCGGAATCCAGCCCCACACAGACCAGGGAATCCTGTTTTTTCCATGCGGTTTGAAGGGTATTGATAAAAGTCATTTGTTGCCTTTCTTCAGTTTTTTCCCAACTGCCTGACTTTGTAATGATCCTGCTTCAGCAACTCGACAATCCCTTTTTCTCCCACCAGATGCCCGGCCCCCACCACCACAAAGCTGGTCAGTCCGGTTTTTAACAACCCCTTGATTTTCGCCGTCATCTTGAGATTTCTCTGGAAGAAAAGCCTGTCCAGCAGAGGCCTCATTTCAGGGTCTGTGACATAGGGCCCGATCACGCTGTCATACATCCCTTGGGCGTCGCCGTTCAGCCAGGCGGAAGTCATAACCTGAAGAATCTGTCCGGCATTTTCAAGATCCGAAAGGGTGTATTTCAGGTAAAGGTTTTCATCCGGCATGTCCAGGAGCAGGTTCAGCTGTTCTTCCATGGTTTCCAGTGCAAGGATCTGCTTGCGGTCCTTGGCCTTTTTCAGGAAGTACAGGTCCACCCCGTTTTCCGGGAGATATCCCAGTTTTATCATATGGGCGGCGGTGAGGGAAAAGGACAAAAATCCGGGCCTCATTCGGGAAACCCGCTCCAGGGGAATTCCCGCTTGTTGGAGGTAGGTTGTCAGGTCGTGATACAGGGGAGTTTGAATGTGGTTCCCGATTTGATCGTTTGCCGGATAATACCCTTTTTTCTCGATGATCGCTTGCATTTTTTTCTCATCTATGGTGAAGGGGTTCACCTCCACCACCAGGCAGGATGATTTATTGAAAGCCCCCTCTATGGCGGGGCTCAGGGGATACATGTCGGGTCTGGCCGCATGGATGGAGCCCATGACAAAGACCGTGGCGGTGTCCGAGGTGACTTCCCAAATAAAGGATTTTGTCTCCAAAGCCTCGGCTTGCATACTTCCCGCAATCATCGAAATGAACAGAATCAGCGGAAGGAATACAGCCCGCCGAAAGGCGTGTTTCTTTCGTATCATTTTAAAACCCCTTTCTTCATGTAACCGGTTTTCATATAGTTCTAACTTAATTTCGGGAAGTTATTGATCCACAGTATCCTGGAGTTCTCTAACGGTCATCTTCTTCATGGTCGATCATTCTCCGGGCATTCAGATTTCCGGCTGTTGAATTCTGAAATTACAAGGCTGCGGAACGCGAGTCAACAGGTTATTTGCTCAAACAGGGGGAACTGCTCATGGGGATAGGCCCAAAAAAACCGCAAACGCCGTGAAACGGGCTGCGGTTTTTCGGGGCCTTTTTCAGGAAAGGATTGTTTATTTGGCTGTGGGTTCTTTCTGGGGTTCCGCTTTTTCCAGGGGCTTTGCCGAGCTGACCTCCCCCAGAAATTTGGGCAGATCCAGGCCCGAGAGTTCGGCGATATCATGCAGGGGCGGAAGACTTTTCACCAGCCCGGATATGAAATTGGCTGTGGAGGATCCCCCGTTTCCTGTGTTTCCGGAATCCCAAACCGTGATCTTGTCTATTTTGAGGTTGCGGATGGCCTCCACCTGCATGGTGACCAGCTCTTCCATTTTTTCGATGATTAAAAGGCTGGCCAGAGACTTGGCGTCTCCGTTGCAAGACTCCACAAGGGCGGCATACCCCGACGCTTTGCTTTCCAGTACCTGCTTGATGCCTCTGGCTTCGGCCTCGTATTTCATGAGAATAGCATCAGCATTCCCCTTGGCTTCCCGGCGGATCTTTTCCGCTTCGGCTTCTGCGGCGATTTCAATTTTCCGCTTTTCAATTTCCTGGCGAACCACGTCCTGGGCATTGAGTCTTTCCTGTTCTGCCCTGTACTGAGCCTTTTGAATTTCCACCATGGCTTCCCGCTTGGCGACTTCCCCGAGTTTCAGGGCCTCGGCCTGTTTTATGGCCAGCTGGGCATCGGCATCGGCCATATCCGCCTTGGCCTTGTTTTCTCCTGTGATGGCCATGGCCTCCTGTTCCTGAACAAAGATCCGCTTATCCGCATCGGCCTTTTTTCGCCCCTTTTCAGCCTGGGCCAGGTTTTCCGCCACCCGGATTTCTTTTTCCCGGTCGGCTTCGGCTTCGCCGATGGTGGCTGCGGTTTCCTGCTGCTGAACAAAAACCCGTCGATCCGCATCGGCTTTTTTCTTGCCTTTATCCGCTTCCGCCACGTTCTCCGCCACCCGGATGGTCTTTACGCGAACCGCCTCGGCCTCACCGATGGAACCGTCTTTTTCCTGCTCCGCCACATCCACTTTGGCCCGGTTGATGGCTTCTGCTGCGGCTTTTTTCCCGATGCTTTCAATGTAATCCGACTCATCGGTGATATCCGTGATGTTCACGTTGATGAGGTAAAGACCGATTTTGTTCAACTCCGGGGATACGTTTTTCCGGATCGAATCCAGAAAGCTTTCCCGGTCCTGATTGATCTGCTCAATGGTCAGGGACGCCACGGTGAGCCGGAGCTGGCCGAAGATGATTTCCTTGGCCATTTCTTCAATTTCCTTTTGTTCCAGGTGCAACAGCCTTTCCGCCGCATTGTTCATGGGTCCGGGTTCCGTGCTGATCCCCACGGTAAACGTACTGGGAACATTGATGCGAATATTCTGCATGGACAGGGCCTTCTGAAGAGGAATGCTGATGGTCATGGGGGTAAGGTCCATGTAGGCGTAATCCTGGATCAGGGGCCATATCAGGGCGCCGCCGCCGTGGATGCAGTTGGCGGACTGGCCGGTTCCCACCCTTCCGTAGACCACCAGAATCTTATCCGAAGGACATCTTTTGTACCGGGAAGCCAAAAAGGCCAGGGTGGTGATAACCAGAATGACAAACGCCACAATGGGCAGAATCCAGAATCCTAAATCGATCATAATTACTCCTTTCCTTGGGGTCAGATTTTTTCAACAACCAAAATGTTTCCATCCACCCAGACCACTCGAATGGGCGTATCCGTTGGGATTGCCGTTGTCTCATCCGCTGAAGCCGCATCAAATTCCCTCAAACTGTTGTTCACCTTCACCAATACTCGCCCTGTGCCGCCCTTGGGAATGTTCAGATAAACACTTCCCTGGGAACCAATGGCATTTTCAATGGAGATGGTTCCGCTGGACTGGAGTTTTCCAAAAGACGAAAAAAGCTTCTTTATGGCCCAAACAGAGGCAAGACCTGCGATCACGGCACCTGCTATGGAAACCATGATACCGCTTCCGCTCTGCTTATATAGCGCCAGACCCACCAGTCCGAACATCATGAGAAAGGAAGTGAGGCCGTGAAGGGACAGCAGTTTAAAACCGATATCGGAATCCTCGTGATGGCCGTCCACACCATGGCTGGCCCCGCCGAAATCCCCGTCGCCGTCATGACCGAAACCCATCATTTGCATGACGAGCCTGAAAAAAACGAACATTCCTCCGACCAGGGCACAGAGCAGAAAAAAGATTTCAACACCGTTGAACTGCGAAAACAAACTCTTCATTTGCTTCTCCTTTCCAGAGTGAAATATCACAGGCGGACCCGCTATCGAGAAACCTGTGGAATTTTTCAAAGGTGAAGGCTGGCCGGGCGGCCAGCGTTTGGGCTGATCTGAAATCCCGAACACGATTTCAGCACAATTAGTATCCATGCCAGCTCCTTAAGCAAATTTGCGGGTGGGGATAAACCCCACCCCTACGTTCAAATCGCACTCTGCGCTGTAGGGGCGGGGTTTATCCCCGCCCTTATGACAGATGAATTATCTTAAGGAAACGGCATTGAAAATTGCATGGGATCGAATGGGACGGAACCTCCTATAGCACAGGGGGAGAAAGCAAATCAACTTGATTCATCGCTTAATCCATTTTATTAACTTAAATTTTAGACCTTTATTTCTGGACATCCGTCATGGGATGGCAATCGGTTGTTGACAGGAGCCCCTGTTCCTACTAATAATTTCAAGTAATTTTGCCTTGAGTGTGTTGCCGAGAACGGGGCCATCCCTGAATCGGATTGCTTGTGTACTTCAGGACCTTAGCCGGAGATTGGAATTCGTGATTCTGCATGGCCTTCCCTATAAAAAAGTTCCCGTAAAAATTTTATGCATGGTTCTGCTGCTTGTTTTTTTGTTCACTGTCCCGATCCACGGGGTTTCCGAAAATTCATCCGGAGAAAACCAACGACTCAGCGTTTTTCATGCCCTGGTCCTGGGTCTGGTGGAGGGGGTCACGGAATATCTTCCGGTGAGCTCCACAGGCCACCTTCTTCTCACCCAGCACCTCATGGGACTGGACGACACCCAAGAAAAAAAGGATGCGGCGGATTCCTACGCCGTGGTGATTCAGATCGGGGCTATTATAGCCGTTCTCGGGCTTTACCGCCGGAGGTCCATGCAAATTCTTCAGGGGTTTCTGGGCAAATCCCCGGAGGGTCTTAAACTCGGCGGGATGCTGATCCTGGCATTCCTTCCCGCCGCAATCACGGGGCTCCTTTTTTCGAGCCTGATCAAACAGATTCTTTTTGGTCCTTGGGCCGTGGCCATGGGGTGGATTTTTGGAGGGGTGGCCATCTTTTTTGCTCCGACTGATTCTGAAAAGCACCATCCCGGCCCATTAAAGTCCATTGAGGACATGAGCTGGCGCGTGGCCCTGGTCATCGGCCTTTTCCAGGTTGCGGCGATGTGGCCGGGGGTCAGCCGAAGCCTTGCCACCATCATGGGGGGATTGTTTGCAGGGCTGAGCCTCGGGGCGGCCGTGGAGTTCAGCTTTCTTCTGGGCCTGATCACTTTGGGAGCAGCAACGGTTTACGAGTTTGCCGGTCACGGCGCGGGCATTGTTTCAGCCTACGGGATCTTCACCCCTGTGATGGGGATATTCAGCGCCTTCATCGCTGCCTGGTTTTCCGTGAAATGGCTGGTGAACTACCTGAAAAAACACGGATTGCGCATTTTCGGCTATTACCGCATTCTTCTGGGCATCATCACTATCATTCTGCTCATCACTCATGTCATTTGACGGGATTCAAAGGAAAACCAACCCCATTCACAAAGGGAGGTTTGTATGAAACCAGCCATGAAAATCAGCGTGGAGTTGTCCCACCAATGCCCCTTGGATGAATTGACAGATCATGCCAAGGCCTTTGATTCCCAGGGTTTTTATCGGGTATGGGTTCCGGATACCCTGGTGTCTCCCTGGGAGGCCTGGATGGCGGCAAGTATCCTGGCCCAAAACACGGAACAAGTCCTCATCGGCTTGGGGGTTACCAATCCCTTCACCCGCCATCCCGTGGTTATGGCTCAGATGGCCGCTACCCTGCAGCGGTTTTCAAACAACCGGCTTAGTATTTCCCTGGGCAAGGGCATTCAACGCTTCCTTGAAAAAGCGGGCATTGAACCCAGCCCTTATGCAGAAAAGGAGTGCGTCCTGATCCTTCGGAGTCTTCTCTCAGGGGAAAAAACAGATTTTCAGGGCCAGACGTTCCGGATCAAGGGCATCCGGTTAAGAACCCTTCCTGGTCCACCGGTTCCTCTTTACCTGGCTTGTGTGGGTCGCGAGGCCTGGAAACAAGCCCTTGGGGTGGCCGACGGGGTGGTGACCTTCTGGAATCCGGAAGCTGAGATAAACAGAGCGTGGGCCATGGAACAGAAACCCATTCAAACCTCGGCCATGGTCCCCTTTTCTTTATCCGGAAAAGAATTTTTCGGCCAAACCATCCAGTCCCTGGAAGACCTTGGAAAAAAATTCCAGGAAATGGAAGCCGCCGGGTTTGATGAAGGTATTATCGCCTATCGGGATTTGAAGGATCTGGAAGCTGCGGCAAGCCTGATCAAGGCATGAATTCATCCGGGAAAAAAGCCGGGCCCTCGAAGGGCCCGGCTTTCATGGAGGTTAAAGCAGGTAATCTTTTGCTTGCTGGAATTTTGCCCGGAAGATCTCTGCGATTTCCCGATAGGCATTGAGGTCCCTGCGGCCAGACATGGAGATCAGGGCCACCGGACGATTCATCATGGATTCCTCGAGATAGGCCTTGCCCGGATCCATCAAAGCGATGGCATCGATTTCACCCTGGTTGGGGGGCTCGATGATTTTCAGATTGTCCGCCACTTTCAAATCCCACGGCACATCCGCTTTGATGCTTTCAATGTCTTTTTCATCCTGCCAGGGGAACACTTCCGCCAGATACATTTCATGGGTTTTTTCGTCAAAACGGAAAATCCCCCGGTCCGTGACCAAGCAAGCCGGCCCGCCGCCCACCAGTCCGGCTTTTTTCCGGGCATCCGGACTTCCGTCCAGGTATCCCGGATTGGTGATGTAGTCGAGTTTTTCCTGGAAGGTTCTGGCGGCGTATTTCACCACATAGACCACCCGACCCGCAGAAGAGGCGATATCGCATCCGCCGCCGCTGCCGTTCATGCGAATGTTCGGATTCACATAGCTGACATTGGCGTTTCCGAATTTATCCACCTGGGCCAGCCCCAGGCACGCTGCATTGATGTGTCCGGATTGCAGATCCCGGAATGTGTCAAAAAGACCCTGATGGAGACTTGCCCCGATGGCACCATGGTTGTCCGCCGGGCTTCCCATGGAGCTGACACCGGCGAAATCCACGTAACCGGCTTCCGTCACCATGATCAGGCAGGGAGTGTATCGCAGTTTTGAAATGGCAACGGCCAGAAATGAGACCCCCACTCCTCCGAATACCACCTCTTTATCAATGAATTGGCGGGCTGCCGCGCAGCATGTCAATATAACAGGCGAGAACTTTCCTTTAAGCTCTGAAGCTTGATTTGAAGCTGTTTGATTCGTCATAATAACCTTCCAAATTTGTATTTAGTATTAATATGAAACCGTCTTTGCACCGTCATTTTTCCTCTCAGGGAAGGACGTTGTTTTTCTTCTCGGATTTGGCGATTTGCTCCAGTTTTTCCCAGCCGATTTTTTCGCAATATTCAAAATGATCCTTCACCCCGTAAACCCATTCGTTCATCCAGGCGGTAAAGCCTTCCTTGGTCTGGTGGGGTACTATGGTATTCAAGGTTTGGATACCGTCACCCCCATGACAGCCATACATGGAAAAGGGGTGGCTGGAGAAGGGCTGGACCACCACCGCGTCGGTGCAATAGGAGGGAATGAGGGTATGGGAGGGATGCTCCTTGATTTTATCCGAGGAAACCAGCTCTTCCGCAAACAGCACCACGTGCTTGGCGGCCCGGGCTTTCCACTCATCCGTGCCTTTATACCCGAACACCTGGCCATTTCCGCGACGGTCGGCCCTTTGGACGGAAATAAAGGCTACATCCGGTTTGATGGCCGGAACCAGGACCAGGGGTTTGTTTTCAAACGGGTCGTTGATCACCTTGAGTTCGGTATTGTACTTAAGAAGATCCGTTCCGAATCCGGACTTGCAGGGCATGAAGGGAACATTCAGGGCTCCAGCAACAAATCTTAAGGCCACCATGAAATTGGACCAGTCCACAATTTCCATGGGTTTTTCATTCCCCGTATAATTGGGCGTCTGAATTACGCCTCCCATTTTAACGGGTCGGGGATCGCCTGTGTTAAAACATCTTTGAAGACCAGGCAAGCCATCCATCTTCCCCACCTGGCGATGGGGAATGTAAGCCGTGTCAAACCGGTCAATGGCCCCAATCGCGATCAGCATATCAATGCTGAATGTGGAGCTTTCCTCTATAAATTGAAGATGTTTTTTTCCTTGCCGTGCAATCTCCCGAAACACGCAATCCGATTCCCGGTTTAAAAGAAACCCGCCCACGGTAAAGCAGTCGCCGTCCTTTAAAAACGTGGATACGGCTTCCTGTTCCGTCATCACCTTGTTCAGTTTGTGTCTGTATTCTTCTTGAACCATGTCCCTACTCACTCCTCCTTTAAGATTATTTGCTCCATCTTATATAGGCAATAAGCCTCTGCTGCCTATGATTCTCTTATTGTTCAAACGTTACCACCCACAAAAAAACGAACTATCTCAAAGAGAAAGTGCCGTGTCAATAGATATAATTGGCAATGAATTCTGTATTGAAATTAACAATATATCCATGGGTATGAGGTATTATTATGGATGGAATTTTAGGGATTAACCCGGAATTGAAAATGGATGTCGACTGATTTTTGATTGGAATTCGGGCATAAAGTTGAACGGGCCTTGGTGAAAACGTTTTTAATTATAGGAAACTTCCAAGATCACATCCACAAGCGAGGCCTTATTGTGAACCAGGGCCACAAGGTCAGTGGAATAATTCCTGGCGATCAACAAGTCGTTGATGTTGGCTATGGGTGAAATTTTAACGCTTAAACCTTCAACACCTTCTCTTATAATAATCCAAATGTCGTCCTGATAGGGGCGCATATCATCTCCGTTATTTGCTTCTGCAAATTTACTGGGCTGCATGGGAAAAAGGCAGCCTGGTGGTTTCCTTCTGGTGACATCAAAATAACATGGCGATATATAATAGAAAGATAATAAGATTATTATTCAGCTACCTTATGACTCGGTAGAAATTAATGGTTCGCCTTATTTTACCGGGTGATTTTGATCCCACAAATATGTTCTCTTCTTACCCCTATATATCGGTTGCAGGGTCCAATACTTTAGAGAATAAACCGTCCGAACCGGGGAATTTGAAGTTTGAAATTTGAGATTTGAAATGGATTGTGTCCCCACAGCCCAAAACCCAAGGCGAGTCTTTTCGGGGTTGAATTCTTAATCCCTTAAAATATATGCGATATCCTCATTGACTTAATCCTGCCCGTATTTTATATGGGCAAACTAAAAAAACGCCTTGGGAATTTTTAGTTCATAATCTTTGAAACCGACGCTCAATCAACCCGGTTTTTCAACGACTAACCTCATGGGTTGAGGACGGACAAAAGAACATCCTGCCTCGACCCATGAATTTCAAATTTGAGATTTCAAATTCCATGCCCCATATTCTTTTGATCCAGCCTCCCATTCGCGATTTTTATCTAACCGCCAAGAGAACCATCCCTTACGGTCTCTCCTGTATTGCGGCTTCATTGCTGAAAGCGGGGTTTTCCGTGGAGATTCTGGATGCCCTGGCCACTTCAAAATCCAGGGTCCTGGATTGGCCGGAGGAAATGGCCTATCTGGAGCCTTTTTATGGTCAAGAAGATATCTCCCCCTTCGGTCTGTTCCACAAGTACAAGCATTATGGATATTCCTTTGAGCATCTGGCTCAACAGGTAAAACATTCCGGAGCTTTTCTGGTGGGGATTTCCTCCCTGTTCACCGCATACTCCAGAGAAGCTTTGGAAATCGCCGAGCGAGTTAAAAAGGCTTCCCCCCGGTGCAAAGTGGTTCTCGGGGGCCATCACCCCACGGCCATGCCGGAACAGGTTCTGGACTGTGAATCTGTGGATTTTGTGCTTCGGGGAGAGGGGGAGGTGTCCATGCCCCTTCTGGCCAAAGCCCTTGGGCAAGGCGCCGATTCGGATCATCTGGCCTCCATTCCAGGCATCGGTTTTCGATTGGATCACGGAAAATATTTTATCAACAAGCCCGCAGTCATGGATGCACTGGATGATTATCCCATTCCGGCCATGGGCTTGGTCAAAAACAGCTTTTACAGGAGGAAAAACAAAGGCAGCCTGGTGATTACCGCAAGCCGGGGATGCCCCATGAACTGTTCCTACTGCTCTCTGGGGAAAGGGTCTGCCGTTCCCTATCGAAGGCGAAGCGTTCCATATATAATAGAAGAAATTCAAAACGGCGTTGTGAACCTGGATGCGGGCTTCATGGATTTTGAGGATGAAAACCTGGCCCTGGATAAAAAATGGTTCATGGCACTTTTGAATGAAATCCATACAAAATTCAGCGGAAAGGATCTGGAATTCCGGGCCATGAACGGTCTCTATCCGCCCAGCCTGGATGAAGAGATCGTCGCAGCCATGAAGGCTGCCGGATTCAAAACCCTGAACCTTGCCGTGGCTTCCACAAACCCTTCTCAACTGAAACGCTTTTCCAGGCCCGATGTTTCTCCATCCTTTGAAAAAACCCTGGACTGGGCGGAAAAATGGGGCATGGATGCCGTGGCCTACATGATCGCCGGAGCCCCGGACCAGAAACCCGAGGATTCGCTGGAGGATCTTCTCTATCTGGCGGATAAAAGGGTTCTGGCCGGCCTTTCCATTTTCTACCCAGCCCCCGGCAGTGCAGATTATGACCGATGCCGGGAAAATGGGCTTCTTCCGGATCACCACAGCCTGCTGAGATCCAGTGCCATTCCCCTTACCCACACCACCAGCCGGACAGAATCCGTCACTCTCCTGAGGCTCTCCCGGATTCTGAATTTCATGAAATCCCTTGTGGATGAGGGGGGAACCCTGCCGGGTCCCGAAAAATTCAATGCCACCAACCCTCTCCCGGAAAACCGGAAATCAGTTGGCATTCAATTGCTCAAATGGTTTTTGTCGGACGGTGAAATCCGGGGGATTACAGGGCAGGACCAGGTTTACGAGCACCGGATTTCCAGGGAACTTTCTGCGCAATTTTTAGAAAAACTGGATTTTACTCAAATCAGGGGATGCCTGAAGTAAAACAAAAACTTGATGAATCCCTGAAAATGGAATAAAAATGACGCATGGGATCCACCCTCAGCCAAGACATCACCAGGACAGAAATGATCATGGGAAAACCCATGGAAACGCATAGCAAAATCAGGCTGGGGGTCACCAGCACCTATCTGGTTCCCGGAAAAAGCGGTTACCTTCTTGTGGACGCAGGCCCCATGGGAACAGCGGACTTGTTTTTTAAAAAGCTTGAAAAAACCGGCATCCTTCCCGAACAGATTCAATTGATTGTGGTCACCCATGCCCATTATGACCATGCCGGTTGCCTCCATGAAATCAAGACCGCATGCCATTGCCCGGTCATGACCCACGGCTTTGAGGCCTTTTTTTTAAAAAATCCGGTATTCAGGCTCGCTGATCCGTCACTGGATCATTTGCCCACGGTGGATGAGCACCAGGGTTTCCGAGTGGTTCAAAGGGAAAAAACCTATCGCTTTCAGGCGGTGGATTCCGAATACATCCTGGACCAGGAGCTCTCCCTTGAGGGTTTGGGCTTTTCAGCCAACGTGGTATTCACCCCCGGCCATACCCCGGGATCGATCTCCCTGGTCACTGCGGACCACGAGGCCTTTATCGGGGATCTTGCGGTGAACACCTTCCCCTTCGGGTCCGGGCCCTGTTTCCCCCAATATTCCTTCAATCATGACCGGCAAATGCAAAGCTGGGAAAAAATTCAGAACCTGGGGGTAAAAACTGTTTTTCCGGGTCATGGCAGGCCTTTTGAAGCCCATTCATTCAACCCGGGGGAAAACCTCCCTGAAGTCCTTTTAAAAAACCCGATGAGCAGGAGAATTCAACCATGAAAAACAAATTAACAATTCTGGTTTTACTCTTATTATGCAGCCCTTTGGTGACCCATGCCGGTGACCTGAGCTTTATGGCTTCCACGGATTTTGCATCGGGGGATGCGCCCTATGCCCTGGCGGCAGGAGATTTAAACAACGATGGAGATCCGGATATGGTGACGGCCAACAACGGGGCGGATACGGTTTCGGTTTTTCTGGGCAATGGATCAGGCGGGTTTGCTGTTGCTGTGGATTATACCGCAGGAAGTGGACCCTATTCCGTGGCCATGGGAAAAATAAACGGGGATGACCATGTGGATATTGTGTGCGCCAACCGGAACGGGAATAGTGTTTCGGTGCTTTCGGGAACCGGAACCGGAACCTTTGCGGCCCCGGTCCATCATGCGATCAATACCGCTCCCCGATGGGTTGCGGTGGAGGATCTTAACAAGGACGGGGATGTGGATATTGTCACCGCCAATGCCGACAACGATACGATTTCCGTTCTCCCGGGCAACGGCAACGGCACCTTTCAGCCCATTACCGCCTTTACCACGGGGGACGGCCCCTACCAGGTGGTTGTGGATGATTTTGACGGCGACAACAACCTTGACTTGGCCACCGCCAACTATTTCGGCAACAATATTTCCATCCTTCTTGGAAACGGCAACGGCACCTTCGATGCCCCGGTCCATTTTGCCGCGGGGAATGGCACCCGTTCGTTGGCCACAGGGGATTTTGATGATGACGGCAACCTCGATATTGTGACTGCAAACTATGGCGCCACCCGTGTGTCGGTTCTATTGGGCAACGGCGACGGAACCTTTGATGCCGCCGTGAGTTATAACGCAGGGGATGCCACCCGCTCGGTGGCCGTGGACGATTTTGAAGGAGACGGGAACCTGGACATTGCGATTGCCAACTATGATGGCAATAATGTTTCCGTCCTTTTGGGCAACGGCGACGGCACCTTCGAATCCGCCGTGAATTACGCCTCGGGCAACGGACCCCATTGCATCGTCCTGGCGGATTTTGACGGAAACGACAAACCCGATATGGCCACCGCCAATGACAACGGAGATACGGTTTCGGTATTTCTGAACAACAGCAAATTCGATCCGGAGGAAAGAACCGGCTCCAACAGTTGTTTCATCGGCGCAACAGGATTTGAATCGGGTGATTAGTGCCTAATTTGAAGGTGCGAAAACCAGTGTACAAAATTATGATCGGGGTTCAAAATTTTGAACTCTGCGATTTAATGCAAAATATTGTTAAATATCAGTATTTTTTATCAAATGACGTCATTTTCAGGGTTCAATATGGTGAACAAAACCTTGCCCACCTGCACTGGCGAAACCATTCAATTGGCTGAAAATAATAATTTTATAAATTTTAACCTGCTGAATAATAAACAGATAGACCTCAAAATTTAAAAAAGATTATCAAAAAAATAACTTTGGCAATCGAATTGCATTTCACCATAGCGAAACCAAAAAAATCTTCATCTTTTTCTCCTCTCCGAAATCAACCGGCCAATTGGCCGGTTGATTTTTTTTTGGCAAAACCATTCCCCTGAAAAAATATCCACCCCTTGATCTTTTCCCGAAAGAATTGCCAATACCTCAGGAAATACGCAATCGAATCTTGATTTTTCCAGGCTTTTAGTTGAATAATAGGTTGACATTGCCTCCAAGCGTCATCCCGGAATTGATCCAGTATCTATAAGCCACTGTCCCGCCAAGTGGGACTGCATATCGCTAAAGGAAGCAAGCCGTTGCGGGTTGAGCACCATAGGGTTTGAGACATGTTCAATTCGGTCCTTTCTATATAGTACCCATCCAGAAACGGCCAATTTGCCCAATTTCTGTGTTAGGCAAAAATTTTAATCCTCAAAATACGTCGAGTATTCCTGTGGTTAAAATTTTTACCTGCCTTGAACTTGAACAAATTTTCTCGTTTCTGGATGGACACTATCAAAAAAATAGAGGTGCTTATGACGGATTTTGAAAATACGGGCATTTCGGCCGTGGACAACCGGGAAGAGGAATTGCGTCACTGGCGGACGACCTTTGACGCCACCAATGACGCCATATGGATTCTCGACAAGGACCAGCGCATCCTGCAGGCCAACAAAACGGCAAAGCGAATGTTCCAGGATTCATTTCCGGATTTGATCGGCCGGCACTGCTGGGAAATCTTACACCATACGGCCCGACCCATCCCCGAATGCCCCCTGAAGCGGGCAGAAATAAGCCTGCATCGCGAGAGCATGGAGTTGAAAGCCGACGAGAGCTGGTTCCAGGTTACGGTAGATCTCATCCTTGACGCAGCCGGACAGTATTCCGGCGCAGTGCACATCATCAGCGACATCACCGGCCGCAAGAAAGCCGAGGAGGCCTTGCGCGAGAGCGAAGACCGATACCGGGACCTGGTGGAAAACAGCCGGGACCTCATCTGCACACACGATCTCAAAGGCCGCATTCTTTCGGTGAATCCATGGGCGGCGACCGTTTTAGGTTTTGACAGGGACACCCTGCTGCAGATGAATCTTCGGGATATCCTAATGCCGGAAACCACCCGTGCGTTTGATGAATACCTCAAAACGGTGGAAACCCAAGGCGAGGTCAAGGGCCTGCTTGCCGTTCAATCCAGGTCGGGCAAAAAACTCATCTGGGAATACCATACCACCCTGCGCTCCAAGGAAGCCGAAGAACCCATCGTTCGCGGAGTGGCCCATGACATCACCGAACGCAAACAGGTGATGGATGCCTTGCGCGCGAGCGAAGGAAAATACCGCACCCTGGTTGAAAGCCTTCCACAGGCGATTTTCGCAAAAGACCGGCAGTCGGTCTACCTGTCCTGCAACGAGAACTTTGTCCGAGATCTGGGCATCAGGCAGGAGGAAATCGCCGGAAAGACCGACTATGACCTCTTCACCCGAGAGCTGGCCGAAAAATACCGGGCCGACGATTTTCGGGTCATGACCTCCGGCAAAACGGAGAGCCTTGAGGAGCAATACGTGACAAGCGGCAGGACTGCCTGGGCCTATACGATTAAAACACCGATTCGAGACAAAGACGGGAATACTGTAGGCGTGTTGGGGGTTTTCAGCGACATCACCGAACAAAAACAAGCCTCCATGGAGCGGGAACGGATGATGGCCGCCATTGAGCAGGCTGGCGATATCATTTTTACCACCGACGGCCACGGCGCCATCCAGTATGTCAACCCCGCCTTTGAGCGGGCCACTGGATATGCCGAAGAAGAAATTCTGGGAAAAAACCCGCGTTTCCTGAAAAGCGGGAAACAGGACAGGGTTTTTTACGAGGATCTCTGGACCACCATCAAATCCGGTGAAACATGGCAAGGACGCATGGTCAACAAACGGAAGAACGGAACCCTCTACACGGATGAGACCACGATTTCTCCGGTTCGGGATTCCGGGGGCAAGATCATCAGCTTTGTTGCCGTCAAACGGGACATTACGGGGCAACTGCGGCTGGAAGCCGAGGTTCAGCAGGCCCGGAAGATGGAGTCCGTGGGAAGGCTCGCAGGCGGCGTGGCACACGATTTCAACAACATGCTCAGCGTCATCAACGGTTATGCGGAGCTGGCCATGGACAGGGTGGCTCCGGATGATCCCGTTCATGATGCTCTTGGAGAAATTTTAAACGCAGCCAAACGGTCCACGGAGGTGGTCCGGCAATTGCTGGCCTTTGCCCGCAAACAGACCATATCTCCCCGAGTACTCGACCTGAACGAGACGGTGGAAGGGATGCTCAAGATGCTTCGGCGACTCATCGATGAGGATATCGACCTGGTCTGGCTGCCCGGCGCGAAAGTCTGGCCGGTGAGGATGGATCCGTCGCAAATCGACCAGATTTTGGCCAATCTGTGCATCAACGCCCGGGACGCCATCACCGGGGTGGGCAAGATCACCATCGAAACCGGCCGGGTGAGTTTGGATGAAGAATACTGTTCCGAGCATTCGGGAGCTTCCCCGGGGGACTATGTCGTGCTGACGGTGAGGGACAATGGTCACGGCATGGAAAAAGAGATTATGGACAATCTATTCGAGCCTTTTTTCACCACCAAGGAGGTGGGAGAGGGCACCGGCTTGGGCCTGGCCACGGTGTACGGCATCGTCAAGCAGAACCATGGATTCATCCATGTTTCCAGTGAACCGGGCAAAGGGACCTTGGTAAAGATCCATCTGCCTCGCTACCAGGGCGAAACCGGGATGATTCCTGCCAAAATCCCTTCGGTCGTCCGGCAGGGCAAGGGGGAGACCGTTTTGGTGGTGGAGGACGAGGCGGCGATTCTGAAGATGACGGCGATCATGCTGGAAAAGCTCGGCTACACCGTGATGACGGCCAATGCTCCGGGAGAAGCCTTGATTCTTGCCGAGGCTTGCTCCGGCACCATTGATCTGCTCATCACCGATGTCATCATGCCGGAAATGAACGGACCGGATCTATCCGGGCAGCTTACGTCCCTTTTCCCGAAGATCAAAGTCCTTTTTATGTCCGGGTACACGGCCGATGCCATCGCCCATCACGGTGTGATGGATCCAGGAGTGCATTTAATTCAAAAACCATTTACCATTCAGGAGCTTGCCGCCAAAATCCAAGAGGTGATCGGCCTTGGGAAGGAAGAAAGAAGGGGAGTGTGACATGTTTGTGAAAAAGACCCACAGAACGATTTCGCTTGGGCAAACCCGCGGGAAGGTTTTGGAAAGACCCCCGTATAAACGACAGGGGACCCCATGATGAAGAGTGAAGGGAGCGCATTCCCTCGGTGGATGACGATGGTTCTGGGAGCGGCACTTCTGGCCCTATTGGCCGGAGGCGCAGTATTTTACCGAAGCCAGGAGAGGGTTCTCCAACATGCGGCTGAAGACAGACTGGTTTCCATGGGGAGCCTCAAGGTGGACCAGATTGATGCCTGGCGAAAGGAACGGCTGGGGGACGGTGCCTTGGTAGCAGGAAACCCGTTTTTAGCCGACGGGATCACCCGCTTCATGGCCGATCCGAGCCAAGAGAATGCCAAGGACATCCAGGCCTTTTTTCGCACCCTCATGATCAACCAACATTACACGGACATCCTGCTCACCAGTCCCGAGGGCAGGATTCTGATGAGCATGACCGGTAACATGGAGCCTAACAGCGGGTACGCGGAAGGCTTGGCCGAGGCGCTGCAAAGCCGCAAGCCTGCCTTAACCCAATTGCATATGGAAGAGCAAAACCCGGTGCCCCATATCAGTGTGATTGCTCCGATTCTGTCCCGGGACGGGTATCGCCCCCATGCCATGGGCGCGGTCATCATGATCTTCAATGCGTCGAAATTCCTCTATCCTTTGATTCAGACCTGGCCCACGCTGAGTAAAACCGCCGAAACGCTGCTGATCCGGCGGGATGGCGATCATGTGCTTTTTCTCAATGACCTGCGCCATCAGACGGGTGCGGCCCTCAAACTGCGCATTCCCCTCACCCGGACGGATTTGCCCGCGGTCATGACCGTGCAGGGTGAAAAGGGGATGGTGCGAGGCACAGACTACCGGGGTGTCCAGGTCTTGGCGGTGATCCTGCCCGTACCCGATTCAGATTGGTTCATGGTGGCCAAGGAGGATGAGGAGGAGGTTTATGCGGTTTGGCGTTTCCGTTCCATCCTGATGCTTATGCTGTGGTTGGGCTTCATGGCTGTGATCGGAGCGATCTGGCTGGCGGTTCGGGAACGAGGCAGAAAAATCCACTACAAAGAGCTTTTCGACAGTGAAGCCAGGCTGCGAGCCAGCAATGAACGACACAGTGTCACCCTCAAGGGCATCGGGGATGCGGTGATCGCCACCGATGTTCAGGGCCGGGTGGAATTGCTCAACCCCGTGGCCGAGGCCCTCACCGGCTGGAACCATGAGGAGGCCTGGGGCAAACCCCTGGAAGAGGTTTTTCACATCATCAGTGAAGAGACCCGCGAAATTTCAGAAAGCCCGGTGGCCAAAGTCCTGCGCCATGGCCTGGTGGTGGGTCTGGCCAACCACACCCTGCTCATTGCCAAAAACGGGGAAGAACGTCCCATCGCCGACTCCGCAGCCCCCATCCGCAACAACCTTGGCGAGATCACCGGCGTGGTGCTGGTGTTCCGGGACCGGACCGAAGAACGCTGGCAGAACCGGTTGAACCAGGTGCGTCTTACCCTGGTGGAATACGCTTCAACGCATTCCCTGGATGATTTATTAACCAAAGCCCTGGATGAAATCGGGGCCTTGGTGGACAGCCCCATCGGGTTCTATCACTTTGTGGATGCCGACCAGAGGACCCTTTCCCTCCAGCAATGGTCCACCCGGACCCAACAAGAGTTCTGCCAGGCCCAGGGCCGGGGAACCCATTACGACATAGACCAGGCCGGGGTCTGGGCAGATTGCGTGGGCACGGGCAAGCCAATCCTTCACAACGACTACGCATCCCTGCCCAACAGAAAGGGGATGCCCGACGGCCATGCCGAGGTGATCCGGGAACTGGTGGTTCCCGTGATGAAAAATGACAAGGTGGTGGCGATTCTGGGGTTGGGCAACAAACCTTGTGACTATACGGAAAAGGACGCCGAAACCGTGGCTTTCCTGGCGGATGTGATTTGGCCGGTGGTGGAGCAAAAAAGAGCGGAGAATGCGTTGATAGGGTCCGAACGGAAATGGCGGAACATCCTCGTCAACATCCCCCAGATTGGCATCAGCCTGAACCCCAGAGGTCAAATCACCTTTGCCAACCGGCACTTTCTGCAATTGACCGGGTGGACCGAAGAAGAAGTCCTGGGTCAAGACTGGTTCGAGAGGTTCATTCCCCCTGAAATCCAAGAAGATATCCGAAGGGTATTTTTCGAAACCGTGAGCAATGAAAATCTTTCAGGCTTTTCCATCCATGAGAATGAAATCCTGTCCCGAAAGGGTAAGCGGCACCATGTGGTCTGGTCCAACGCCCTCTCCCTGGATGCCCACGGGAACCTCTTGGATCTGACCTGTATCGGTGTGGACTTGAGCGAGCGCAAGGCCCTGGAGGCCCAGCTGAACCAAGCCCAAAGGATGGAATCCGTGGGCAGGCTCGCCGGGGGCGTGGCCCACGATTTCAACAATATGCTCGGCGTGATTCTGGGGTATGCGGAACTGGCCATGGACAAAGTGGCCCCGTCCGATTCCATTCAAGGGGATCTTCAGGAAATTCTCAACGCCACCAAACGGTCCGCGGAAGTGGTTCGCCAGTTGCTGGCCTTTGCCCGGAAGCAGACCATCGCCCCCCGGTCGCTGGACCTGAACGAGACCGTGGAGGGCATGCTCAAAATGCTCCGGCGGGTTATCGGCGAGGACATCGACCTGGCATGGCTTCCGGAACCCGGTGTGTGCCCGGTGAGGATGGATCCTTCCCAGATCGATCAGATTCTGGTCAACCTTTGCGTAAACGCCCGGGACGCCATCGCCGGCGTTGGAAAAATCACCATTGAAACGGACCGGGTGACCCTGGATCAGGAATACTGCGCCAGCCACCCGGGCTTTGCTCCCGGGGATTTCATCCTGCTGGTGGTGAGCGACAGCGGATGCGGCATGGACAAAGCAACCCTGGATTGCATTTTCGAGCCTTTTTTCACCACCAAGGGCGTGGGAGAAGGCACGGGTTTGGGTTTGGCCACGGTGTACGGCATCGTCAAGCAGAACAACGGGTTCATCAATGTCTACAGTGAGCCGGAAAAAGGGTCCGTCTTCAGAATCTACCTGACCCGCCACGAGGGAAAAGTCGTGGCCATTCCCGAGGAAAGCGCATCCTCCATCCCGAGGGGCCAAGGGGAGACGGTTCTCATCGTGGAAGACGAGGAAGTCATCCTGCTTTTGATCAAAACCATGCTGGAAAAACTGGGTTACACCGTGCTGTCGGCAAACTCACCGGATGAGGCCATGGCGCTGGCCCGGGAGGTTGGAGACCGAATTCACCTGCTCATCACCGATGTGGTCATGCCCGGAATGAACGGCCGGGATCTGGCCGAACAACTGCTCCTGCTTCATCCGGAAATCCAAGTTCTCTTCATGTCCGGGTACACGGCCAATGTCATCGCCCATCACGGTGTGCTGGACGAGGGGGTGCGTTTTCTTCAAAAACCGTTCTCCATGAAAAGTGTCGCCGTCAAAGTGCGTGAGGCCCTGGATGAAGGGAGAAAAACCTATGTTGATCCATGACATTCATGGCTGGAAAAACCAAGGCCCGATGTCCGGGACAAATGGTTTTTAACATGACCAAAGAGGCTTCCATGAACAGCAAAAATATCAAGGCCCATAAGGCCGCTGAACCGGAAGAACTTTCCCAAGCCCGTCCAAAAGCAGATAAGACCGGGGCGGACCCCACGACCCTCTCCCCGGAGGAAATCCGCCAAATGGTCCACGACTTGGAGGTTCACCAGATCGAGCTGGCCATGCAGAACGAGGAGCTGCGCCGTGCCCGGGAAGAACTGGACGCTTCCCGGGCCAGGTATTTCGATCTCTACGACCTTGCGCCCGTGGGGTATGTCACCCTGAGCGAGCAAGGCCTGATCCTGGAGGCCAACCTCACCGCTTCCAATCAACTGAATGTGCCCCGGAGTGTGCTGGCCAAGCAGCCGATTGTCCGGTTCATCCTGAAGGAAGACCAGGACATCTACTACCGGCATCGCAAGGCGCTTTTTGAAACCGGTGAGCCCCAGGTGTGCAGGCTGCGGATGGTGAAAACGGGGCACCTCCCGCTCTGGGTCCGGCTGGACGCCATTGCCGCCCGGCATGAAGACGGCACCCTTGTGTGCCGAGTGGTGATGTCCGACATCGCCGAGAACAAGCGCATGGAGATGGCCCTGCGGGAAAGCGAGGAACGTTACAAGCGAATTACCCATGCCATCACGGATTATGTCTATACGGTGCACATGGAAAACGGCACGGCCGTGTCCACCGCCCATGGGCCTGGGTGCCTGGCCGTTACCGGGTATCATGAAAACGAATTTGCCCAGGACCCCTTCCTGTGGCTGGGAATCGTCGTGCCCGAGGACCGTGACCGGGTCATTGAACATGCCAAGCGGGCCGCAGCCGGTGAAGAGACCCAACCCCTGGAACATCGAATTCTGCGAAAAGACGAGGAGATCCGCTGGGTGAGAAACACCACGGTGCCCCACCGGGACGGGTACGGGGTGATCGTGAGCTACGACGGCCTGATCCAGGATATTACCGAACACAAGCTCCTGGAAGGTCAGTTTCACCAGGCCCAGAAAATGGAGTCCGTGGGTCGCCTGGCCGGAGGCGTGGCCCATGATTTCAACAACATGCTCAGCGTGATCATCGGTTATGGGGAGCTGGCCATGGAAAAGATGGACCCGGCCGATTCCCTTCATGGGGATCTTCGTGAAATCCTGAATGCCGCCGAGCGCTCCACGGCCATTGTCCGGCAGCTGCTGGCCTTTGCCCGGAAACAGACCATTGTTCCCGAGGTTCTGGACCTGAACGAAACCATCGAGGGCATGCTTAAGATGCTCCGTAGGCTCATCGGAGAGGACATTGATCTGGCCTGGCTGCCGGAAACGGGCCTGTGGCCGATCCGCATGGACCCGTCCCAAATCGATCAAATCCTGGCCAATCTCTGTGTGAATGCACGGGATGCCATTGCCGGCGTGGGCAAGATCACCATTGAAACCGGCCGGGCAAGCTTTGATGAGGTCTATTGTGCCGACAATATCGACTGTGCTCCGGGTGATTTCGCCCTGTTGACCGTAAACGACAACGGATGCGGAATGGACAAGGAAATCCTGGCCAACCTGTTCGAGCCCTTTTTCACCACCAAAAGGGCGGGAGAAGGCACGGGCCTGGGCTTGGCCACGGTGTACGGCATCATAAAGCAGAACAACGGGTTCATTCACGTGGATAGTGAACCGGGCAAAGGAACCACCTTCGAGATCTATCTGCCCCGCCACGAAGGAGAAGCAGGAATGATCTCCGTGGACAGTTCCCAGCCCATTTCACGGGGCCGGGGGGAGACCGTTCTGATGGTGGAAGACGAAAAGGCCATCTTGACCCTGGGCAAAACCATGCTGGAAAACCTCGGGTACACCGTGCTGGGGGCCAACAGCCCGGAAGATGCCCTGACCCTGGCCAGGGAACATACAGACGAAATTCAACTGCTCGTCACGGATGTGATCATGCCCGGGATGAACGGGTTGGATCTGGCCGAACAATTGATCGTGCTTTACCCGGAGATCAAGGTTCTGTTCATGTCCGGGTACACGGCCACCACCATAGCCCATCACGGCGTCTTGGACGAAGGGGTGCGTTTTCTTCCCAAGCCCTTTTCCATGCAAGATATCGCCACCAAGGTTCGTGAGGCCCTGGATCAGGAGTAGCTCCCTTGGGGAAAAGCGGTTTTGGAGGATTCATCGTTTCGAAAAAGTCCATCAGAAAGAGGTTATGAAAAGAAACCCGAGAAATCCAAGCCCAAAAAAAGGGCAAGAAAAAAGCAGGGGGATGCTTTGGGTCGTATGGATTTTCCTTCCGATGCTCCTCTTTTTGGACAGCAATCCCCTGTATGGCGAGGAACTTTTGGATGCGGAGGATCGAGCCTGGTTGCGGGATCACCCGGTCATTCGGGTGGTTCAGGACCCGGGCTGGCCGCCCATTGAATTTGTGGATGCCCGAGGAGAACCTTCCGGAATGGCCGGGGATTATCTGAAACTCCTGGAGAATCGCCTGGGGGTTGCCTTTGAGCGGGTGAAAGGCTTGAGCTGGCAGGAGGCCTACACCCGGCTCCAGCGCCATGAAATCGACATGACTACTTCCGTGGCTGTAACCCCTGAGCGAACCCAATTCTGGCTCTTCACAAAGCCTTACATGAAAATCCCCATCGCCATTTTCGCCCAGGCGGATGTGACCTACATAGACAAGATGAGGGAACTTTCCGGAAAGCGTGTGGCCATTGTGGATGGCTACGCGGTCAACGACTGGATTCCGAAAGACTTTCCCGAAATCCGGCTGGTGAAAGCAAAGAATGCTGAGGAAGGCCTTGAACTGCTGCAAAGAGGGGAGGTCTTTGCCTACATTGATAATATGCTGGTGGTCAGCTATTCCATGGCAAAACTCAAAATGGCCAATATCAAGATCGCCGGGGAAACCCCGTACGTAAACGCCCAATCCATGGCGGTACGCAGCGACTGGCCTATCCTGGCGGGAATTCTGCAGAAAGGGTTGGACTCCATTTCCGAAAAAGAGCATGCGGAGATTTACCGAAAATGGCTTCCGGTGCGCTATGAGCATGGGATTAACTACCGGCTGCTCTGGCAGGTCCTGGCCTTGTTTGTGGTGATCCTTTCCGGGCTGGGGGTCTGGAACCGGAAGCTTTTCAGAGAAATCAAGCATCGAAAAGAGGCTGAATTGGCCTTGGGAAAAAGCGAGGAACTGTTCCGGAACCTCTTTGAAGTAGCCCCGATCCCCCTGTGCTTGGTGAATAAGGAGGGCGTTCTGGTAAACACCAGTCGCCTTTTTTCCAAAGTCTTCGGTTATTCAAGTGAGGAAGTACCAACCCTTAACGAGTGGTGGCAACTGGCCTACCCGGACCCCGGCTATCGGGGATGGGTGTTGGAAACCTGGGAAGCCGCCTTGCAACGAGGTCCTGGGGAAAAAATGGGCATAGAACCCTTCGAGTACCGGATCACCTGCAAAAACGGCGAGATCCGTACGGTCTTGATTTCCCACAGCCGAATAGGCGACAATTTCCTGGCTGGTTTTTTAGACATCACGGAACGGAAGCAAACGGAAGAAGATCGGGAAATCCTGCAATCCCAGCTGGTCCAGGCCCAGAAGATGGAATCCGTGGGTCGGCTCGCGGGAGGGGTGGCCCACGATTTCAACAACATGCTCAGCGTCATTCTGGGGTATTCGGAATTGGCCATGGACAAAGTGAACCCCTCCGATCCCCTTCATAAAGATCTTCGGGAAATCCTCAACGCTGCCAGCCGCTCAACGGCGATTGTCCGGCAGCTGCTGGCCTTTGCCCGTAAGCAGACCATTGCACCCAAGATCCTGGACTTGAATGAAACCGTGGAGGGAATGCTCAAGATGCTTAGGCGTCTTATAGGTGAAGATATCGACCTGGCCTGGTTGCCGGGCAAAGTGGTGGGACCGGTACGAATGGACCCGTCGCAGATGGATCAGATCTTGGCCAATCTCTGCGTGAACGCACGGGATGCTATTGCAGATGTGGGAAAGATCACCATTGAGACGGGCAAGGCGAGCTTTGATGAGGAGTATTGTGCAGATCACGCCGGATTTGTCCCCGGAGACTATGTTCTGCTGGCAGTGAGCGACAAAGGGTGCGGCATGGGCAAAGAGGTGCTGGCCCATCTGTTCGAGCCTTTTTTCACCACCAAGGAGCCGGGGGGAGGCACCGGCCTGGGACTGGCCACGGTGTATGGAATCGTCAAACAGAACAACGGATTCATCAACGTCTACAGTGAACAGCAAATTGGAACCACCTTCAAAATCTACCTGCCCCGGCACCAGGGCGAAGGCGCTGCAATGCCACTGGAGAGCACCTCAATCCTCCCGCGGGGCCAAGGGGAACATATCCTGATTGTGGAAGACGAGGGGGCCATCCTGGCCCTGGGCAAAACCATGCTGGAAAATCTGGGTTATACCGTTTTTACGGCAAAGACACCGGAGGAAGCCTTACGGTTGGCTAAAATTCCCCCTGGAAAAATCCATCTGCTTATCACGGATGTGGTCATGCCCGGTATGAACGGCCGGGATCTTGCTGAAGAAATGATGCTTTTTTATCCGGATCTCAAAGTCCTGTTCATGTCCGGGTACACGGCCAACGTCATCGCCCATCACGGGGTGCTGGATGCAGGGGTGCACTTTATTCAGAAACCCTTCTCTAAAAAGGATATCGCCATGAAGGTGAGAGAAACCCTGTTCCACACCAAAAACCCGGATCCACCATCGTAAATCCGTTGCATGCAGCCGGATTGAAGAATTTGGAAATGAACAAACAACGAGGATGCCATGACCCGAGAACAAGACCCGACCCTTGATGAGCTCAAACGCCTGCTGGACTTGGAGGAAAACGCCTCCATGACGGAATTGACCGAGAACATTCAGCGTTTGCGGGATAGCCAGCGGGACCTTGAGCGGGCAGAAACCCTCGCCAAAATCGGTTCGTGGCGCTTGGACCTTCGTACTCGCAGGGTGACCGCCTCGGATCAGGCCCGCAGGGTCTATGGCCTGGAAGGAACCGAATGGTCGATTGAACAGGTTCAAGCCCTGCCCCTGAAGGAATACCGCCAGTCCCTGAACGCTGAATTAAAGAATCTCATGGAAAAAGGGACGCCCTACGACATTGAATTCAAAATCCTTCGGCCCTCGGACAACTCCATACGGTTCATTCACTCGGTGGCCGAGTTTGACCCTGAGCTTCAAATGGTGGTTGGAACCCTTCAGGACATTACCGAGCGCAAACGGGCCGAGGAGGCTCTGGAGGAGAGTGAGGAAATATTCAGGCAATTCATGGAATACAGCCCCATCTATGTTTTCTTCAAGGATGATCAACTCCGGTCCCTCCGATTGAGTGCCAACTACGAAGCCATGCTGGGCAAACCCATGGATGAATTGCTGGGGAAATCCATGGATGAACTGTTCCCGTCGGATCTTGCCAGGGCCATGGTGGAGGACGACAAACGGATCCTGCGCGAAGGAAAAACAGTTGAGATTGAAGAGGAACTTGATGGAAGACACTACAGCACCATAAAATTTCCCATCCACTCGGGGGAAAACCCCCAGTACCTGGCAGGCTTCACCCTGGACATCACCGAGCGAAAACACGCCGAAGAAGAACGGGCAAAACTGCAAGCCCAGCTGAACCAGGCCCAGAAAATGGAATCCGTGGGACGGCTGGCCGGAGGCGTGGCCCATGATTTCAACAACATGCTCGGCGTCATCCTGGGGTATACGGAACTGGCCCTGGAAAAGGTGAATCCATCCGATTCCCTTCATGATGATCTTCTGGAAATTTTAAACGCCACCCGGCGTTCCACGGAGGTGGTCCGGCAGCTCCTGGCTTTTGCCAGGAAACAGACCATTGCACCCAAGGTGTTGGACTTGAACGAAACCATTGAGGGCATGCTCAAGATGCTTCGGCGGCTTCTCGGGGAGGATATCGACCTGGCCTGGTTGCCGGGAAAAGGGGTGGAGTGGGTACGAATGGATCCGTCGCAAATCGATCAGATCCTGGCCAATCTCTGCGTCAACGCCCGGGATGCCATTGGGGATGTGGGAAAGATCACCATTGAGACGGCAAAAGTTAGCTTTGATGAAGCCTATTGCGCGGACCACGCCGGTTTTGTCCCCGGAGACTTCATCCTGATGGCGGTGAGCGACAACGGGTGCGGCATGGACAAAGAAATCGTGGCCCATCTGTTCGAACCTTTTTTCACCACCAAGGGTCCCGGAAAAGGCACGGGATTGGGCCTGGCCACGGTATATGGGATCATCAAGCAGAACAACGGGTTCATCAATGTGTACAGCGAACCCGGAAAAGGCACGACGTTCAAGACTTACCTGCCCATTCACGAAGTCGCTGCAAAACCCGAGGGCAAGAAAGACCCGACCCGTTCGACTGTGCAGGGAAGTGAAACCATCCTGTTGGTGGAGGATGAACCGGCGATTCTGAGAATCACTGGGATCATGCTCGAAAAGCTGGGCTATACCGTACTCACGGCGAACAGGCCGGGGGAAGCCATCCGCATGGCTCGTGAGCACATCGGTGAGATTCACCTGCTCATGACCGATGTGGTCATGCCCGAGATGAACGGCCGGGACCTGGCCAAAACCCTGTTGTCCCTTTTCCCGAATCTGAAACGCCTGTTCATGTCCGGATACACGGCCAATGTCATCGCCCATCACGGCGTGCTGGACGAAGGGGTCCAATTTATTCAAAAACCCTTCTCCACCCATGATGTGGCCGTCAAGGTACGCCAGGCGTTGAAGGACGGTTGATCAACTAAAGGAATTACAGACTTCTTAGCACGTAGGGCAGTATCCCGCCGTTCCGGTAATAGGTCACCTCAATGGGCCCGTCCAGCCGTGCAATCACCTGAAACTCCTTTAGGGAACCGTCTGTTTTCATGGCCCGAACCTTAAGAACTTTTCCGGGAGCCAGATCCTTTCCAATCCCTTCCACATCAAAGACTTCGGTTCCGTCCAGGCCCAGGCTTTGCGCGCTTTCCCCCGGCATAAATTCCAGGGGCAACACCCCCATGCACACCAGGTTGCTCCGGTGAATGCGCTCGAAACTTTCCGCCAGAACCGCCTTGATCCCCAGCAGCAGGGTGCCCTTGGCGGCCCAGTCCCTGGAGCTTCCGGACCCGTAGTATTTTCCCGCCAACACAATCAAAGGCGTTTCATTGGCCCTGTATTTCATGGCGGCGTCATAGAGGGGCATTTGCAGATCTTCCGGAAGGTACCGGGTCCAACCGCCTGCAATGTCCGGAACCAGCCGGTTGTTCAAACGAATATTGCCGAAGGTTCCCCGCATCATCACTTCATGGTTTCCCCGGCGGGAGCCGTAGGAATTGAAGTCCGCAGTCTTAACCCCCAGGGACTTGAGGTACTGGGCCGCCGGGCTGTCTTCGGGAATGGCTCCGGCAGGGGAGATGTGGTCTGTGGTGACCGAATCCCCGAAAAGGGCCAGAACCCTGGCTCCGTGAATATCTTTCAGGTCCGGAATCTCACGGGTGATGTCCTCCAGAAAAGGGGGTTCTTTGATATAGGTCGAGGAATCCGTCCATTGAAACATGGCTCCCCGGGGTGTGTCCAGGGTTTTCCACAGGGCGGATCCCTCAAAAACATCCTGATAGGCCTTTTGATACAGATCCGGGGTGACGCATGCGGCCAGGGTTTGTGCCACTTCTTCCCTGGAAGGCCAGAGGTCCTTTAAATAAACCGGTTGGCCTTTTTCATCGTGCCCCAGGTGGTCTTCATTCAGGTTGAACCCCACGCTGCCAGCCAGGGCATAGGCCACCACCAGGGGCGGGGAGGCCAGGTAGTTGGACTGGGTCAAGGGGGAAATCCGCCCCGGGAAATTCCGGTTTCCGCTCAGCACCGAAGCCGCCACCAGGTTGTGTTCCGTCACTGCGGCTGCAATGGGTTTCGCAAGGGGGCCGCTGTTGCCGATGCAGGTGGTGCAACCAAAGGCCACCAGATGAAATCCCAGCTCCTCAAGATACGGCATGAGGCCTGAATCCACAAGATAGTCCCGAACCGCTTTGGATCCGGGCGCCAGGCTGGTTTTCACCCAGGGTTTGACTTTCAGGCCCTTTTCAACCGCCTTTTTGGCCAGAAGTCCGGCCTGGATCATCACATGCGGGTTGGAGGTGTTGGTGCAGCTTGTGATGGCGGCGATGAGAATGGACCCGTGATAGAGCTTGAAGGGTTTGTGATTTTCAAGAAGAACCGTTACCCCGAAGGTTTTTTCAGGGGTCACGCAATCCTCGGGAGCGGTTTCCGGCCCGGGCGTGAGGGAACCGCCTTCGTCCTCCCAGAAGGTTTCCGGTTCGTCTTCATCCAGAAAATGATGCCCGATTTCGCAGGCATCCTTGGTCGTTTCCAGAAACGTTTCGGCCATGTTTGAAAGAAGAATCCGGTCCTGGGGCCGGCTCGGTCCGGCCAGGCAGGGCAACACTGTGGCCATGTCCAGGGTCATGATTTCCGAATAGTCGGGGTCCGGTGTTTCCGGGGTCCGGTAAAGTCCCTGGGCCTTGAAGTATTGTTCGATCAGAGCGATCTGCTCTTTTGCGCGCCCGGTGAATCTTAAATAGTTGAGGGTCACGTCATCCACGGGAAAAAACCCCATGGTGGCCCCGTATTCCGGGGCCATGTTGGCGATGGTGGCCCGATCCTCCAAATGAAGGCTGCCCAATCCCGGCCCGAAAAACTCCACGAACTTTCCCACCACCCCTTTTTCCCGAAGCATCTGGGTGATGACCAGAACCAGGTCCGTGGCCGTCACGTTTTCTGCAAGTGCTCTGGTGAGTTTGAATCCCACCACTTCGGGGGTGGTGAAATAATAGGGTCGTCCCAGCATGACCGCTTCGGCTTCAATGCCCCCGACCCCCCATCCCAGAACGCCGATGCCGTTGATCATGGTGGTATGGGAATCCAGACCCACAAGACTATCGGGGAACACCAAGGTCCCGCCGTCTACGGGTTTGGTGAACACTCCCCGGGCCAGATATTCCAGGTTCACCTGGTGACAGATGCCTGCGCCGGGGGGAACCACCGCGAAATTTTCAATGCTGCCGTGGGCCCACCGAAGAAAAGCATACCGCTCATGGTTTCGCTGGAATTCTTTTTCGACATTGAGGTCCAGTGCCTCTCGGGAGCCGTAGTGATCCACCTGAACGGAATGATCGATGACCAGTTCCGAAGGGATCAGCAGGTTCACGCGCATGGGATCGCCATAGAGCCTTTTGGCGGCACTCCGCATGGCGGCGATATCCGCCACCGCCGGCACGCCCGTGAAATCCTGCAAGAGGATTCGGGAGGGCATCAGGGGAATTTCCGTTTTTTCCGACCGGCTGTTCTGCCAGTCGGCCATTTGGCGGATGTGGTTTTCGGTGATGGTTTCCCCGTTTTCGTGCCGCAGGAGATTTTCCAGAAGGATTTTGATGCTGAAGGGCAGGGTGGAAATATTTTTAAAACCAGCGGATTCCAGCCGGTGAATGTCAAAATAAAGGTTATCCCCCGGGGCCCCGGATAAGCGGGTCAGGGTTTTGAAACTGTCTTTGAAGGTCTGCATGGTTCTCCCGGCTCAATTTTTCAGAAAGACGGTAAAGGGGATGATGTGAAGATCCGCATCTATCTCGATGGTTTTGCCGATTTTCCAGTGATCTATTTTTTCTTTTCCATGGATGATTTTGTCCATTTCTCCTGTAAGACCTTTTAAATTGATCACCGGATGGCGTGTGAATACTTCCGGCAGGCCATAAGTGAGGCTGCACCGCAGACACTTTTCCGGGCGTCTTGCCAGTTCAAAGTGAAACTCAAGCTTATTCCCCTCCTGCCGGTTGAATGCCAGACGAATGTCATAGGCCCCTTCCTCGGAATCCCCGAACAAGGCGTCAAAAAATTGATCGGAAATGGAATCGGGAAAAATACGATCCATCTGGTTTTGATCAAATAAATGTTCCAGTTTTGCGGGTGCCAAATTACGCCTCCTTAATGTAAAGATTTATTACCCCTCATATCATACAAAATATTTCATGAAAAGATCATTCAAGCGATCTTCGGGAAGCACGGATGCTTCCAGGGCAATTTCACGAATGGTTTTGCCGGTTTCATAGGCCTTTTTTGCGATCTCAGCGGCCCGGTCATAGCCCACAAGGGGAACCAGGGCTGTGGCCAGGGCCAGGCTCTTTTCAATGGTCGACGCGCATTTTTCGGCATCCACGCCCAGTCCTTGGATGCATTTTTCCTCAAAAACACAAACTCCGGAGGCCAGCAGGGCAATGGATTGGAGCAGATTGTGGCAGATCAACGGCAAGCTGGTGTTCAATTCAAAAAATCCGCCTTGGGCTCCCAGGGCAATGACCGTGTCGTTTCCCATGACCTGATAGGCCACCTGAATCACCACCTCGGGAATCACGGGATTGACTTTGCCGGGCATGATGGAGGACCCCGGTTGCAAAGCCTGCAACACCAGTTCCCCCAAACCGGATCGCGGGCCGGAGGCCAGAAAGCGGATGTCGTTTGCGATTTTGATCAAGCGCACTGCCAGGGCTTTCAGGGCGCCGCTCACCTCCACCGCCGCATCCCGGGCCCCTTGGGCTTCAAAATGGTTTTTGGCTTCCCTGAAGGCTTGTCCGGTTTCTGCGGAGATTTTTTCAATCACCCGGCGGGCGAATTTCGGGTGGGTGTTTTCGCCGGTGCCCACGGCGGTTCCCCCCAGGGCCAATTCCAACAACCCTTTTTTGGCTTGTTCCAGGTGATTGGTTCCCAACTCCACCTGCCGGGCATACCCGGAAAACACCTCGCCCATGGTCACGGGAACCGCGTCCTGCAAATGGGTTCTTCCGATCTTTTTCACACCCTTGAATTCAAGGGCCTTTTCAGCCAGGCGGATTTTAAGGGTGGACAGTGCGGGAATCAGCCGGTTTTGAATTTCCATCAGGGCGGAAATGTGAATGGCAGAAGGGATCACGTCATTGCTGGATTGCCCCAAATTCACATGGTCGTTGGGGTGAACCGGGGATTTCCCGCCCCTTTTTCCCGTAAGGATTTCATTGGCCCGGGAGGCGATGACTTCATTGGCGTTCATGTGGGTGGAGGTTCCGGACCCGGTCTGGAAAATATCTACGATGAATTGGTCATGGAATTTTCCCTCCGCCACTTCTTTGGCTGCTTCCATGATGGCGCTGGAAAGGGATGGGTCCAGAAGTCCGAGTTCTTCATTGACCCCGGCGGCAAGTTTTTTGATCAAACCCAGGGTTTGAATGAAAACCGGAGGAAAGGAAATGCCGCTCACGGGAAAATTCTCAACCGCCCGGCGGGTTTGCGCACCGTAATAGGCTGTTTCCGGAATCAAGACCGGGCCCATGCTGTCTTTTTCTTCCCGATAGCTCATGGCGCCTCATTTCAAGGGATAGGGAATCGTTAAATGTGCAGTACCACTTCCCCCGTACGGGGTCAAGATGTCTGTGTTCGCGGATGTTCAGAGTCCCTGCCCTTGGGCCAGCATCTTTTCATTGAGCCTGAGGGCGCGAAGGCAGAAAGTTTCGAGCTTGGCGTTGATGAGCTGGGGAAAGGGGGACCCGTCGCTTTC
This sequence comes from Desulfobacteraceae bacterium, assembly GCA_013791935.1. Classification (GTDB taxonomy): domain Bacteria; phylum Desulfobacterota; class Desulfobacteria; order Desulfobacterales; family UBA5616; genus VMSV01. Next base: position 35,112 of record VMSV01000204.1, on the reverse strand, counting down.
GATGGATAAAAACGGGAGATCTTCCATGTCGGCCAGGAGATTTTCCATACGGGGATCTTTGGGAACCGTGGCCAATTTGCCTTCGCGGTTCATGTTTTCGGTTAAAATTGCCTCGGCAATGCGTGTGGGCATGCATCCGAAGGGACCGATGGAGATGACCCCGCAGGCATGGGAGGCCACGTCCGTGAGGGCGCTGCCCACAGTGAGGATGGCCTCGCCTCCGAGGTTAAGGGAGACATGGTCTTTGCCGTTTTTCACAATGGTCTCAATCTCAATGGGATGGGAAGAAATCAGGCCGGATTTTGAGAGGATGGATTTGAGCCGTAACTCGTAACTCTTTTTAAACCGGGTTTTGAGGAAAATCCCTATCCTTTCCTTCAAATTGAGGTTTTCATTCCCCTGGTTTCTTAAGGCCAGGTAGTCCAGGTAGTACAGCCATTCCATAACGGGAGAGCAGGTTACGGCAAAACCCTTCAAGGCCAGCTGTTCCGTAATGTGCCGCCTTGAAATTCCGTCCCGGCGCACAAAAATTTCGCCGATGAGGGAAATCACCGGAACTTCGGAAACCGGTCGCCGAAGGGCAATTTTCCCCAGTTCTCGGGCAACCCCCCGAAGTTTTTCCTGAAAAGACCGTCCCACACCCCTCTCCATCTCTTCAAGAGTGACCTTCCAGAGTAAGCCGAAAATCTCCATGGCCTCCTCGGGGTCTCGGGCGTTGGCAAGAAGCATGGACCGGATGTCCTCCATGATATCCGCCAGCATGATGGCCCAACAGGCCTTTTTCTCAAAACCATTGCCCAGTCCACCGTAGGTGTTTTCGGCGGACAGGGAGAAGACCGCCACATCGGGAATGCGCATTCGGCGGACCAGGTCTTCCATGAAGGTCGCGTATTGGCCGAAACGACAGGGTCCGTTGGTGGTGGGCATGAAGTAGACGAGAACCTCATCCTTTTTCCTGTGGTTCTCGATGTAGTTCAGCAGGGTCCCGGTGGTGAGGATCAAGGGAAGGCATTCCTTGCAGGAGGTATTGGCCCTTCCCATCTTCAGAATGGCTTCATCCGCCGGAGGATGGGCCAGGGTTTTGTACCCTGTGCTGCGGAATGCGGCTGCCAGGGCTTCGGAACTGATTTTCCCCATGGAAGGGATGAGAATGTTCACCGCAGGATCGCTAAAGGAAAACACCTTGCCGTTGCCGGTCTGAATTTTGGGGATGCCGTTGTTCCGGAAGCAGACGGCGGGAACAAAATGGTTTCCCCCCCCAGCTTTTTTCATGGCCGGTCCCATTTTTCGGGACCCATGGACGATATCCAGAAATGCCTCGATACGGGTCTCAAGACCGGCATCCGCCGAATGGCTGTCCAGCTCCAGGGTGAGGGATGGCTTTTGCTCCATGATATCCCTGAAATAGGTAATTAAAAAGGAATCCGGTCCGCAGGAGAAGTTTGTGATGAAGGCCCCGAACAGTTGGGGATGCTTTTTGACCATCCGGGTGGCCTTCATGAGACGCTGGCCGATGCCCCAGTACATGTGATGTTTTGCTTCCTCTTCTTCAAAATCCAGAAAATCATAGGGAAGGGTTAAAATGCCCCTGGAGGCGAATTTATTGGGAATCCCCATGTGGGCTTCTTCCACAAATCCGTTGTAGGCCCTGGCAAAGAGCACCACACCGGTTTTATCCGGCCGGGATTCCAGGGTGATCAAGGCTTTTTTCCCCAGGTCTTTCATCTCGGCAAAGCAGTCCTTTTGAACTTTCAGGGCTTTTTCAAAGGCCCTTGCGGCCTCCGCTTTGGGAATTCCCATGGAAATCGCCATGGCAACCAGGGGTTTTTTCGCCTCAAAATCCCCTTGGGACAGATCCAGTAAAGGCGAAAGTATCCGTAACCCCTTGGCCTCCAGGGCTTTGATTTCCTTTTTGAAACTGGCCGCGAGGTAAAAGCTTTCCCCCTGAACAATGGGGCAGACCTGGGAAGTGAAATTCTCGATCTGGGTGGGCACGGCCTTGAAATGGGGAAGAAACAGGTAATCCAGGGGCTTTTCACCCGTCAGCAGGGAATAAAGATAGCCGTGGGCCAGCTCCGAAGGGTAGCAGAAGGCCGAACCCCGCCGGTCAATGCCTTTCTGCAGGGATTCCCGGGAAAGAAAGGGCTCCATCCCGAGTTCGGAAAAAAAGGTGGAGTACAAGGGATAGTAGGTGTTGGTCATGAAGCTCCTGTTGATACCCACTGCCCCTCTGTAAGGAGCCTCTTTTGCGGCCGCGAAAGCGGCGTATTCCTGGAAGATCAGGTCCTGCCTTTTTTGGACCAGGTCAAGCTCTTCAACATTTACTTCTATCCGGCTTCTCAGGTTGTAATACCGGTTGCAGGCACCGCCGAACGGATAGGTTTTGCCCTCCACTTCAATCCTTGCGATGTCGCATTTCCGGTCGCAGCGGGGTTTCCCGCCTTTACAGACAAAGGACTCCTTGTAAAGAACTTCTCGTTGATAAAGATTTTTGAGATCAAAGGCTTTTTCTTCCAGAAGGCCGTGGCGGAGTCTTTTTTTAACTTCCAGGGCCACTCCGAAAGCCCCCATGAGGCCAGGTTCCGGCGGAACCACCATGGATTTTCCCAGAAGAGACGCCATGGCCAAGGGCACAGCGCGGTTGTAGCAAACCCCTCCCTGCATGAAGATCTTTTCTCCCACCTTCCGGTTGCCCTTCACCCGGTTCGTGTAGTTCATGCAGATGGAATAGACCAGACCTGCCACGATATCCTCATGGGAGGCGCCCTCATGAATGGCGTTCTTGATATCCGAGGCGATGAAGGCCGCGCACTGGTCATTGAAATTGGGGGGGGATTTTGCGGCCAGCGCAATGGGGGCGATCTCTTCCATTTTAATCCCGAGGGTTTCCAGGGCGGATTCCTCCAGGAACGAACCGGTTCCGGCGGAACAGGCCTCGTTCATGGCGTAATCCGCCGGGACTCCGTTGACGATATAGGTGTATTTGGCATCCTGGCCTCCGATTTCCAGAATCGTATCCACCTTGTCATCAAAGAAAACCGCGGCTTCGGCGTGGGCGATGATTTCATTGATCACCCCGTCGGTCAGGGCATGAAGGCCTGCAATCTGCCGACCCGAACCGCAGACCCCGAGCCCCGTGATTTGAATGTCTTCCGGAAGGACCCCGGCATGTTGGATCTGCTCCAGAATGGCGCCATAACAATTCCGGGAGGCCCCCACAGGATCACCGTTGGTTCTGAGATACACCGAGGCCAGCAGGGCATGGTCCTGTTTTCGCATCAGGACGGCCTTGGTGGTGGTGGAACCGACGTCCAGACCCAGGATGCAGATGTCCCCGGCTTTCACTTGATCTTTGGCCATGGTTTTAAACTCCACCCTGTGTTCAAACTCCGAAAGGGGGGCCAGGGTGTCCGTGGTGCCTGCACGGGCATTAAACAGCGACATGTTCCGGGTAAAGGCATCGGTGGGGTTCCGGGTCGCCCAGAGGGCAGCCCCCAGGGCCTCAAAACAGGCGGCCTCCCGGGGAATGATCAGTCCGGGAATTTCCTGTTTTAAGTATTCAACCATCATTTTGTTTTGGGTAACGCCCCCGGTGATCATGATGTTTGTTCTATCGATGTTCTTGAGCAGCTCCAAAACCTTGCCGGCCATCATGCGGCATAGGCCTGCCGTGACATTGGCCTTGGGGATTCCCTTGTTGGTGGCATGGGTGCAGTCGGATTTGCAGAACACGCTGCATCGCCCGGAAACCCCATAGGGGGTCTCATCAGCAGCCCAAAGAGCGGCCTCCGCAAGGGTGACATTCATGCGCCTTAGCTGCTGAAGGAAGAACTCCCCGGTTCCCGAGGCGCATTTATTTCCTGTGATGACATTGGAAATCTGGCCCTTTTGATTCAAAGCATACACCATGAAGGTTTCCCCCCCGGCAGACACAATGGCCTGGGAGGAAATGCCGGGCGCTTTGACAAACCGGTATGCATATTCCACGGCTTCGGATTCAGAAATGGAAGTAAAATTCACGTAATGGCGAAATTTTCTTCCCGTGGCCGCAATTTTGTCGAACCGGTAAAGATCCATCTCTTCCAGGGCCTGTTGAAGGGTTTTTTTAGGATTTCCTTCGTGGGTGTATAAGCGGGTGTTTACGATTTCAGGCAAAACTTCGTTGGGTTTTTCCGAATCCAGGGGGGCCCGAAGATGAACCATGGAAAGGGTGGTGGCCCCCAGGCACAGACCAAGTATATTTTGAACAGGATTCCCGCTGATGGTTTCGCTTTGCATGCTGTGAAATAGACCTTTCGCCAATCGTTCAACCATTCAAGAAAACATGCTTTCTGATGCCGAAATTTTTCCGGCCTTTCATCACAAAACCAGCGCCGCCCCACGGTATTTTTCCTTCAATGGGTCGGGTAGCCCTTCCCTGTCTGATTTTAAGGCCAGGGGCAAAAAATCCAGTATATCTTGGGCTGTCATGCCGTCTTCCCCTTTTTCCAGGGCCGCAAGATCCCCTGAAAGGCCGTGGAGAAAAACGCCTTTCCTGGCTGCATCTTCAACGGAAAGGCCCAAGGTCACCATGGCTCCGATGGTTCCGGCCAGCACATCTCCCGAACCTGCCGTTGCCATGCCGCTGTTCCCGCTGAGGTTGATATACACCTTCCCATCCGGGCATCCAATCAGGGAATGGGGCCCTTTTAAAACAATCACGGAATTCAAGGTTTTTGCGGTATCCTGAAGCAGGTCGATTTTGTTCTCTTGAATAAAGGCAAGGGTCTTGCCGGTTAACCGCGCCATTTCTCCAAGATGGGGGGTGAGGATGGTGCCGCCTTTTCTTCCCGTCAGAAGGTCCGGATTCTCACAAAGAGCCGTGATCCCGTCACCGTCCAGGATCAAGGGTTTATCCACTTCCAATGCAAGTTGCCTTGTAAGTTCAAGGGTTTCATCCTCAAGGGACAAGCCGGGGCCCAACACCACTACGTCCATTTTATCACAGAGGGCCAGAAGATCGTTTTTGTTGCTCAAAGCCATGCTTCCTTTGGGGGTTTCTTCCCGGGGAATAAAGACAATCTCGGGCCCCTTCCGGGCCAGGAAAGGAACCATGCTTTTCGGGCAGGCCAACCGGGAATATCCCCCACCGGCTTTAAGAAAAGCCATGGCGGCAAAATACGGGGCGCCAAAATACCCGAACGCCCCTGCGATGGCCAGCATCTGGCCAAACTCACCCTTGTGGCCTTGGGGATTCCGGTCGGGAAGCGCCAGGGGTGTGTTGATGGAAATCTGGAAATGTTCGTAAAGATCGGGTGGAAAGGAGATATGGGATACATGGAGTTTCCCGCAGTGTTTGAACCCCGGATAAAAAAGATTGCCGGTCTTGGGAAGCCCGAAGGTGACGGTATGGTGGGCATCCACCGCGATCCCCATGACTTGGCCGGTATCACCGGAAACACCGGAGGGAATGTCCACACTGAAAACGGTTTTCCCGGATTGATTGACGAGGTCAATGATATCATGGTATTTGCCCTCGACCTTCCGGGTCAGTCCGGTTCCAAAAATGGCATCCACAATGGCATCGCTTTGGGCCAGATCCATTCGAAGGATATCCAAGGAAAAAAAATCAGCAATTTCTACGGGCAATTTTTCCAGAATGTTCAGATTTATTCGGGCCGCCCCCTGATAACGATTTCGATCTCCCGTGAGGATGATTTTGGGCCGCCCGCCGTTGGAATGGATCTTTCGGGCCACCACAAAGCCGTCTCCGCCGTTGTTGCCGGTTCCGCAGAGGATCAAGAACCGCTTGCCCGAAACACCCGGGGTCCTGCGGATGACTTCGGAAACGGCCAGCCCCGCATTTTCCATCAACAGGGATTCCGGAATACCGTAGTGCTCCATGGCTATTTTATCCAGATGCTGCATTTCGAAAACGCGGCTGACTTTCATAAGGTATAAATCCTTACAAGGTTCTGCGGCCCGATTGATGATCTACGAGGTACAGGATATCCGCCTTGGACTGAAACTCTTTTTTCAGGGCTTCAAGTTTATCCCCTTCAATATCAAAAGCCCGGATATAGATTCTCAGAGTTCCTTCCGGGGCCTGTTCCCTGGAGCTTAATACGCTCATGATTCTTCCGTTTTGCTGCCGGATCATGTCCAGGCAATAGGAGAGGGCTCCGGGTCTATCCAAGGTTTGAAGGCCGATCTGGATTCCTTTTTTATCAATGCCCGTAAAGGAGATGATGACCCGGAACAGGTCATTCTGGGTGATTATCCCATGGACTTCACCATTGGGGTCCACCACCGGAACCCCGGATATTTTACGGGCAAGCATGGCCTGGGCCGCTTCTTCTATGGTTGCGTCCAGGGAAACGGTCACCGGGTGGGGGGTCATGACCTCCTTGATTTTTATTTTGGAAAGAAGATAGACCAGTTCGTGGATTTCCAGGGTTGTGGCGTCCGATGCCGAGGCCCGCTTCAGGTCCCGGTCGGTCACAATTCCTGCGAGTTTTCCGTGGTCCAAAACCGGTAGTATTTTTATTCCGTGGTCTTTCAACAGTCTGACCGCGTCTTGCATGGAATCTTCCGCATCAGCCGTAATAACCGTTTTGCTCATCCAATCCCGAACCAGCATGGCGCCTCCTGTTGCTTTTCCCGAAAAGTTATCCCATTATATCCATTTTTTAAGATTTCGTCGATTGGAAAATTGAAGGATCTTTTCAATCCTAATGCGGTGAATTTTGTTGAAAAAAACCTTTTTCTTGATTTTAAGGATCAATTCTGTCAATTCATTTTCAAATTATAAGGAGCGATCAAATGGAATACATCGTAAAAGATTTAATGGTTCCTATTTCAGAATACGCCACGGTTCCCGAGGGGTCAACCCTCTATCAGGCCGTTGATGCTCTGGAAAAAGCCCAGGAGGAATTTGATTACACCAAGTATCGCCACCGTGCGGTGCTCGTCATGAACAAAAACAAACGGGTGGTGGGAAAGCTCAGCCAGAATGACGTTTTACGGGCGATCATTTCTGGAAATACCCATGTGGAAGGCTTGGAGGAAGCAGCCCAGTTCGGTTTCAGCCCGGCCTTTATTGCATCCGTCCACGAACAATACCGGCCCAAGGGGCGTTCCTTGAATGAAATCTGCTCGGGACCCGCCAATATGAAGGTGGAGGATTTCATGAAAACACCGTCAGCCGGGGAATTGATTGCGGCCGACGCGTCCCTGGACAAAGCCATCTTCCAGCTTTCCAAAGGGAATTATCTATCCCTGATGGTTATGCAGGACAAGGATATCATCGGCATTCTTCGCATGACGGATGTATTTGCCGCCATTTTTCATGCCATGAGAGAAAACGAAAAAATCGCAAAGACATAAAGGATTCCTCCATGAAAGAACTGGAAAAACTATTTGAAAGAATCATCCTGCGGACCAGCATCAACCTTCGCGAGCTGAACATCGATGTCCAGCCCATGCTGAAGGAGCTTCTTCCTTATGATAAACTGATGAAATTCTACGCTTTCTATGGGATTACCTCCAGCCACCCCCTGGATATGCAGTTCACCCATTCCTGCCTGTCCGGCAGTTATTTTCTGGGGAAATGCCGGGTCAAAAACGCGGTTTTGTACAAAAGCGACATCCGGGGTGACGAATTGAAGAAAAAAGGCGACCTGTTCGCTTTTCAAGATCAAAAAATTCCCCTCACCGATGATGAGGGCATTGTCATTGAAGACAGTTTTCTCAACAAGACCCTGGTTCACAACTATTCCCACGACCCGGAGACCCTGGAGAATTTTTTTATCAACGACACCATTTCCTTGAACTACGCCAATATTCACGGCTCCCCCACGTCCGGGTGTTTTCTTGGACCCTTTTCCACCGTGGATTTAACCACGGTCACCGATTCCGTGGTGGGAACCTTTTCATACGTCCAGGCCGGGGAGATCAGCCATTTGAATGTGGCGCCGGGAACCGTGTGGGTGAAGAAAGATGACACGTTTAACTTTCTCTACCGGTATCCCATGGCCCAGCTGAATGATTTTGTTTATTTTTCAGGGGGGAAACCACCCCAGGGCCAGATCGTGGATTTTGTGGAAGACCGCAAGGAGGCCTTCCAGATGGTGTTTGACAAGGTGAATGTTCCGTCTTCCATCCCGGTTCCCAAAAGCGCTTCTTTGGACCGGTATGCCGTAACCAAACCCGAAACCCATATCGGCGAAAACGTTCTGGTGTCCCAAAGGGCTTTTCTGCAAAACGCCTGGCTGGGACAGGGGGCCAACGCCCAGGAAAACTGTTATATCATCAACAGCAAGCTCGAAGGTAACAATGTTACAGCCCATGGGGCCAAGATCATCGAAGCAGACCTGGGCAAAAACGTATTCGTGGGCTTCAACAGTTTCCTGCGGGGTCGTCCGGACTGCCGCCTTTCCATTGAAAAAGAGTCCATCATCATGCCCCACACCATTATCGATGCCAGGGAAAAAATCGTTGTTCCGGCGGGTTATATTGCCTGGGGGATGATCACCAACCCCAAAGAGCTGGAAGCCAACAGCATGGCCATCGTGGATTTTAAAAACATCAACGCCCATTTCTCCAAGGGCCGGATGTTTTTTGAAGGAAGCGGCGCGGCGTTCGTTAACGCGTTCCGGGACAGGATTCACCATATTCTGGAAGCCAACGGAGCCTTTTACAATGCTTCCGGGGCCAACAAGGGCCATGCCCAGAACAACCAGAACATTTCCTTCAACACCCTTCAACCCTACCCCCAGGGCCGGTTGCAGGGGTTGTACCCCACCCTGGTCATCAAACCTTGATTGGGCTATTTGAAAAACGTCAGCAGGGCATGGAGATTGGTCAGGGGATGGGGCGGGCAGCCGGGAATGAAGAGATCCACGGGAAGAAGATCCCCCAACCCTTCGGAGACTTCGGGGCTGCCGTGAAACGGACCGCCTGAAATGGAGCAGGCCCCCACGGCAATGACCACCTTGGGGGAAGGCACCGCATCAAAGGTTTCCAGCAGAGCTTTTTTCATGTTTCTTGAAATGGGTCCTGTGACCACAATGCCGTCGGCGTGGCGGGGGGAAGCCACAAAATTGATGCCGAACCGGGCCAGGTCAAAAAAAGGCGTTGCCAATACGTTCAGATCCGCTTCACAGGCATTGCATCCGGCGGCGGACACCTGCCGCAACTGAAGGGACCGGCCAAAGAGTTTTTTAAAATGGTCCTTGGCATTTTCAGCCAAAGACGGAAGGGTGCCGTTGGTGAAAAGATGGTCCCTTTGTGCCGTTCCCAGCTCAAAAGACCGGGAAAAGGAAGCGAAACCCCCGTTTGAAATCCGCTCGCAAGTTCCGCAGAACACGCATCGGCCCAGGTCGATGCGTTTGTTTTTTCCATCAATGGCCTTTTGGGGGCAGGCTGCTTCACATTGGTCCGCCACTTCCTGAGAGACTTTTTGATGGACTTTCGGGAGACCCCGGTATCGTTGGGGCAATTCAATGGGGGTTTTGGGATAGGCGGACGTCCGATAGCCTTGTTCAAATCTGTTTTTCAGGGTTCTTAGCATGGTGATTTCACTTTTTCATTTTTCATGATGGTTGCCCATCAAAGATCAAACCCGCAGTAAGACAGGTTAAAGCTCTTGTTGTTCAAGGGGAAATCCGAAATTCCCGTATTCCTTAAGGCCATGGCCAGACCGTTCCAGTTGTGAAAGGACGGATCCTTGATTTTATACCGAAGCAGTTTGCCATTTCCGTCGGTGAGAAGGGCATGGGAGACTTCCCCCCGCCAGGCTTCATTGATCGCCACCGTAAAAGAAGACGGAGCCAGGGCAAAATCAATTGTTTCCACCGGGTGAGTATTCACCGAATGGGAAAGCAAAGATTGAATGATTCCTATGGATTGAAGCACTTCATCGGCGCGGACTCTGGCCCGGGCATAAACATCGCAACCGGCCAGGGCGCTTTCGGGAATCGACAATTGAGAGTAATATTCCGTGGGAAAGCAGCGTCGAGCATCATACGGCAAACTGCTGGCCCGGCCCGAAGGCCCCACAAGTCCCAGTTTTTTGGCAATCTCGGTGGGCACCACCCCGCAGTCTTCAAACCTGGCGCGAACACTGGAGGTTGAGAATAGAAGATCGATGACATGTTCCACCTGGGGTTTCAACTCGTTGATGCGCCCCAGAAGCACGCTTCTGTCTTCATCGGTCAAGGCAAAGCGTACCCCCCCCGGACGAACCAGGCCTTTGCCGAAACGGTTTCCGCACATCCACAGGGACATATTGAGAAAATCTCCCCGCATTCTTCCGCAGTAGTTGGCCACGGGCAGAAAGGCCACATCTCCGCTCAAGGCGCCCAAATCTCCCACATGATTTGCAATGCGCTCCAGTTCCAGGGCAATGGTTCGACTGATTCTGGCCCCCTGATCCACTTCAATACCCGCAAGTCCCTCCACGGCCTGGGCCATGCAAAGGCTGTGACCGATGGCGGTATCGCCTGCAATGCCTTCAGCAATAATGGGCAGACGGGAAGCCCCGGCCTTGAGAAGCAATAGCTCCACCCCCCGATGCTGATAGCCCAATTGAATCTCCAGGTGCAACACCTTTTCGCCGATGCAGTTGAACCTGAAATGGCCGGGCTCGATGACCCCCGCATGAACCGGTCCCACCGCAACCTCATGAATCTCATCTCCGGTCACGGAGTAATAGTCATAGTTTCCCGGAATATCTTCCCTATAATCGTTTCCGAAAATGTCTTCCTTCCCCATCCAGTTGGCATGGTATCGGACCATTTTCAACCAGGGGTGCCCTTCGGGCCGAAGGCCGAACTGTTCGGCCATTTCCCGTTCAAACAAATGAAAAGGCCTGCAGATCGCGGAAAGGGCGGGCCAGGAAGGCGGAGCATCACAACCCGCTGCAAGCAGGGTATGGTCCTTCGATCTTAGAACAGCCAGCATTTTAAGCGTGTGATCCGTGTCCTGGTAAGCGAAAAATTGCACCACATTGCCGCCGTCCCCCACGATGGCCAATGCTTCTTCCCGAAAATTCTCAAAGGACAAATGGGGAATCTTGTCCCTTGGGACGGCCCGGCCGTTATCCAGTGTTAAAAAATTCGTTTTCATTAAAATCCCCCACCCACGGACACCACTGCATTGACGATTTCCAGGTACACCACATCGGGTATCCAGAAGCTTAAAACCACCGAGGTCGCAAGCAAGGTAAACTGGGGCCAGATCAACCGTGCTTTTTCCTTAAAATTAACGGTTTTCGGGGCATCATCAAAGGATATCCGCATGACCTGATTAACAAACCCGGCGACGATGATGCAAAGGCTTGCAATGAAGATACCGGCCCAAATCGTATGCCCCGTGCGGAAAGCCCCCACGATGATCAGCAATTCTCCCATGAATATGCCGAAGGGCGGAAAACCGGATATTCCCACAAATCCGGCGAAAAAGGCCACAAAAGTTTTTGGCATTTGACCGGCCAGGTTTCCCGTTTGCACGATCAAACGATTGCCGTACCCCAGTAGAATATTGCCCGAGGTTAAAAACAAAGAGGATTTGATCAGGCTGTGATGAATCAGACAGAGTATGGCGCCGTAAACCCCGATGCCCCCCAGCCCGGTTCCGAAAGCGATAATCCCCATATTTTCGATGCTGGAATAGGCCAAAAGGCGCTTGTACTCCCCCTGTTTGAGAATAAAGGTGGCGGCGGCCAGAATGGAGACGATCCCGAAGGCCATGAGAAGGGTTCCCGAGAAATCAGCCAACCCGGCGCTGACCATGATTTTGTGGGTTTTAAAAATACCCAGATAGGCGCAATTGAGCAGCACGCCGGAGAGCAGGGCCGACACGGGGCTCGGGGCCTCGCTATGGGCATCGGGAAGCCAGGTGTGCATGGGTGCAAGCCCCATTTTGGTCCCGTATCCCACGAGGATAAAAATAAAACCGGCTTTGAGCCACATGCTATCAAGGCGAGGGGCTTGCGCGGAAAGCGCTGAAAAAGACATGGGGACATTTTCACCACCCGCATCCACGGCCAGGGAAATCAGGACCGAGCCCAAAAGCGCCATAGCAATCCCCACGGAGCAGATGAAAACGTATTTCCAGGTGGTTTCCAGGGATTTCGGGGACCCGGACGTGTAGATCAAGGGTGCACTGGCCAGGGTGGTGGATTCTATGGCAATCCACATGACCATGATATGGTCTGAAAGGGTGACCATGGTCATGGTGGACAAAAAAAGCAGCATGGATCCGATGAAAACCTTTTCATTGCGGATGTGGGCGCTCTCGATATACGCCGTCGTGTAGATGGAGATCAACAGAAAGAGGAGGGAAATCACCGACAGGGACAAAAGGCCTTCCGGTGTCACCATGAAATAGGCGGGCATCAGGGCCCCGGGCCGAATGATCCAGAGCACAAGGGTCAGTACGAAGTGAATCGCGCCGGTCAGCACCAGCATGCTCCGGCCGGGTTTGCTCGGCAGAAAAAACGAGAGCACGCCCGTAAGAAAAGGAACCAGAAAAAGGATTTCCACCATGAATGACCTACTCCTTGGAAATTTTGTTAAGGGCCATGTCCGGATCTTCCGCCCCCTGTTTCATATTTTGAAGAATCACGGCCATGATCATGACTCCGGCAAGAACATCCAGAAGCACGCCGAATTCCACGATATGATGTGCCCGCACGGAAAATGTGGTTCCCACCAGATAGATGCCGTTTTCCATGGTCATGTACCCCAAAACCATGGTGATGGCTTTTCGCCGGGCCATCATCAAAAACATGCCCCCGGAAAGCAAAACCATGGCCGTGGGTAGCAGAAGTAAGCTGTCGCTGGCTGACGGCACGTTGATCTTTCGGCTCACGAACATGGCGGCCACAACCATGAGAAGCCCGATGAGAATGGACCCGTGGTAGCCGATGATGGGTTCAAGTTCCCGATGGACGGCTATTTTTTCAATGGCCGAGTAAAGATACAGGGGAATGCCGATGCCCCGAATCAGAAGGGTGGTCAGGGAAAAAATGATGTCGCCCCCGGAAAGTTCGTGCCCCATGAAAAAGGGAACGATGGAGACCACGATGCCCTGAAAGGCCAGGGCCTTGATCAATCCCTGCAACCGGCTGGAACCGAATGAAAAGATGATGGACAAAAGGGATAGGGACAATATGATGTCAACAAGTTGCGTCATCTTATGACCTCCAGGGTGATCAGGGTTGCCACAAAGGCCAGGGCAAAGGAGGTGAGGATAAATTTGGGCACCTTGTCCATTCTGTAGCGCGCCATGATCGACTCAACCACCCCTGCCACCGTATAAAGGAACAACAGGGTAAGGGCAAAAGCCCCGCCGTTGGCCACTCCGCTCCCCAAATCAAAGGGGAAAACCAGTCTCGCCACGATGGTTGAATAAAAAAACAATTTTATAAAAGACCCGAGTTCAATCAATCCGAAATCCGGGCCGCTATGGTCCAGAACCATGACCTCATGGATCATGGTCAACTCCAGATGGGTGGCTGGGTCGTCCACGGGAACCCTGGCGTTTTCCGTGAGAAGTACAATGAAAAACGCCACCACCACAAAAACAAGAGCAGCCCCGGCATTCTGCCACAGAACCATGGGCTGGTTCTCGGAAAAATAGGCGGCCAGGTTCAATTCTCCGGAAAGCCGGGAGAACAGGATCACGATCATGAAGGAGGTAGCCTCACAGATGATGGGGAAATAGGCTTCCCGAGCCGCCCCCATGCCTTCAAACGGGGAGGCTGTGTCCATGGCTGCGGCAATGGTGAAAAACCGGCCCAGGGCCAGAAGGTAAAAAACAAAAATGATATCGCCCTTGAATGAAATAAGCGGTGAAAAACCGGCGATGGGAAGAAACATCAACGCGGTTGCCGCCGTGCCCAGAGAAACCACGGGCCCTAGTTTAAAGATATAGGTCGTGCTGGTGCTGTAGACCGATCCTTTTTTAAAGAGCTTGATCAGGGTGTAGTAATGGATGAGCAGGGGCGGACCCTTTTTCCCTCCGAAAAAGGCCTTCACCTTGAGAATCACCGCAGCAAAAAACGGTGAAACAAGAATCGCAAGAATGTAAAGAAGAATAGAAATCATCAGGTTCCCTTTTTATTGAATGGAAACTACCTATTGCCCATCCAGAAATGAGAAAATTTGTTCAAGTTCAAGGCGGACAAAAATTTTAACCGCAGGAATACTTATAGTATTTTGAGGATTAAAATTTTTGTCCAACGCAGAAATTGGGCAAATTGGCCATTTCGGTGTTAAACAATCCCTATATAAAGAACAAAAGCACGACGATTGCCAGCAGGATATACCCGATGTACAGGTGGATATCCCCGTGCTGAATAAAGCGAAGCTTGTCAAACAGGGTCATCACCGGATAAACGGTCACCCTTTTCATATATCGTTCGGCAATGTCATGAACATGGCCGGCATAATGGGTCTGTTTGGGAAACACGCCGGAAATTTCCGTATGATGTTCTTCCAGAGGAGCCACCGGCCTGAAAAATTCTAGAATGGACGCGGCATAGGATGATCCGGTATACTGCATTCTTGCCGTGGGCTGGGTAAAACCGCATCCCCATGTCCCTCTCCGGGTGATGGGTTTGTTTTTGTACGCCAGGAAACGAATGGCAAAAACCAAAAGAATCACCCCAAAGAAAAGGGACGCGGCCCGGGAGATATTGCCGGTGATCTCAATAAAACCATCCAGGGGGATGTGACCGTACCCCGGGTTAAGGGAATAGATGGCTTTGACCGCTGCCAGAATGAACCATTTTGGGTAAACCCCGATGATCACACAACACGCGGCAAGGATCACCATGGGGACCAGCATGGACCAGCCATCCTCATTAACGTCTTTGGCCGCTTCACTTCTGGGCTCTCCCTGGAACACCACCCCCAACACTTTGGTGAAACAGGCCAGGGCCAGGCCGCCGATGACCGCCAGGCTCACAATGCCCAAAAAGCTCAATACAAGGGGCTTTCCGGTGAGCAAGACTCCTTTGAACGCCCCCAGGTAGATAAAAAACTCACTTACGAATCCGTTAAAGGGCGGAAGCCCCGAAATGGCCATGGACCCGATCAGAAACGTGGCCCCGGTGATTTTCATTTTTTTAAGTAGCCCACCAAGAACGTCCAGGGTCCCGGTGCCGGTTTTTTGAAGGACCATTCCCGCACCCATAAACAGAAGGGATTTAAAAATGGCATGATTCATCACATGAAGCAGCCCACCGGCGAACCCCATCACCGCCATCACGGGTTTACCCGAAGAAACCCCCATCATGCCGATGCCCAGGCCAATGAGGATGATGCCGATGTTTTCAACGCTGTGGTATGCCAGAAGCCTTTTCAGATCATGTTGCCCCAGTGCGTAAACCACTCCCAGGATGCCTGACACCATGCCCGCGGCCAGAACAATGTTCCCCAAAATGGGCGTGTGCAGGTCCAAAACAGCATACATTCTTAAAATTCCGTAAATGCCGGTTTTGATCATGACCCCGGACATCACCGCCGAGATGTGGCTTGGGGCCGCAGGGTGGGCGTGGGGAAGCCAGACATGCAGGGGAAACACCCCGGCCTTGGAACCAAATCCGATAAAAGTAAAAATGAACACCAGCAGTTTTACCCCTTGGGAAAGGGTTGCCGCATCAGTGAATCCAAAATTACCCGTCACCTGATACACCAGGCCGAAAGCGGCAAAAATGAACATGGCCCCCACCTGGGAGAAAATAAAATAAAGACGTCCGGCATATCGGTTTTCCGAAGACGTATAGCTGTAGATCACCAGGAAAAAGGAGGAAATGGACATGATTTCCCAGGAGAGAAGAAAAGCGATCATGTTGTTGGCCGTCACCACCAGGGCCATGGCCACAATGAGCATGGCAAAGAAAAGATAGCTCACCGAAGATTTCAGGGTCTTTTCAGGCTTGTTTATATAATGGAAGCTGTAAATCGATGCCAGCAGGCAGATGAAAAATATGGTGATCAAAAAAAAGGCCGACAACGCGTCCATCTGAAAATCAAGGGAAAAAGCATTGAGATAGGCAAAAGAGGTTTTATCCGACCCGCCATGGACCAGCTTGACAACGGCATCCGCCAGACCCAGAAGGCACCCGGCACTGATGGGGATCACCGCAGCAAGTTTCATGGCGGTGAAATGCCGGTTCAAAATCAGGGCTAAAAAACCTCCTGAGAAAATCAGGGTCAACGACAGGAAATAAAGTTCCATGGCGATTCCTTTGAGGGTTCATTCTTAAAACCATTGTCCGCGTCATGTGGCCCATCCCTTGTTAGTGATTTTAGTCTTGAACAGAGGGGCGTTAAGTGCTGTTTGTTATTGTTTTTATTCCCGTAAGTCAACCACAAAAATCGGAAAAAGGGCAGGGCGGCAGATAACATTTTCAGATTGAAAATCCGGAAAAATTCCTTCATGATGATGCGCACAGCAAAAAAATCAGACCGATTACAACTCAAAGGACAAAAGGAAATACCGCCATGGTTCATCCAATAACCCCCTTGACCCAAGAAGATCAAAACCCTGTCATGGATATCTTCAAATTAAAAGGGGTGGGCAAAAAAAAAGGCCGGATTTTTAATGTGGTCTGGATGCAGAAAACCCTTGAATAATTCAGAGGACCCACTTAAACATAGACTTCGTTTAAAGCCTTATAAAAAAAAGGAAAAAATAATGGGTGGAATGTTCGGCGTGGTATCCAAAAAAGATTGCGTATCCGATCTATACTATGGAACGGATTATCACTCCCATCTGGGAACCAAAAGGGGTGGTATGGCGGTGCGAAATGCAAACGGCATTCATCGCGCCATCCATAATATCGAAAACAGTTATTTCAGGTCCAAATTTGAATCCGAACTGGACCAATTCCATGGGAACATGGGAATCGGCGTGATCAGCGACACGGATCCCCAGCCCCTGATCATCGGCTCCCACCTGGGAAGTTTCGGCATTGTCACCGTGGGTCGGATCAAAAACATGGAGGACCTGGTTGAAAAAGCCTTTTTAAGAAAAAGTTACTTTTCCGACACCACCGATGGGGAGATCAACCCCACGGAAGTGGTGGCCATGCTGATCTGCCAGGAAGACAGTTTTGAGGCGGGAATTCGCTATGCCCAGGAAACCCTGAAGGGATCCTGCTCCCTTCTTCTGCTCACGGAAAACGGGATTTATGCTGCCAGGGATCGCCTTGGAAGAACCCCCCTGGTTATAGGACGACGGCCCGATGCTACGGCGGTTAGCTTTGAAACCTGCGCTTTCCCAAATCTGGGCTATGAAGAGGACCACTTTTTAGGGCCCGGAGAAGTGGTGTTGTTAACCCCGGAAGGCTGGGAGCAGCGCATTGCCCCCGGAGACCGTATGCAGATCTGTTCTTTTTTATGGGTCTATTATGGATACCCGGCATCGGAATATGAAGGAATCAATGTGGAAGATGTCCGCTATCGATGCGGCTCGGCCCTGGCCGCAAGTGATGATGTGGAAGTGGATGTGGTGGCCGGCATCCCCGATTCGGGCATCGGCCATGCCATCGGGTATGCGAACCGGAAAAAAATTCCCTATGGCCGTCCCTTCGTGAAGTATACCCCCACCTGGCCCAGAAGCTTCATGCCCCAGAACCAGGAGATGCGGGATCTGGTGGCCAGGATGAAACTCATTCCCGTGCATAGGCTCATTGAGGGCAAAAGGCTTCTCTTCTGTGAAGACTCCATTGTTCGCGGCACCCAGCTCAAGGACAATGTCCAAGTCCTTTTTGACGCCGGAGCCCTGGAAGTGCATATGCGGCCCGCTTGTCCCTGCCTGATTCATCCATGTGAATTCCTCAATTTTTCAACTTCTCGATCCACCCTGGACCTGGCGGGACGGAAGGTCATCCAGGAGTTGGAAGGTACTGAGGACAAAGATCTGGAGCTTTATGCCGAGGCAGGCTCCGAAAAGAATCTGGCCATGATCGAAAAAATCCGTAAAAGCCTCCGGCTCACCACCCTCAAATACCAGAGGCTGGAAGACCTGGTTGCGGCCATCGGCCTGCCCAAGGAAAAGCTTTGTACCCATTGCTGGGACGGAACCAGCTATTGTTAATTCCAAGCCGTATTCAACGCTGCCTTTATTGGATAGATCGACCCTTTCCGTTATCCTGCCATGCGGGGGAAGTGGGTCATTCGGACGGTTTTTTTAAAATGACCCGGGCATCCACCACGCTGATGCCCTTTTCATAGACGATCACGGGGTTCAAGTCCATTTCAGCAATCTCAGGATAGGCCTCCACAATTTCGGAACAGATGAGCAGCAGTTTTCTCACCGCGGCCTTGTCATGGGGGGCCTTTCCCCGAACCCCGTCCAGCAGGGGCGCCGAGCGAATGTCCTCCATCATATGGCGCGCCGAACGCGGGGAAATGGGCAAAACCCGAAAGGACACATCTTTCAGGACTTCCACCATGATTCCACCCAGCCCGAACATGATCACCGGGCCGAATTGATCATCGAGTTTTGTGCCGATGATGACTTCAACCCCTGGTTTTGCCATGGGAGAAACCAGCACGCCTTTAATGTCCGCATCGGGATGATGAGCTTTGACATTTTTCACAATCTGCTTGAACGCTTTTTTGATTTCATCCTTGGTCCCGACATTCAACCGAACCCCGCCCACATCACTCTTGTGAAGAATGTCCTTGGAAACGATTTTAAGCGCGACTTTGCCGCCCATGCCTTCCGCCATTCTTACAGCCTCGTCCGCCGTGACCGCCAGCTTGTCCTCAGTGACGGGGGCCCCGTGGATCTGAAACAGCCTTTTGGCCTCGGTTTCCAGGAGGAACCTTCGATTTTCTTTTTTCACGTTTTCAATGATCCGCCGACCTTCGGGCTTTGACTTGGACCGCCAGTTGAAAATGAAGTTCACTTTGGCGTGGTATTCGTTTAGGTAATGGCCTCTCTGATCCAGCGCGCCCATGCAGTTGCATGCGATATCCAGGGAATCCACCACCGGAATGCCGTAGTAGCGAAGCAGCTCCAGGGCATGGGGTTTCACGGAGCTGTACAGGCTGTGGACAACGATGGGCTTATTGTGTTTTCCGATGAGTTTTCCCAGTTGATGGGCAGCATCTTCTTCTTTCCAGGCCAGGCTTTCCGCAAACCGGATGCCGTATCCGCCGAACAAGCCCACCATGAGTAACCCCCCGATATTCGGGTCTTTAAGAATGATGCGGGCGCATTCCGCAAACACCGTGGGATCCGAATCCGTTCCGCCGGCCACATCCACGGGATTTCTCACAGCAGCAGTAAAGGGAAGCAGTTTTATCAGTTTTTCCCGGGTTCGGGTGGTGAGCTCCGGAATGGAGAGTCCCAGATCTGTGAGGATGTCTGCGGCGATGGTGGCGTGTCCTCCTCCGTCGGCCAGGACCGCCACTTTGTTGTTCTTGATGACCGGTTGGCTGGCCAGGGTTTCAGCTACGGAATAGAGATTGTCGGATTTCTCCACCACAATGATCCCGGCCCGCTTAAAAGCCGTATTGGCCACCTCGGATATTCCGGCAAGAGCCCCGGTATGGGAGCCTGCGGACATCTGCCCGGTGGAAGATCGCCCGCTTTTCAGCAGGACAATGGGTTTGCGAAGGGTGGTCTTATAGGCCTCTTGAAGAAACCGCCGTCCTTCCCTCATGCCTTCTACATACATGAGGATGACCTTTGTATCCGGATCATCCCGGAAGAATTCCAGGTATTCATGAAATTTAATGTCCAGCTCGTTGCCCACCCCCACATAATAAGAGAATCCTCCACGGCTTTTCAGCTTGGCTTCGGTAAACAGGCTCAGGGCCATGTTGCCGCTCTGGGAGATCAGGGCGATGGTTCCTTTCGGGGCGTCCTTGAGCCCGACAAGGTTGAGGTTGGTCTTTAAATTCATCATTCCGGATGTATTGGGACCGATGATTCGGACATTGTATTGGTTGGCGGCAGCAATTAGATCTTCCTCGGTTTTTTTCCCTGTATCCCCGGTTTCCCGAAATCCTCCCGCGATGATGACGGCTCCGGCCACGCCTTTTTTCCCGCACTCCGCAAGTACGTTCGGGATGGTCCCGGCAGGGGTGGTGATCAGGACCAGGTCCACATTTTCCTTGATGTCCGATATCTTTGAATAGCATTCCAATCCAAGAATGCGTTTTTCCTTGGGATTCACCGGAAAAATCCGGCCTTCATATTTTTCATCCAGAAGGGAGCGGATGGCTTGAAACCCGCGTTTCGTGTCCACCTTGGAAGCGCCAACAATGGCCACGGATTCAGCGTTTAAAATTCTTTCAAGCGTCATGGGCGCTCCTTTCCCCTTCTTTTTTGCCGGTTTTATCTTTTCGTTCCTCAAAGGTTTTGAGGGAGGACTGGCGCTCCCCGGTTGAAACACAGGCCAGACAAGCTTCAATTTCAAAATCCATCAACGCTTCAAGACTCACCTCATGGGCCATGGCAAGGCCTTTTTTAATCAGCTTTAAAGATAAGGCTGAGTTTTGTGCGATCTCCTTAGCCATCCGCATGGCGGTCGACATGAGTTGATCCCCCGGCACAGACAGATTGACCAGGCCGATTCTTTCCGCTTCGTGCCCGCTGATGTTTTTTGCCGTGAATAAAAGCTCCTTGGCTTTTCCCGGCCCGATGAGGGCCTGAATGAGCTGAAAGGCTCCACCGGTGACGGAAGAGGAGACTCTGGCTTCCGGAGATCCGATCTGGGCATCATGGGCCGCGATGCGAATATCGCAGGCCAGGGCCAGTTCATATCCGGACCCCAGGGCAAACCCGTTCACGGCTGCGATAATGGGTTTTTCAAACCTCAGGAGCTTTCGTGTGGTTTCCTGAAGCTCTTCAAGATAGAGACGGTAGGCTTCCAAGCTGCGGTCTTTGGATTCCTTAAGATCTGCGCCGGTGGAGAAGGCTCGGCCGTTTCCCGTGAGAATGAGCACTTTGATGAAGGGGTCATTTTCCACGTCTTTTAATGCAACCTGCATATCCAGCCACAATTGCCGGTTCATTGCGTTTAATACCCGGGGGCGGTTCAGTTGAATGGTGGCAATCCCGTTGTTTTTCTCATAGAGGATACAGTCAAAGTCCATGGAACCTCCTTTATCAGATTGAATATTTTAGTGTATTTAATCCCTTATGAATGGGCCCATTATACAGGATTCATGGAAAAAATCAAATTCCGGGGGAAACCCTGCTGGGCAAGACCTTGCAGCAAGTTCCCTGGATCATGGGTTATAAAAAATCCAAGTTTTTGTTTGAAACTGAAATCTTGCCTTACAAAATATAAGTTTGTATTTAAAATTAGGAATAACTCTTAGAAAGCTTACCGGTTTTATGGATTCCACGCCAATGAAAAACAACGGGGGGCCAACATGAAAAGAAGAGAATTCTTCAAGAAAAGTTTTAAAATCGGCCTGGGTGCCGGGGCTTTCCTGGCCCTGGGAGACAAAAGGGCATTGATGGCCGCAGAAGAAAAAACCGGGGCCGATGCCTTTGATTTGGTGGCCATCAAGGGAGGCGAACCGGACGTGATGTTCGACCGGGCCATGGCAGCCATGGGCGGCATGAAGAAATTCGTGAAGCCCAACCAGACCGTGGTGATCAAACCCAACATCGGATGGGATGTGGAGCCCGAGCGGGCAGGCAATACCAACCCTCTGCTGGTGAAACAGATCATCAAGCAGTGTCTGGATGCCGGGGCCAAGGATGTTTTTGTTTTTGATCACACCTGCGACAACTGGGTGAAAACGTATGCCAACAGTGGTATTGAACATGCGGCGAAAGATGCCGGGGGCAAAATTGTTCCTGGAAACACGGAAAAATACTACCAGAACGTTTCGGTGCCCCTGGGAAAAAACCTCACCGAAACCAAGGTCCACGAACTGATTCTGGAATCCGATGTGTTCATCAATGTGCCCATATTAAAGAGCCACAGCGGGGCCACCCTGACCATGGCCATGAAAAACCTCATGGGGGTGGTTTGGGATCGAGGCTTCTGGCACCGGAACGACCTTCACCAGTGCATTGCCGATTGCGCCACCTTCCGCAAGCCGGATCTCAACGTGGTGGATGCCTATTATGTGATGAAAAAAAACGGTCCCCGGGGAGTCTCCAGAGAGGATGTGGTCACCCTGAAATCCCAGATCATTTCCACGGATATTGTTTCAGCGGATGCGGCCGGGGCAAAACTCTTCGGCATGGATCCTGCTGAAATTCCCCATATCGTTTACGCGGATCAAATGGGGGTGGGAAAAATGGACTTAACCCAGAGAAAAATTCATAGGATTGTCCTCTGATCAGAATGAGCCTTCCATTCCTGAAGAAAGGGAGGGTCGTAATTTCCCTGGTTTTTTTTTCGGGCATGGCGGTTCTGTTCCTGGATTTGAGTTTTTCGATTCCGGCCCGATATTCCGGGAGTCTCACATCCCTCCAACTGGTCCCCTCCCTGTTGAAATTCATTTCCGGGGCGGGTTTTGCCGCAGCAGGGTTTATTTTTATCCTCTGCCTCACCCTGATTTTCGGAAGGGTGTATTGCTCTTCCATCTGTCCTTTGGGAACGCTTCAGGACATTTTTGCCTATGTCCGGAAGAAAGGTAAAAAGCGTAACTATGCCTATCAAAAAGCGTTCAGCAAAACCCGGTACGGGATTCTATCCCTGGTGATCCTGTTTTTCCTGGGAGGCCAAACCCTGGGGATTATTCTTCTGGACCCTTACAGCAGTTTCGGAAGAATCATGACTCAGTTGGTGAGGCCCCTGGCCATCGCCATCAAAAACACCCTTTCATTCTCCCTGGCTCGGGTAGGGGAATATTCCGTTTTTCCGGTGGAGTATACAGGCCTTCATATTTTTTCTTTTTTCTTCACCCTGGGGGTCCTGTTTTTGATCCTCTGGTTGAGCCTGAATTCCGGCAGGCTTTACTGCAATACCCTTTGCCCGGTGGGAGCCCTCCTGGGGATTCTCTCCCGGTACTCCTTGTTTAAAATCGGAATTAATAACCAAGAGTGCGTGGATTGCAAGCGCTGTGAAAAGGTCTGCAAATCAAGTTGCATCCACCTGGAATCCAACCGGATTGATTCCAGCCGGTGCGTGTCCTGCTTCAACTGCTTTGAGGTCTGCCCGACATCGGCCATGGAATTTCAATGGGGTTTCGGCTCCAACAAGTTCAATCCGGATGCTGGAAAAAGAGATTTCATCAAGCAGTTTGCGATTTGCCTGATGACCGGCTCCTCGGCACTGGCGGCCAGGCCACCGATTGAAATCTATAAGGACAGCACCCTGCCGGTTCCAACAGCCGGTCCGGTTTCCCCACCGGGTTCCCTGTCCCGGGAGCATTTCATGGCCCGGTGCACGGCCTGCCATCTGTGTGTTTCCGCCTGTCCCACCAGGGTATTGCAACCGGCCTTTCTGGAATACGGCTGGCTTGGTGTGATGCAACCCAGAATGGATTATCAAAAAAGCTTCTGCAATTATGACTGTGTGATTTGCACCCGTGTCTGCCCCAGTGGAGCTTTGGTGCCTAAAAGAATAGAAGAAAAGAAAAGCATTCAACTGGGCAAGGCCAAATTCATCCAAGGCAATTGCGTGGTGTACACCCATAAAACCGATTGCGGGGCTTGTGCCGAGCACTGCCCCACCAAGGCGGTGGATATGGTACTCGATCCTGAAGTCAAGTTGCGGGCACCAAAAATAGATGAAACCATCTGCGTGGGCTGCGGGGCCTGCGAATTCGCCTGCCCTACGAAACCCCATAAGTCCATCTATGTGGAAAGCAACCCCGTGCATCTTGCGGCCAAAAAGCCAAAGGAAGAAAAACTCTCTGAAAAAGTGAACTACAAGAGCGATTTTCCTTTTTGATGCCTGGGGCCTGATTTCATAGGTCAATCCCTTAAAACGAAGTGGAAGGGGTAAATTAAAAGGGCAGCCCGGAGGCTGCCCTTATTAATTTCCTGAATTCGGCTTGTTTAAAAAGAGATATCCAGGGTGGCTGGTGAAACGGTAGCATTGAAGTCCGAAATCTCCTCATTGCCAAGTCCTTCGGAGGAAGCCACTACATCGTAAGTCCCGGATGGAACACTGATCTCGTATTCATACTGGAAGTCCCCGTTGTTGCTGTTGTAAAAAATGTCGGTGGTGGCATTGTTGCCATCATCGGTGGTATCGATAAACGAAACCTCCACCGGGAGCGTGAGGCAGTCCTGGACGAAGCTGATGTGAATGGATGGTGCATCCACCCCTTGGGGAAGGGCTGAAGCGTCGATATGGCCCGTTACCATTCCGGAAATCGTCACCATGTTGGCATTGGAAAGGCCGAAATCCGTGTCCGGGTAAGTTTGATCCGCCGCCACCGTGAGGGGCTCGCAATCGGGGGCAAACCCTTTTAAGGTGGATACCAAGGTATAGTCCTGGGTCTGGCCGGGATTTTCGCCAAGGCCCAGATAAAGGGTGTATGCACCGTCCTGATTGGTTTGGGTGCTTGAGACTGAAAGGCTGGCATCCCCCATGGGCCAGGCTGTCACCGTGGCACCGGGCAGGGGCTGATCCAGATAGGCGGCATTGAAAACCATTCCGGTGACAATGGCCCGGTTATAGGTGCCGATGATCTTTATGGTGGGCCGGAGAATGTATTTGCCGTTCTTTTCAATCTTGCCCGCAAGATGAATGCTGCGGGTCACGTCAAAGTCCAGGATGAGCTCGGTGGTTTTGCCGTCTTCTATTTCAAACGGATGCACCAGTTTGATGCCTGAGTTGTACCCGCTGGGAACTTTCAGCTCATGGGTCTCATTGTTTCCATCAATGAGGTATTGGGGCATGGACTGGGGGTGGATGTTTCCTAAAATATTGGTGGTATTGTCCGGCTGATTGCCGAGGATCAGCCGCATCTGGTTGTAGGTTCCCGCTTCAAGTTCCGATTCCCCCAATGCGGCGGTAACACCGTTCACCAGGGTGAGCAGGTTGTAGGTTTTGTTCAGGGTCGCAACGGTCCGCCACTCCGGATCCTCATCTTCTGTTTCCTGACAGACGGCAACTTCCTTGACCGTCACATACACTGCCTTGTAACTCTCGTCGCTGGCATCGATCATGGACAGGCTCAAGGTGCCGGTTGTGCCGGAAGAGGCGGAGTTCGATCCTCCGCCACCACAGCCCAACAGCAAAAAGACCGACAAGATCGAGATGATCCCAAACGTTTTCATGAATGATTTCATTTTGTTCCTCCTTTTTATCATGGTTTATGGTTTTTTAACTATTTGGGCCGTCACCAGGGTGTTTTCCTCAACAAACCTGCCCCGGATCATCACTTGGTCCCCAACACCCAATTCCTCAAAACTCTTGGCCTGGCCTCTAAACCGGGTCAAAGAGTTGACTTCAAGGGAGACTTCTTCTAAACCCTCCAGTTTCAAGATCTGGTTAACGGGGTCTATTTCAATGATTTCCGCCTGGAACTTGAAGCCGGAAATGAATTTGATTCGCGCTGCAACCAGAACCCCACCCAAAAACCGTCCATCTGCTTCTATTCTCGACCCCGCGAGAATTTCCTCCCTCTCGCCATTTTCGAAAAGGGTTTCGGAGTTCACTTCAATGGCATATCCTTCCACGAAAAACCGGTTTTCCAGAAGATCCGTACGGATCATGCCTTCAATGGCGACCTGATTTCCCTGGTCATTTTCCAGGCGATCGAATGGATTCAGCGTTTCAGCCAAAAAAGCTTTCCCGCCGCTCTCCAATTGACCCGAACCCTGGATCCACATACCGTTTTCCAGGCCTTCCTGGAGAGTCCCCCCCAGGTTTGTATTTTCATAATGAACCGGAAAGGTGTTGATCATAAAAGTCTTGTCGTTTTCATTGAGATCCCTGATCACACCGGAAATGAAAAGGCGATCAGCCGGATTCGGTGCATCGGCTTTCTTCTCCAGAAAGGAAGCCTGGATGTTTCCCTGATCATCAATGAATCCGGAGATGTCCATGAGGTTGCCGGGTTCTAATAATTCCAGTGTGGCACCCTGAAGCTGCGTCTCTTCGTTTGCAATGACATCTTGACCCAGGATATTGAGAATAAAATCGTATTTCCCGACCCGGTTGATCTCCTGGATGGGACCGCTTAAAATCGAGAAGTAATAAACCTCTTCCGCATATCCCGAACCATCACTCGATAGACTCCCGTTCACCCTTATCACCTGGCCCGGACGGATGGAGGAGGCCACCGCACCGTCTCCTCGGCCCTTGAGGGTACCGTTCGCATAGATATTCGCCTCTTGGGTATCAAATTCTATCCCATTGACCCAGACACTTCCGATTTCAGTGACCGTTCCGGTGCTGATTACACCAGTTCCGCCAATGCCCCCACCAGCATACTCATCTCCGCCCGGGCTGCAGGACAAGAGTCCTTGCAACAAAAACAGGATGAAAAGAAAGGTAAAATGCGATCTTATTTTAAAGGGTTTCATGGGTCAGTCCTCTGGGTCCACAGGTTCTTCAAAATAGTAAATTCCAAGACCAGAACGATACCGGCCGGTGCCTTTGATTTCAGGATGGTTATCCCGGTCTTTTCGGGACAACCATCCATCAAGATCTTCCAGAAGCTTTTGGGCCGATTCGGCAACCATTTCCTGGAAAACGGGCAGGACTTCCTGGGGCAGATTATCGTAGCTGACTTTCCTCTGAAAAAAACGCTCGGAATCGACGGATTGCAGGTTGTGGTCGATGGTTGAAATTAGATGGGCAGCATCGGTGCCGAGAATGTGCAGTTTTACATTATCCTCATTCCGGGGGATATAGAACCGGCTGATCAATTTAACGCGGTTGTCATCGGTTTTCTCGGCATTCCCTGAGGCAATAAGTTCGTCCAGAACCGCCCTGAAGGGAAGATCTCCGCTGAATTTTCGAACCAAGCCCGAGAAACTGGGATCCTTACCATTTAGGGGCAATGCCATGGGAATGCCGTTTTCATCATGAAAGTCTTTTTCCCTCCTCCAGGCGGCGATGACCCGGGCGGCTCTATTATACCGCTCACCGGAATCAGTATCAGAGGGATGAGTTGTTTCCATGACCCTTTTCACCTCTTTTCGGGAGAGACCTGTGAGAACGGAAATTCTGGACCCCGACTGTTTCCTGCCTTCCAGTCCGAACTCTTCCTCGGCCATGTCCACATAAACCCTTTTTGCGATATTGCTGAAAGTGACAAAGGACATTCCGTTTCTCAGCAGAATCCTCACAAGGGGACGCAATATCTTGATAAGGGCTGATACCAGGGCCTTTGAATTGACGGATTCCGTATTCATCATTTTTTAATAATTTAAAAGGGGTCAGGATTTATTTGGTGGGCACAAAAACCGCACAAACGGTATGTCCCATTTTTTTGGGAAAATTTTCCCAAAAAAATGGGACATTGTCAATCTATTTGTTGCTAACGTCTATTTTTTTTATGTTCAGGTTGGATGAAATGGCCAAAGCTCCGACGGATAGACAACCATCGTAAGTTAGGCCGGAAGAAACGGGTCACTGAAAATTGGCAACCCCCAACTTGTTCCGCCCGCTTTGCTTGGCTTGATACATGGCAGAATCCGCAGCATCAATCAATTGAGCCTTGGTTTTTTCCTTGGCCTCGGGGTGATACCCTGAAATACCCATGCTTACCGTTACTTTAATGGTTTTTGAATCCGCCGGAATGGCAAGCTGTTCAATGGATTTTCTCATCCTTTCCGCAATCACGCGGCAACCCTTTAAATCGGTTTCCGGAAGCACCACAACGAACTCCTCTCCTCCGTAGCGTGCGGCCACGTCGTTTTTCCGGATCAAGGCAAGAACGGCTTCTCCAATTTTTTGAAGAACAATATCCCCGGTGCGATGCCCGAAGGAATCATTGATTTTCTTGAAATGGTCCAGATCGAACATGATCAGGGAAAAAGGCCGTTTATACCGAAGGCTTCTGCATAGCTCCTGATCCAGAAATTCCTGGAAATACTTATGATTGAAAAGCCCGGTCAGGCCATCCCGGACGGAGAGGTTTCGCAATAATTCATTTTTCTCTTTCAATTCCTTGGCCAAGGCTTCGGCCCTTTCCTTTTCTTCCTTGAAATTCATCAGCAATTGCTCATAGGAAAATACCAGCCTTCCGAGCTCTTCATTGGCCTCCTGAAGAATCTGGGAATAGGGTTTCATGTCACCCGGATGGATATCAAAAAAAGAAAAGATTTCGAGGCTCTTTTCAGCCACGCTGTCGATCAGGCGGTCCGTCTGTTTTTCAAGAATCCCGAAATGCTTTTCAAGGGCCTGACGAATGGATTGAATCTTATAATTCTTTTTTGATCCGTGGTAGGCGCTTGAAATCGTATCGGCAAAGTTCAGAACCATGGCCGCCTTATTGGATTTATTCAACTTTTGGCCGGGCTCGTGATGCAGACCAACGGGGCTGTAGATCATCTCGGAAAGCCCCCATTTCTTCAAAACTTCAGCGCCGACTCGAGAATGATCAATCCCGAAAAAGCCATTTTCAATTCTTTCCGTTGGCAACCCTGTGAGCTTTTTTTCGTATATCACCTGGAGGTATTCTTCCGGACGGGTCATGTACATGATGATGACACCGATGTCCATCAAAAGGCCGGCCACAAACAAATCGTCATTTCGGGCTGAAATCAGCTTCCCCGTAAGATCGGCTGCAATGGCCGCCGTAACGGCTCTTTTCCAATAATAGTCAAAGTCAAACCCTATGCTTGCATTTTTTCGAAACTCTCTTGAGATGACAAAAGAAAGGGCGACGTTTTTTAAAGCCGTGACCCCCAAAATGGAAACGGCTTTCTCAATGGTACTGGCTTTTTGGGTTAAACCATAGAACGAGGAATTGGCCATTTTCAATATTTTGGCCGTAAGGCCGGGATCGGAAGAAATGATCCGGCCCAAATCGTTGAAGGAAAAATTCTCCTGTTTAACGGTCTCCAGGATGCGCATGGCAACTTCAGGCAAAGAGGGGAGTTGAAAATCGCCCCTCACCAGGTCTTCGTATGATTTCATTACTCACTCCAATTTAAAAACAGCGCAAATTCAATAGAATCAACAAAAGATTCCCTATATGGCTCGAAGAGCCAGGGCCTACTTTGTGTATTTCGGTCGGAATGAATTTTTCTTTAGGAATTTAAACCATGAAATTGCCTGAAATTTGATTGATATGAATAAAAAAGGATATTATAGAAGGCAGATTCCGGGAGAACCGCTTCCATAAGCCCCTTTCAGGACTTGGGATATTTCCACTGCAAACAAACAATGAACGGTAAAGGCGGATGAACATTGGACATCAGCAAACAAACCATTTTTAACACCCCTGTTCTAACCCCCCTGTTAAGGGGAATTTCCATCTTCATCCTTAAAGCCTTCCGGTGGGAAGTCCGGGGAGAAACGCCCCGGATAACCAAATATGTCATGACGGCAGCCCCCCATACCTCCAACTGGGATTTTGTTCTGGTGCTTTTGATGGCCTTTGTTTTAAGGGTCGGAGTTTATATCCTGGCAAAAAAGGAGATGATGGACTGGCCCCTGGGCTTTTTGTTCAAATATGCCGGAGTGATCCCCATCGATCGAAGTAAATCCTCAAACACTGTGGAACAGGCTGTCGCCATGATGAATCAAAATGAACACATGGCCCTTCTGATATCACCCCCCGGCACCAGGAAAAAAACAAGCCAATGGAAAACCGGATTTTACCACATCGCAATATTGGCTAACACCCCTATCTTATTAGGCTTTCTGGATTACGGCCGAAAGCAGGGCGGAATTGGGCAATGGTTTTATCCAACAGGAAACATTGAAGAGGATCTGAAGGCCATTCGATTGTTTTATTCGCAATTCAAAGGAAAATATCCGGAAGGCCATGAAGCGGATAGCGGAAAGATCTAAACCAGAAGACCCCCACCATCAATCTGAAGAATTGTTCCTGCGGTATAGGTGTTGGTCATCAGATTTTCACGTTTCGGTCAACAGTTCTACAATCCTTTCCGCCACCTGTTCCGGTGTGAAATGATCCGTATCAATCTCAAAATGGGAAGCTTCTTTATATTTGGGCTTTCGACGCTCCAGCACCTCCTCAATTTCTTGGGTGAATGTTTTTCCGCTGGTTAAAGCCGGACGCTGGGTGTCGCCCTGAATTCGGGAGACAATCACGTCAACAGAAGCTTTGAGCCAGAAGATGCAGGCGTTTTTACCAAGGGATTGAAGATTTTCAGGCCGCTCGATGACTCCCCCGCCGGTATCCACCACCAGATTGTCCTGGCCGGACAGGTGTTCGGCAATTTGTGATTCCAGGTCCCTGAACCCGGGCCAGCCGGACTTTTCCACGATCTCCGGAATCCCCATGCCGGCTTTTTTGACGATTTCCGCATCCATGCCAACATATTTCTTTCCCAGACGTTGAGCCAGGATTTCCCCCACCGCACTTTTTCCGGTTCCACGGTAACCGATGAGAATGATATTCATTTTGACAGATTCTCCAGAACCACTTTGCGCATGACCTCCACCGGGGCCTTTTCTCCCGTGAAAGCTTCAAACTGCAAAACCGCCTGATGGATGAACATTTCCACGCCGGACAGGGTTTTGCATCCCCGCCGTGAGGCGTCCATGAGCAGTTTTGTGTTTCGGGGAGTATACACAATATCAAACACCACCTGGTGAGGCAAAAAAAGTTCCTCCGGGATCAGGGATGTTTCGGTTTTCGGGTGCATCCCCACGGGGGTGCAATGAATAATGATATCGGATATTCCCATAGCGGAAGCAAGGGATCGGTCTGAAAGCAGTTCGGATGAAATCGGGGTTCCGGTTCCCGCGGAAAGGTCCCGAGCCAGCTGGCCCATGACGGCTTTTTCCACATCCATAAGGTGAAGGGCCTGGATCCGGGTTTTTAAGGCCAGGGTAAAGGCAATGGCTCTTGCTGCCCCACCTGCCCCCAGGATTAAAACCCGTTTTCCCTCAAGGGGGATCCCTGCATCGATCATGGCCCTTAATGCCCCTGGGCCATCCGTTCCGAAACCGGTCAATTTGCCATTGTGGTTGATCACCGTGTTGATGGAGCCGATGGCCCTGTCCTCTTCAAGGACTTCATCAACATATTCCATGGCCTCTGTTTTATGGGGAATGGTGACACTCATGCCCCTGAAATTTCCAAGAGCCCGCATGCCGGAAAGTGCTTCTTTCACATTTTCGACCCTGCAAGCCAGATAAACAAAATCCAATCCCAATTTTTCAAAAGCAGCGTTGTGTATGGCAGGGGAAAGGCTATGGGCAACGGGATTCCCTATGACAGCGCAGAACCGGGTGCCGGGGGTTATGGGCGGTTTTTGCATTTTCTCTCCTTTTTTATCAGGCCGGACTGAAGGGATACGGCATGGACGAAAGCGTCTTAAAATTTGCAATGGACGAGAAGCGATATAGCTCAATTGAAAGCATAGATCAACGACTGGAAGAACCATCGGCTGATTCAGGGTTTACGAGGCTATTTACCGGAACAAAGAACTTGAGGTCCAAAAAAATTGGATTATTGCGTCATAACAAGATATTGAAAAAAGACGGGTGAGAAAAACATTGCAAAATGTACAACCTTATTGTATAAAAAAATCCATTCTTAATTTAACAGTATTGTTTTGGTTTCGCAGAACATATTCATTTATTGAAACAGGGTTAAATCCAACTCAAACCGATAGGGGGAAAAGATGAGATTAAAAAAGATGATTTTTTTAACAGGGGTCATTTTGATGTCGTTCTGTTTTATGGGCATTGCTTTGGCGGAAAACATGGATGAAGGGGTAACCATTACTCCGTCTGCCGGTAGAATGTGGTTTGACAGTGATTATCATTTGCAGGACAACACCCAGATTGGGATTGCCATCAGCAACAACATCACCAAAAACTGGACCCTTGAGGGTGGTTTGAATTTTATCAATTCCAGTGCCACGGAAACCATGTTTGGAGCAAAAGAAGATACCAAAGTTTATTTTTATCATATAGACGGGCTTTATCATTTCCTGCCGGAACAGCAGTTCGTTCCTTTCCTTGCAGCCGGCATCGGCGGGCTTGCCTTTGACCGGGATGATGTGGGCTTGGATAACGACTATGCGGTGAACTATGGCGCAGGCTTTAAAATTTTTCCGGTGGATCGGCTTGCCCTTCGAGGTGATTTAAGGCATGTAATCTCCTTAGGGGAAGATTCTTCCGGCGATAATGAAACCTACATGAGCTATATCGCTTCTCTGGGAATCGCCTACCAGTTCGGCGGAGTGAAAGCTACCCCTCCTGACGGGGATGCCGACGGCGACGGTGTGCCGGATTCCAGGGACAAATGCCCCAACACACCGGCAGGAGCCATTGTTAATTCATCTGGCTGCGTACCGGATAGTGATGGGGATGGGGTTATTGATGCCCTGGACAAATGCCCGGACACTCCCAATGGTATAAAAGTGGATGCCTCCGGTTGCCCGCTGGACAGCGATGGTGACGGAGTAGCCGATTATTTGGACAAATGCCCGGACACCCCCATGGGAACCCCGGTGGATGCCTCCGGCTGCCCGATTATAGGCGATCAGGATAATGATGGTGTTAAGGATGATGTGGATCAGTGCCCGGACACGCCTGTGGGTGCAAC
The DNA here is from genome assembly GCA_013791935.1 of Desulfobacteraceae bacterium. Lineage (GTDB taxonomy): Bacteria > Desulfobacterota > Desulfobacteria > Desulfobacterales > UBA5616 > VMSV01. The sequence goes on along the minus strand of VMSV01000204.1, from coordinate 2,479 downwards.
CGTTACCGTGAACGGATGCTGGGTCGTTAAAGATCTTCTGTTTGATACGGCAAAAAGCACCATAAAGCCGAAGAGCAAAGCAGGTTTGGACGCACTGGTTGCCATTTTACAAAAGAACCCGAATATGATGCTTGAAATTCAAGGTCATACGGACAATGTGGGTTCATTAAAATATAATGAAGGCCTTTCCATAAGCCGCGCCAAGGCTGTATATGATTATCTGGTGGCTGAAGGCATTGCAGCAAAACGTATGAAAACTGCCGGATACGCCTTCACAAAACCGGCCACATCCAATGACACGCCAGAAGGAAGATCTCTGAACAGGCGGGTTGAGCTTCATCCGACCAAGTAATACGTCTGAAGCAAAAGGATTTAAGAGATAAATAATAAAGAACCCCAAAGAAGCCGTACAGGACAGCAGATTACCGTCTTGTACGGCTTTTGGTTTTCCTCCCTTTCCAAGGAAATCATATGCAAAGAGAACAGTGGAATTCTCAGATCGGTTTTCTTCTTGCTGCTGTGGGATCAGCCATTGGACTGGGCAATATCTGGCGGTTCAGCTATATTGCCTACAGCAACGGTGGAGGTGCATTTTTAATTCCATACATTACAGCCCTTCTCACAGCCGGGATCTCCATGCTGATCCTGGAGTTCGGGCTGGGCCATGAAAAAATGGGCTCGGCGCCCCTGGCCTTTTCCAGGGTTCGCAAAGGATGGGAATGGTTAGGGTGGTGGTCTGTCACTTTTGTGATGTTTGGGATTGAACTATACTATACAGTCATCATTGCCTGGTGCTTGAGCTTTTTTTTCTTTTCATTCAATCTTGCATGGGGCTCAGATCCCAACAACTTTTTCTTTAATGAATACCTTAAAGTGAGCAGTGGGCCGGGGGAGATCGGAAGCATTCGATGGCCGATACTCATCAGCACCATCGTGATATGGCTGCTGAACTGGACCATTGTCTGCAGGGGCCTGAAGAAAGGGATTGAGCGGGCCAATAAAATCTTCATGCCCTTTCTCTTTATTCTCATGGGAACCCTTGTCTTCTGGTCCCTCTCCCTGGAGGGTGCCATGAACGGCATTCGGGCTTATCTAACACCGGATTTCTCCGTGTTAACCAGCCCTAAAGTATGGGTGGACGCCTACAGTCAGATCTTTTTTGACCTGAGCCTGGGTTTCGGAATCATGATCGCCTATTCCAGTTACCTTCCGGAAAAGGCCAATCTTTCCCGAAATGCCCTGCTCACCGGTACCATCAATTGCAGCTTTTCCCTCATGTCGGGCTTTGCCGTTTTTTCGGTTTTGGGATTCATGGCGACTTCCCAGGGCAAACCCATTACTGAGGTGGTTTCCCAAAGCATCGGCCTGGCTTTTGTGGCCTATCCCAAAGCGGTAAGTTTGATTCCCGGAGGAAAGATTTTCGGAGCCATTTTTTTCCTCAGCCTGGTTCTGGCCGGTCTGTCTTCCTCCATTTCCATCATTGAAGCCTTTTCATCCTCCATGGTGGACAAATTCAACATCCCGAAAAAGAAGCTGGTGACGGTCTTATGCGGCATGGGCCTTCTGGGGTCGGTGATTTTCACCTGCCAGGGAGGGCTCTACTGGCTGGATATCACGGATCATTTTTTGTCTCATTACGGCCTGGTGGTCGTGGGAATCCTGGAATGCCTATTGCTGGGGTGGGTGTTTGATATTAAAAAACTCCGGGAGCATATCAATGGGATATCCTCCATCCAACTGGGGCTCTGGTGGGACCGCCTCATAAAATATTTTATTCCTGTCATATTGTCCGTCATTTTCATCAGCGATGTTTACCGGGAAATCAAATCCCCTTATGAGGGGTACTCGTGGACCTCCCTCATCTGCATTGGATTCGGGTGGATTGTGGTCACCCTGGCGACGGCTGTAATCATCAGCTTAAAACCATGGCGGCGGGGCATTGGAGATTGATTCAACCGTATGGAGACGCGAGGTTCAATGAAGAAAATCGGACTGGTTGTAAAACTTGATGAAGAGGCCCGAAAAAAGGCTGAAGAATTTGAAAAATGGCTGACCACCCAAAACGTGGAGGTGGTGAGAAAAGAAAACCCTCCGGGTCACAGATTGTTTTCGGACCTTTCGGATATTACGGCCCCGCCCGATTTATTCTGTATCTTTGTTCTGGGAGGGGACGGCACGTTTTTAAGTGCGGCCCGCTGGGTAGGGGATGGGGCCATTCCAATCATGGGCGTTAAATTCGGGGAAGTCGGTTTCCTGGCCGAAACCACCGAGGACAATCTATTTTCAGCAGCCAGGGCGATTCTTAATGCCGAGTTTATTGCCACGCCCAGAATGAGGTTAAAGGTTCAAGTCATTCGGAATGGGAAACCTTTCCTGAAGGAAACGGTTTTAAATGACGTGGTGATCAACAAGGGTGCTCTGGCCAGGCTGGCCAACATTGAAACCCATATTGACGACCACTATCTCACCACCTATCGGG
>VMSV01000220.1 GCA_013791935.1 Desulfobacteraceae bacterium | reverse complement strand
CTAAACCGGAGAACAGGTTGATTTAAATGAAGATAGACGTATCAATCGGTGAGGTGATCGATAAGGCTACGATCCTCCATATCAAGCTCGAAAAAATCAAAGATGAGGCAAAGAGGCGCAATATCCAGCATGAATATGGTCTGATTTCGGGCTGTATGGAAGAAGTGAGTATGTCAACAGAGTCTGAGGATTTCAAATCCTTACTGGAGGTTAACCAAACCCTGTGGGAAATTGAAGATAAAATCAGGATCAAGGAAAAGGAAAAACAATTTGATGCTGAATTCATCGAACTGGCCAGAAGCGTTTACTTGAATAACGATAAACGCGCTGACTTAAAAAAGAAAATCAATTTGAAATTCGGGTCCGATCTGGTGGAGGAAAAGCAATATGCGGATTATTCTTGAAATGGAATGACCAATTCCTCATTCATAAAAGATTATCGGTCCTTCTTTATAATTCTCTAATTATGAACGTATCTCTAGTTATCCCAACCTACAATCGAACAGGCTTGCTTAGGAAATGCCTTTTGTCCGTGCTGTCGCAATCCATTCAGCCTGCTGAATTGGTTCTTTCCGATGACGGGTCTTCAGAGGATATCCTCTCCGGGATTCAGGACCTTCTGGAGCAGGCTGATTTCCGCATAAAATTTGTGCAACAGGAGGATCGTGGGTTCAGGGCGGCGAGATGCCGGAATAATGGGGTAAGACAGGCAGAAGGTGAGTATATTGTTTGTTTTGACCCGGACATTGTTTTTTCAAAACACTACTTGAAAACCTTGGTGGGTGCCGCCAGAGAAAAACGGTTTGTGGTGGGGCAGGTCATTCGTTTTACAGAAGCTCAAAACAACCTGATATGCCGGGAGCATATCCTTCAGGGGGATTATTCTTCCATCCTCACCGAAGCCCAAAAGCATATTACACCAAAACAATACCGGAAGGAACTGCTATACAGTTTATTAAATACCATGAAATTCAGAAAACAAGGGCCCAAACTTCGGTCAGGGCTGCTGGGTTTTTTTAAGGATGATTTTGTCCGGGTTAATGGGTTTGATGAGAAATTTGTCGGGTGGGGCAATGAGGATGATGATTTGGGGGTAAGGTTTTATGCTGCCGGCATAAGAGGGAAAAACCCTTTTAGAAAGGACTATGCCATTCATTTGTACCATGACAGATTCCACAGTGATGAACGGGCGAATAAAAGCTATCAGAAAAAGAGAATGAAAGAAATAAACCGAAGTAATTTTAGATGTGAATATGGCTATGAAACCCATGATTCCCAAGAAGAAATTACAGTCAAGACACTGAAATAACAAGCCGGATTAATCAAAGAGGATTAAATTGTGTGGAGGCTACATCAGCCGCCATAAATACGGTAGTAATTTCAGTTTATACCTGAACTGATACCAATCCGCATACCAACGATAATTGTATTGAAATATTAAAGTTCTTACAGTCTGCAACCAGGCTTCTTGTCCCTCCTTCCACCAGGATTCCTTACGATTACGTTTATGTATTTTTAATAGATGCTTTAATAAACAGCCTGATAATCTTTTGCGGGATAAGGAAGATCCTGACGTCTGAGAAGCATGGAACAAATTAAATACTTGGATTAACATGCCCATTCCTTCTTTAAAAAAAGCAGAATTTTTGGCTGGATTTTTCGTATTATAAAAGACTGCTTCGGCAACCTCTGTGCCTACCCATTGGCTGGTGAGAGAACAGACTGCTTTCTGAAGAATAATAAGAGAATATTTGTCGATTTCCACCTGTTCTGTATATTTCGTCATACTTTTTTCATGACTTCGCCACTGGATCAGGACTTCCGGGATAGCAGCTGCTTTTCCAATCCTTATAATCCTTGAATAAAAATCAGCATCTTCTGCAACTAAAACAGCTCTATCATATCCACCACAGTTGATAGCGGCTTCTTTGCGGTACATAATTGAAGAATGAATTAAACAATTCCCGAAAGTCACACGCCAGCGAATTTCTACATCTGTAATGGGAACCGATCTCCTTCCACTCCTTATATCCCCTTTGGTGTTAATGATTTCATAATAACTACCGAGCAGAACAACCTCAGGATTTGCATCCAAAAACAGTACTTGTTTTTCAAGGCGGCGTGGCAGGGCTATATCATCTGAATCTAAAATGGCTATATATTCACCTTTACACTGAGGCAAAGCAACATGCCGAGCATAGGTCACACCATGATTTCGGCTCAATTTTATCAAACGAAATCGCCTATCATGCTGAATGTAGCGGTTGATGATATCAACACTGTTGTCTGTGGAACCGTCATCTATGACAAGAACTTCGAAATCTTTATAGGTCTGACTGCATAGGCTATCCAGGCATGATTCTAAAAATTGTGCGGTATTATAATTGGCAACGATCACAGTAACTTTTGGATTCGCTGATATGTTTTCCATTAGGATATTTCTATTCCGATTAATGGTCTGTTGTGTGAATTGTTAAAACTCTATGGAAGAGATTATGCGCGATCATGTTGTAAGAGGAGGAACAAGAATAACCTGCAAAGTTTAAATTTATATCTTAACTCATGCCAGTCCGTGTACCAACGATACTTATAATGATTCAATAGCTTATTTAAAGCATCTATCCAATCGGCTTGCCCTTCTTTCCACCATTCCTGTTCATGATTGCGTTTATAAATTTTGAAAAGATGTTTTAACAGGCAACGAGATAGTGTGCGTCTATTCAAAGATAATTGGCCAACCCTGTCCGAGGTGAGAAAAACCTCAAATGCGTGCATTAAGACTTTTATTCCATCTTTGAATACAGATAGACTCACTGCTGGAATCATCGTATTAAAGAATACTGCATTGGCGACATTCTTGTCCACCGATTGGCCGGTATGCAGCTTAATTGCATTTTGCAAAATGATAAGAGAATATTTATCGATCTGTGCTTGTTTTGAAAATTGGGTGAGGCTTTTTGGGTGATTGCGCCAGTAAACCAGAACTTCCCCTATGGCCGCCGCCTCTCCCAGAGCAATTATTCTTGAATAAAAATCAACATCCTCGGCGATTAACATGGTTTTATCATATCCACCACAATTCATAGCCGGTTCTTTACGATACATGATTGATGAATGTGAATAGCAATTCCCGAATGTTAGCCGCCAGCGAATTTCCAAATCCGCAAGGGGGACAGGTTTCTTTCTTTCCTTTATCTTGCCTTCGGGATCAATGATGCCGAAATAACTACCAAGAAGGACAACATCCGGGTTCGTGTCCAAAAAATCAGTCTGCTTCTCAAGGCGGGAGGGCAGGGCAATATCATCGGCATCTAAAATCGCCACATATTCGCCTTTGCATTGATGCAAGGCGATATGCCGTGCATGGGTCAACCCATGATTCCGGCCCAACTTTATCAAACGAAATCGCCTATCATGCTGAATGTAGCGGTCAATGATATCAACACTGTTGTCTGTGGAACCGTCATCTATGACAAGAACTTCGAAATCTTTATAGGTCTGATTGCAAAGGCTATCCAGGCATGATGCTAAAAATTGTGACGTATTATAATTGGCCACCATAACTGTAACTTTGGGATTCACTGATATATTCTCCACCAGAAAATTTCCGGTCTGAATGATTATCTGCGTTTAATTTAAAGCCATTTTATCAAAGGCGTTCTGAAAACGTTTATGCCAGGAGTGATCTTTTAAACAACGCTGGTAACCCGAATTGCGAATGGATTCCCTTTCTTGGTCATGGGCTAAATAATACCAAATTTTATCGATTAGGTCATCAACGTTATGATAGCAAACGATCTCTTTGCCGATTTCATAAAATTCTTCCAATTCTTCCATATATTCAACCATATAAAATCCGCCGGACATGGGAACTTCAAAATCGCGCAAACGTACTTGCAGAATCCGCTCTTCGCTTTTGTGGGTTGAACCACAGGTGGAAAAACCTAAATTAATTTTGCTTCGACTATACATCTTTATCATTTCTTCATCTGATAAAACGGGGCCAATAATTTTGGAGGGTAAACTCGGGCTTTTTCCCCTTTGAATGAGCTTTTTTATTCTTTTGAATATTGATCTGTCTGATGAAGAATGCTTTGACCAATTCTGGCCCCATATTCTTATATCTATTCCTGCACTCAAAATTCTATCAATATAATTGGGGCGATCTCCATAAGCCTGTCCAACAAAGGTAACATCATATTCAATATCAACGGGATAGGGTTTGTAAATATTGGGATTTGCTGCTTCCTGACAATAAATCGGATTTGCCCCCATATTTTTATAGTCATCCATTCGGAATTTTTCAGGCACTAGGCACCAGTCGTAATAGGGCGAAATCTCACTAACCAGATGCAATTGATGTGCGCCGTTGCAATACCAGTTGACCGTTTGGATGCCTAAACTTTTAATATCTTCAATGGTTTGAGGTAAAACACAGGCATCAAAAAAGTAACTGAAAAACAGATCAACGGGTTTTTTGCCATGGGCGGTTTTTACCTGATTAAATAGATTATTAGATAATTCCGGGCGGTTTTTTGCGATATAATTTTTATTTTTTGGATTTTGGGTGTTTAGATGACGAAAAGTTTGTCTTAAATCATAATTAAATTCAATAACGTCATGGCCTAAATCAATTAACGGTAACAGTAAATTATTCCGCCAAATGTTTGATTGAAAATTTGAATTCGGGGTTGTATCGGAAGCATAAAATATGCGCATTTTTCCCTCTTGTCAGTAATGTTAATAAATAATTCTTAAATACAGCAAATTTCAGAGGCATTCTTAAATCTTGATTTAATACATCTCGATGGTAATTGCCATAGGCCTAAGTAGTCGGCGTATATGATGATAGATGTCATCTTATTTAGGAATAATAGGGCTCTTGATGAAGATTGCCAAAATTCAAATGTTGCGAAGGTATATCTTGAGAGCATTAACCAAAAAATATCATACTTATTAGGAGATATACCGTATAGCTTTGTGGCATTTCGTGCTGATTTGAGGGGGCGACATGCAAAACGCTCTTTATATTTATGGGCAAGAAATGTCCCGTAAGTTTCAAACTCACTAAATCCTGACCCCTCCAAATAATCATTACCAATGGATTTGAGAATAAATTCTACCCAAGATTCATTGGGTGAGGTATGAAGAGTCAAAGAATGAATAAGTTCTTTCATAATTTTTTTATTTATCATGAAATGCTCTGAAATAAATGAAAAATTCACCTGCTTTTCAATCCCCAGAGCTTTTTTTTATTAAAATGAAATATGGTTCGTGATATTCAGTTTCTGGGTTGATGAGAACACGCTTCTCTTTATCAAAAAAAAGTAAAGACTTGAGCAGTATCGTATCACTATCCCATATGAGGTAATGGTCTGCCATATCAGAATAATTGCATATTGCCATTTTTTAATTATTAAAATGACGATCATTTCACGCTTAAGGCATTTAGTTTTTAAAACAATCTATAAATCGTACGAGGTTTTCGCAGCTTGCTTTTATACTAAACATTATTTCCGATCTTTTTTTCCCGGCTGTTCCCATTAATTCTTTAAGTGATCTATTCTGCGAAAGAAGTGCAATTCTTTCAACAAATCCCTGGATATCCGTCACAGGGATCAGATAGCCGGTGATGTTATTTTCCACAATTTCAGGATTGCTGCTCACATCAAACGCAATGACGGGTTTTCCTGCGGCCATGGCTTCCACTAGGACATAACCAAAACCTTCCCATAAGGACGTTAAAACAAAAATATCAATGGTTTTCATGAACTGTTTAATGTTTTCAACAAAGCCTAAAAAAAGAACATCCTCAGAAACACCATCGTCCATGGCCTGCTGCCTTAAATCGTTGAGCAGTTTGCCATCTCCGGCAATCAGGAGTTTGAAATTGATATTTTTGGCTTTCAGTATTTTGGCGATTTGAATTAAATATTTTTGTCCTTTTTGGGGTACCAGTCTTCCGGCGTTTCCAAGGATAATCTCATCCCCTTGCCTTTGATAGATGGGCTCGAAATTCACAGGTTCCGGCTCCTCAAGGGAAATTCCGTTATAGATCACTGTGATTTTATCCATGGGAAAAAGCCCGGGATTATTTTGAAGAATGGTCCTTCGGGTTTGTTCTGAATTTGCTATGATATCAGTAATTAAATATTTAAATATCAAACGGTTGGGAAGGCTGTTCCTGACGGGGATGGCACTGCCCCGACGATAGATGATGTGCTTAATTCCGGCCAATTTGGCGGCAATACCTGCCACTTTGACGTCCTCGGAAAGATTGATGATGATGATTTCAATGCCTTCACGTTTGAGTGTTTTGTATATTTTCAGTATTTTTAGAGGGTTTAGAAAACTGAAATTCGAGATGCGCAACGCATAAAAAGTCAGGCCGGTGGTTTTAATTCGATGATGCAGGGCACTATTTTTCCCGACGAGGGCCATGGGTTTGAAACCTCTGTCATTCAAACCGCAAGCCATGTCATAATGCCATTTTTCGCCCCCTCCCCAGGTCTTGCTGGAGTTGAAAAAACAGATGGATTTATCCGACATTAGCTGTTATTTTCTAAAAGAAATTTGAAGTTTCAACAAAAACCTGTTCGGGAAAATGTATAATTTTAAAGATTAAAACTTAATATAACTTTCCGTTGAGCGCAAGGTGAAAGTTCGGCAATGAAGAAACTCACCGTAATCATCCCGGTAAAAAACGAGGAGCATCATATTGAGGGCGCGCTTCAGTCCGTAGCGTTTGCCGATGAAATCATGGTGGTGGACTCTTTCAGTACGGACCGGACGGTTGAGCTGGCGAAAAAATACACGGATTTTATCCTTCAGCGTGAATACGATTACCCGGCATCCCAGAAAAACTGGGCTATTCCCCGGGCATCCCATGAGTGGATTCTTCTGTTGGATGCGGATGAACGGATTTCACCGGAATTGCAGGCTGAAATTTGCAGCATCCTGAACCAGGATACTGATAAGTCCGCTTTCTGGATATACCGCAGGAATCATTTTATGGGAAAGCCCGTTCGATTCAGCGGTTGGCAGAATGACCGCGTCATAAGACTCATCAAAAGAGATGAATGCAGATATGAAGATAAACTGGTTCACGAGGAAATTGTTACCCAAGGAGAGGTCGGCAGGCTGAAAAACCCCATGTTGCATTTCACCTATACGAACTTAAAAGCCTACCTTGCCAAAATGGATCGCTACACCACCTGGAGCGCCCTGGAAAAAAACAAAAAAACGAAAAGCGTTACGTTTTTCCATTTGGGCATCAAACCTTGCTATCGTTTTTTTACCCATTATATCTTAAGGCTGGGAATTCTGGACGGCCAGGTGGGATTTATCATTTCAGCACTTTCCGCCTACTCAATTTTTCTAAGGTATTTAAAGATGTTGCGCTTAAAGGAGAAGGAGTCCCTTTAGCAGGTCAGCCCCGGCCAAACCTGGCCCTTCTTTTTTCAAGGCGCTTTGTTTCTTCAGGATACAAGTCAGGATAATACCGCTTCCACCGTTTGTGAAACCAGAACCACTGGTCCACATTTTTCAAGACCGCTTTTGAAATCGAGTCGTTGATGATCTGGGTATTCACCAGGAGGTCCTCCTCCCTGTTTTTCGTTCTAATAAGGTCCAAGGGGGGATTGATTTCCATGATCAATTTGCCGTCCGGCTTTCTGATGCAAAACACGGGAACCACCGGGCAGTTATATTGCCTGGCCAGCCATGCCACGGAAGGGGTGGCGTTTACGGTTTTTCCCAAAAAATTCGATTTTATAGCTTCAGACGGTTTGACATCGTGATCAATCAGCATGCCGATGGACTGATGCTTCCGAAGTCCTCTGGCGAGTTTTTGCAAGGCGCTTTTTTTCGCGATTATGGTGCTCCCGTAGCGGGTTCTGAAATTTACCATGATCCGGTTAAGCCTTTTGGAATCCAAAGGCCTGACCACCCCCAGAAGAGGCGTTTTAAAATACATGGCCCAGAACAGAGGGGGGACTTCCCAGTTGCCGAGGTGGGCGGAGATGAGGATTAATCTGCTATGACGCTCCAATGCCTCAATATGATTTCCGGCGTCAAGAACTTCAACCCGCTTACGCATTTGATCTTCAGACGAGAAGATAAGCTGAATGATTTCCAGAAAGGTTAGGCCTGTATTTTGAAAAACCCGAAGGGCCAAACGGTTCAACCTCTCATGGGAATAGCCGGGGAATATGAACCTTAAGTTTCGCTTCACCACCATACGGTGCCTTTTATCAATGGCAAAGGCGATCCATCCCAGGATATTCCCCATACCCCTTAGAAATCGAAACGGTATGTTGCTGATAAGAGTTTTTATGATTCGGGTCGGAAGATTCAAAATATAGCCTTTCCCATAATGCTGGCTGCCGGGTTTTCACAAGGGTCCGTTTTTTTGCCTTATAGGATATCCGGTCCTGAAATGCAACGGCTTTGCCCGGGCCGTCCCGGGGTTCTTACGGGAAAAGTTTTTAACTTTATATTCAGGAAAAATTAGTGTAAAAAGGTGGCCAATTAAAACTTTTTATTGGAAAAGGCATTGATTTGGTTCAATGCATGGGGAGTGAATATGACCATCAACAAAGAGCTTCTGGAAATTCTGGCATGCCCCAAGTGTAAAGGGGATGTTATTCTGAATGAATCAGAGAATGGATTGGTCTGCAATCCATGCAAATTATTATATGAAATTCGTGATGATATTCCCATCATGCTGATTGAGGAAGCCAAGCCCCTGGCCAAATGAGCATTCCCAAACCGCCAAATCCCGCAAAGCTGGTAATCGGGGTCATCGTTCAGGACAAGAGCTTTCTGGCTGCCATCATGGATGAACTGGCCGGGACATTCGGAAGCCATGATTTGATCAGCCCCTGGTTTGATTTCAATTATACGAATTATTATGAAAATGAAATGGGCCTCCATCTTTTTCGAAGAATGCTGGTCTTCAAAACCCTGATCCGTCAGGAGGATCTGGCAGAAATTAAAATCGTAACCAACGGGATTGAATCAAAATACCTGAGCAACGGAAACCGACAGGCCAATTTGGACCCCGGCTATCTTCTGCTGGAGCGCTTTGTACTGGCCACCGGGAAAAATTATAGCCATCGCATTTATATCGGCAAAAGCATCTACGCGGATTTGACCTTATTATATGAAAAAGGAAAATATCAGGTTCTTCCCTGGACTTATCCTGACTATGCCCAGCCTGATATTCAGAACTTTCTTATAAAAGTGCGGGAAAAATACAAACTGGATTTGAAGCAAAACGACAAGCCTCTCGAAACAATATTCGAAAAAATAAAAGGAATCGATTCATGATATACAGCATGACCGCATACTCTGTTCAGGAAAGATCTGAAGGCGGACTGACCATCAGTTCGGAAATCAAATCCTATAACAGTCGTTTTCTGGATATTGCTCTGAAAATGCCCTACGGGTATCAATCCCTGGAAGAGCGAATTAAAAAGCTGGTGGCAGAAAAATTAACCCGGGGGCGGATTGAGTTAAAAATCACCATCAGAAACGACTCGCCCAATGCCGGAAGCTTTGAGGTCAATTTGACCCGGGCCAGAGCCTATCATCAGGCATTGAGTGATCTGGGGCAGGAATTAAAACTTGAAAACACCCTCACGCTGGATATGGTCTTAAAAGCAGGAGAGATGATAACCCCTTGCGATGTGGATGAGAATATTGCGGAAACCGCCTGGCCGGTTCTGGAAAACTGTCTGAAGGAGGCTCTGGATGCCTTAAACCGGATGCGCAAAAAAGAGGGGGACTTCATCGCAAATGATTTTGAAAAGCGGATGAATTTTCTTCAGGATTGCATCAAGGAAATAGAAGCCCGGTCCAAGGATTTGCCCTTAATCTATCAAAATCGTCTGAAAGAGCGTATCGGAATTTTAACCCAAAGCGTTGCCGAAATAGACCCGGCTCGAATTGCCCAGGAAGCGGCCATTCTGGCGGATAAAAGCGATATTTCCGAAGAGATTACAAGGGCAAGAAGCCATATTCTTCAGTTTCTGTTTTTAATGAAAGACCAGGAAGCGGCTGGCCGGAAACTCAATTTTCTGCTGCAGGAATTCAACCGGGAATTTAACACCATGGGCTCAAAATCAGGGGATGCGGATTTGTCCCACTTGATTGTTGACGCCAAAGCGGAAGTTGAAAAAATAAGGGAGCAGGTACAGAACATTGAGTGAAAAAACCCTATTGAATATCGGATTCGGCAGCACCCTTGTGGCGGACCGTGTTCTGGCCATTCTGGTGCCCAACTCAGCCCCCATGAAAAGGCTTAAGGATGAGGCCAAAAAGGACAAGCGGTTGGTGGATGCCACCCATGGCAGGCGAACCCGTTCCATTATCGTTCTGGACAGCAATCATGTGATCCTTTCGGCGATTCAGGCGGAAACCGTTTCCCAGAGATATCTGGATATTCAAAGCGAAGAGAAAGATCATCCATGACGAAGAAAACTGGGCTTCTTTTAAAAAATCCAATGGACGGGAGTTCGGATGGGTCTACGGAAAAAGGGAATCTGTTCATTCTGTCAGCCCCTTCAGGCGCCGGCAAAACAACCCTGTGCCGGGCTGTTTTAGCCCGGTATCCTGAAATCAAATATTCCGTCTCATCCACAACCAGGGCCCCGCGAAAAGGGGAAGAAAACGGCAAGGACTATTTTTTTGTCACCGAGGAAAAGTTTCTTTCCGGCATCCACCAAGGTAAATGGGCGGAATGGGCGAAGGTTCATGACCATTATTACGGTACGGATGCGGACTTTATCAGAACCCTTTTAAGCCAAGGGAAAGATATTCTATTGGATATTGATGTCCAGGGCACGCTTCAAATCCTGAAAGAATTCCCCCGGAGCGTCGCTATTTTCATCATGCCACCTTCACGGGAGGCCCTGGAAACCCGAATGACGGCAAGGGGTACAGACAGCCCGGAAGTGATTGCAAAACGAATGCGAAATGCGGAAGAGGAAATGACCCAAAGGGATCTTTACCGCCATATTATTATCAACAGGGACCTGGATGAGGCCATCGCCGAATTGACCCATTTGATTGAATCCTTCCGAAGGCAGCGATGAAATCCAACAGAGAAACGGAAATATTATACGGGATTCACCCTGTTTTTGAAGCGGTCCAATCAGGACGAAGGCGCATCTTTGAACTCTTCATGGCAGAAGGCAGAGATTCCCAAAGAAACGACGCACTGCTTTCTTTGGCCCTTGAAAAGAAAATTCCCGTTAGAACCATTTCTCCGGGTGAAATCCGATCCCTTTCCCAATCGGATAAACACCAGAATGTGGCCGCAAGAGTTAGTCCATACCCCTATGCTCCATTGGATCTTGAGGGCAGGGACTCCCAAACGAAACCCACCCTGTTCTTGATTCTGGACCAGATCCAGGACCCGCAGAATCTGGGCGCCATTCTTCGAACCGCCCTGTGTGCCGGAGCCAATCATGTGATTGTTCCCAAAGACCGATCGGCAGGGGCAACCCCTGCTGTTTCAAGGGCATCCGCCGGGGCATTGGAACACATTCGCTTGAGCTTGGTTACCAACCTTGTCAACACCATCAAGGAAATGAAGGAAAACGACCTGTGGGTCTTCGGGTTGGACAGGGACGGCAGGACCCCCGTTTACGGCATGGATTTAACCGTTCCCACGGCCCTGGTGATCGGCGGTGAGGGTAAGGGGATTCGGCCTCTGATCAAAAAAGCCTGTGATGAATTGATTTTCATTCCACAGGTCGCTCTGTTTAATTCCCTGAATGCTTCGGCTGCCGGTGCGGTAGTCCTTTACGAAGCATTCAGACAGCGCAACAACCCCGGATTATAAAGGGGTTTACTATTCTTTTACAGGAGAATCGATCATGGAACATGGAAAAAATATCACCTTAAAATCAGATGGATCACTTAACGTCCCTGATCATCCCATCATCCCTTTTATTGAAGGCGACGGGACCGGACCGGATATCTGGCGGGCTGCAAAGCTGGTTTTGGACAGCGCTGTGGCGACGGCCTATGGAAAGGATAGAGCCATTGTATGGACGGAAGTGTTGGCAGGGGAAAAAGCCTTTGCAAAAAACGGAAAATGGCTTCCCGGGGAAACCCTGGACCGGATTCGTGAGTGCGTGGTGGCCATCAAAGGCCCGTTAACCACACCCGTGGGCCAGGGGATCCGCAGTTTGAATGTAACCCTTCGTCAGGAATTGGACCTGTATGCCTGTATCCGGCCCGTCAAATACATTGAATCCGTGCCCTCTCCAATGAAATTTCCTGAAAAAGTGGACATGGTTGTTTTCAGGGAGAATACCGAGGATGTTTATGCGGGAATTGAGTGGGAATCCGGAAGCTCCGAAGCGGGAGAAATCATCTCTTTTTTGGAACAGAAAATGAAGGTGAAGATTCCCAAGGACTCGGGGATCGGCATTAAACCCATCAGCGAAACAAATACAAAACGTCTGGTGGTCAAAGCCATTCAATACGCTGTGGAGAACAGGCTCCCCTCGGTGACCCTCATGCACAAAGGAAATATCATGAAATTTACCGAAGGGGCGTTTTCGAAATGGGGATATGAGGTTGCCCTTGAACGGTTCCGTGATGCCGTGGTGACCGAGGAAGAGGTTTTTGGTAAATTCAAAGGCGTTGCTCCTGCCGGGAAGGTGATCATCAAAGACCGCATTGCGGATATGCTGTTTCAGCAGGTTCTATTGCGGCCCGAAGAATACAGCGTGATTGCAACTCCCAATTTGAACGGAGATTACATTTCCGACGCCCTGGCCGCCCAAGTGGGGGGTTTGGGCATGGCCCCCGGTGCCAATATCGGCGATGCCTGCGCGGTATTTGAAGCCACCCATGGAACCGCGCCAAAATACGCCAACCAGGATAAAGTGAATCCTGGCTCTGTAATCCTTTCCGGTGAAATGATGCTCACCCACATGGGCTGGACCGAGGCTGCGGACCTCATCTGGAAGGGGATACGGCGCACCATTAAATCCGGGGTGGTGACCTATGATCTGGCCAGGCAGATTGAGGGGGCAAAGACCGTTAAATGTTCCGAATTCGCCGGGGCTATTGTTGAAAACATTCAGGGGCCATGAATATTTTCTGAAGAAAGTGGCGGAGGTTTTTCTTCAAACGATATATCCGCCCAAATGCATGGTGTGCAGGGCTTTTCTTTCTTTGCCGGGGGATAAAACATTTTCCATGGAAAGGTCTTGCAAGGATGAAGAGGAAACGCCGGGAAAGGATTTTCCGGCGTTTTTTTCCAATGAAATGGCCCCTTTCCTGTGTCCTTCCTGTATCACGGACTTTGTGCCTTTTTCCGCCCCCTTCTGTGAGAAATGTGGAACCCTTTTCAAAAGCAGGGAGGGCAAAAATAGAATTTGTGGCCCATGCCTTGAAAATCCGAGAAACCCATATATCGGTAAGGCCCGGTCCGTGGGAACCTACGAGAAGGTCTTAATGAACCTAATCCAGGCTTTCAAGTACAAAGACAAAAATCAACTGGCAGAGCCTTTGGGCAGGCTTCTCCAGAAAGCATTCCTGGACAACTGGTCTCCCGGAGAAATTGATATGATTCTACCGGTGCCATTGCACCGCAAAAAGGCCCGGCACCGGGGGTTCAACCAGTCCTGGCTCATGATTAGAAACTGGCCGGATTTGGAACAAATTGGTTTTAAAGATTTTTTAATTACCCATCAAGGGCTGGTTCGTAAAAGGCACACTGAACCCCAGGCCGGGCTTTCAAGAATCCAGCGGGAGGAAAATATTCAAGGCGCTTTTGAGGTCCTTGACCCCGAATCCATGACGTCCAAACGGGTCCTTCTGGTGGATGATGTGTTCACCACCGGCGCTACCTTGAATGAATGCGCACGGGTGTTGTTAAAAGCCGGGGTGTTAAGGGTGGATGTGTTAACCTTGGCCAGGGCCTTGTAAACATGAAAAAGGTTTTGAATAGAATATGAATCCATTGATTCCAAACCGAAATTCTAAAATCCCGCATTTTCAATTTTCCCATTTTCTTGAATTTCCCTTTGTGAGCCATGGGATTTTTTCAAGAATAGGGGGGGTGAGTGCTCCCCCCAATGAAGCATTGAATGTCAGTTTGAATACCGGGGATTCCATCCACCATGTGCTTGAAAACAGAAGGAGAATCCATTCCTGCGTGGGCGGGAAAGATCTGGTTTTCATGAACCAGGTTCACGGAGACCATATTCTGGTTCTGGAGGATTATGCATCCACGTCAAGTGATCTACCCGGCCCTTATGGGACAGGGGATGCCATCATCACCAGGGAACAGGGGAGAAATATCGTGGTCCAGGTGGCGGACTGCCAGCCGGTTTTATTGCTTGACCCGGTTCAAAAAGTCGTTGCCGGGGTTCATAGCGGCTGGCGGGGAAGTGTATTGAATATTGCCGGAAAAACCGTTGCTTTCATGCGAGAAAAATTCAATTGTAACCCTGCGGACATCAAGGCAGGCATCGGCCCATCCCTGGGCCCCTGCTGCAGCGAATTCCTCAATTATCAGCAAGAGATTCCCGAGTTCCTCTGGAAATACAAAGATCCGAAAACAGAAAATTTTGATTTCTGGTCTTTAACCATTGACCAGTTGACCCAAGAGGGCGTATCAGGTAAAAATATTCATGGAAGTGGTATTTGCACAAAATGCCATTCCGAGCAGTTTTTTTCCTACAGAAAACATAGGCAGACCGGCAGGCTTGCAGCGGTCATCGGCTTGATTTAAAGCAATGACCGGTTTAGGGCATAGGCGGATGGCAAAGGATGGATAGGGTTCATTTCCATGAAATTAAATAAAGTGAGAGTTCTCCATAACCGATGTGTGGGGCCGTCTTATTATAAAATCGGTCTGGAAACCGGGTATGGAATGGATGAGGTTCAACCGGGTCAATTTGTCATGATTCAGATTCCGGGTTTGGCCGATGCTTTGCTGAGAAGGCCGTTTTCAATTTATCGAACATTCGGAGGCCCCTCAAAACCCCAAGCTATTGAAGTGCTTTACAGGGTCGTGGGAAAAGGAACCGACAGGCTCTCTTATATAAAGGAAGGGGAGTTGCTTTCCATTCTAGGACCCTTGGGAAAAGGATTCAGTGTCGCCCCTGATTCGGGGTTGGTTTATGTCATCGCCGGAGGTATCGGGATGGCGCCCTTGAATTTCCTGATTTTAAGGCTGTTGGACAAAGGTTTTGACACGAATAAGATCAGGCTGTTCTTTGGGGGAAGATCAATATCCGATGCCGTGCTCATGGAGGATTTAAAACCCGTGTTGCCGAATGTTCGTGTGGCAACCGAGGATGGAACCCTTGGGCAAAAAGCACTGGTCACCGATCTTGCGGAAACCGAAATCAGGCAGACCCCGCCGGACATGATTTGCGCCTGCGGGCCCATGGCCATGTTGAAGAAAATCGGCGAAATGGCCCTTCAATATAAAATTCCGTGCCAGGTGTCCCTTGAAGCTATTATGGCCTGTGGTCTTGGAGCCTGTCTCGGGTGTGCCATGAAAAATACCCTGGCTGAAAACCAATATGTGCATGTCTGTAAAGATGGCCCTGTTTTCAACCTGAAAGACTTTCGGTTCTAGAATTTCAGGCGATTTGTCGGGAAAAAATTATATACATTTCTTTGGAAAGAATTGAATAAATTCGGATTGACTCATTTAAATTCGTGTGTTAGGGTCCGGTCTTTCTTGATAGGGCTATGGCTTTATCAAACAGTACAGGGTCTGAAAAGTGCTGTGGTGATAGGGGGTTTTAAGTCAAGTCATCCTTTTTCCCTTTATCAGAAAAGGTGTTCTTTGGAATGGATAGAGAATCAAAACGCTGGATTCGAGAAATAGCTTATTATAGCACTGTGGGATTGTCCCTGGCGTTTTCCGTATTTATCGGTCTTGGCCTGGGCGTATACCTGGATCGCCGTTTTAACACAACCCCATGGCTGACCCTTGTTTTTTTAGGACTGGGAATCATCGCCGGGTTCCGCAACGTTCTCATGGCCATCAAGAAAATCAGAAAGTATTGATGGTCATAAAACAGTAAAAAAGAATAACGTGGAAACTCAACAGCGTTTACTCAAATTCGTCACAAGGGCCAACTGGCTCTTGTTTTTTGCAGCAAGTATCGCCGGAGGCGTGATGACTTCCCCGGGGTTTGCAAGGGGGATCATTTTCGGGGGGTTGATTGTTACCGTGAATTTTCACCTGTTATACCGAACCCTGAAGAAAGCATTCACACCGCCGAACATTGCATCTCATCATGCGGTGTTGGCCAAATATTATATCCGGTTCGGCGTCAGCGGAATTATTATTTTTCTATTAATTTCAAAACACATCGTTAAGCCCCTTGGACTAATCGTCGGGCTTTCGATCGTAGTGGTCAGTATCGTTTTAGCAACGATGTTAGAAATAACAAAAATTATATTCAAGGAGGCGGTTTAAGGATGGAGCATCCCTACTTATTTTTAACGAAATTATTTGAACTCTTCGGGCTGGGTGATTTTGCCAGTGCTTATCCCCACGTGGTTTATTCCTGGCTGGTCATGACCGTTTTAATTGTTTTCGGATTCCTGGCCTCCAAGGGCATGAGCATGGTCCCTTCAAAGGTTCAAAATGTTTTTGAAATTGTGGTTTCCGGGCTTGATGATTTCATTGTGGAGAATATCGGGGAAGAGGGACGCTTGTTTTTCCCCATCCTGGCCACGATTTTTCTCTATGTCCTTCTTGGTAATCTTTTCGGGTTGTTACCCGGGTTTTTCCCCCCCACCTCCAACATCAATACGCCTCTGTCCTGCGCCTTGGTGGTTTTTGTAATGACCCATCTTATCGGCATCAAATATCATGGCGTGGGTTACATCAAACATTTTATGGGGGCGGTGTGGTGGATGTCTCCCCTTTTCTTAATTATTGAACTGATTGGCCATTCTGCGAGGGTGCTGTCACTGACCTTTCGTCTTTTCGGAAATATGATGGGCCACGAACTGGTTTTGGGTATTCTATTCTCTTTGGGAGGGATGTTTTTGTTGCCCCTGCCCATCATGACCTTGGGTATTCTGGTGGCCGTGGTTCAGGCCTTTGTGTTTTTTATGCTATCCATGATGTATTTTTCAGGCGCCATGGAGCACGCTCATTAAAAAGAATTTCATTGTTTTTATGAATTATTGCCTAATTGGGAAGGCAAGGAAGAAGCCACGTATTAACTAAATCACTAAAAGGAAGGAGTACGGAGCATGGAAGCATTACAATTTTTTATCGCCAGCGTAACCGCTGCAGGTTTTGGTATTGCCATCGCGGCTTTTGGCTGCGGTATCGGACAGGGCATGGGTCTTAAGGCTGCTGTTGAAGGCGTTGCAAGAAACCCCGAGTCTTCAGCAAAAGTGACGGTTACCATGTTGATCGGTCTTGCTATGATCGAATCTCTTTGTATCTATGCACTGGTTGTGTCGTTGATCTTAATCTACGCACATCCCCAGGCTGCTGCCATCGCAGAACTGTTTGCTAAATAAAAGCAAAGTGCCAAAGTGCAGGTTTTTAAAATAAAGGTCTTGGCGGATGGAATTCCGTCAGGGCCTTTATTTTTTATCAAGCACTTTTTTTAAATACTGACCCGTATAAGAGGTTTCGACTTCAGCGACTTCTTCAGGCGTTCCACTGGCCACCAGGGTTCCCCCTCTGTCACCCCCATCCGGTCCCAGATCAATCACATAATCGGCGGTTTTGATGACATCAAGATTGTGTTCAATCACAATTACGGTATTGCCGCTATCCACCAGCCGGTTTAGTACGGAGAGCAGTTTTTTTATGTCCTCCATGTGAAGTCCAGTGGTGGGCTCGTCCAGAATATAAACCGTTTTCCCGGTTTCTCTTTTGCTGAGCTCCCGGGACAATTTTACCCGCTGGGCTTCCCCTCCGGAAAGGGTAGTTCCCGACTGTCCCAGATGAACATAGCCCAGTCCCACATCCATCAAGGTTTCGAGTTTTACTCTTATTTTTTCAATATTTCCAAAAAAATCATAAGCGTCATGGATGGTCATATCCAGAATGTCGGCGATGTTTTTCCCCTTGTACCGGATCTCCAGGGTTTCCCGGTTATATCGTTTGCCCCGGCATACATCGCAGGAAACATAGACATCCGGAAGAAAATGCATTTCGATTTTTACGATACCATCTCCTTCGCAGGCTTCACATCTTCCACCCTTCACATTAAAGCTGAAGCGACCGGGCCCATATCCTCTCATTCGGGCCTCCGGCGTCCTTGAGAATAGCTCTCGAATAAAAGAAAACAGGCCAACATAGGTTCCGGGGTTGGACCTTGGGGTTTTCCCGATGGCGGATTGGTCGATATTAACCACCTTATCAATGAACTCATAGCCCAGAAGTTCTTCATGCCGACCCGGAATAATCCTCGTATGGTGAAGTTTCTGTTCCAGGGCATGATACAGGGTCTCAATCACCAGGCTGGATTTTCCGGACCCTGAAACCCCCGTCACACAGGTGAAACACCCCAGTGGAAATTCAATATCCAAATGCTTTAGATTGTTTTGGTGCGCATGGATGATGGAGAGTCTGTTTTTTGAAAATGCGCGACGATGCTTCGGTACCTCTATCCGCCTTCTACCGGAAAGATACTGGCCTGTGAGGGAGGAATGGCTTGTCATCAATTCCCCGGGGGTGCCTTTAAATACAATTTCTCCACCATGAATTCCTGCTCCCGGCCCCATATCGATGACAAAGTCCGAGCTCATGATGGTGTCCTCATCGTGTTCCACAACCAGGACCGTATTGGACAGGTCTCTCATCTGTTTGAGGGCGACCAGGAGCTTTTGGTTGTCCTTCTGGTGGAGTCCGATGCTGGGTTCATCCAACACATAAAGAATCCCTGAAAGTTTAGCCCCGATTTGGGTGGCAAGACGGATTCTCTGGTTTTCGCCCCCGGAAAGGGTGTTGGCAGGGCGATCCAATGTGAGATAAGGCAAACCGACATTTTCTAAAAATTCCAGGCGATGGGTGATTTCATTGAGAATCCGCGCAGCTATTTTGGTTTCTTTCTCTTCAAGGGTTAAGGACTTGAGTCGGATGAAGGCCTGATCGATGGTCAGCCTTGTTATGGCGGCAATGGTCATGCCTTGAATTTGAACATTCCGGCTGGCCTGATTCAATCTTTCCCCACCGCATTCGGAGCACCGGGTGAAATTCATAAATTGGCGAATGTCTTCTCTTGCCTGATGTGAGGAGCTTTCAAGATACCTGCGTTCCAGAATAGGAATGATACCTTCAAAAGGTTTTTTATAATAATTTTGTTTCCCGGGTTTTTCCATATAAAAGGTAATAACTTCTGATCCCGACCCGAAGAGAAGTGTTTTCTTCAAATTATCGGGCAATTTGTTAAAGGGAGTAAAAATATCCGCCTGGTAATGGGAGGCAAGACTTTCCATAAATTCATAAAAATTGACGCTCTTTCGATTGGCCCATGCGGCGATAGCCCCTTCTCTTAAGGAGAGTTCGGGGTTTGGAACAATGAGTTCAGGGTCGAATTGGCTGACGGTTCCCAATCCTTTGCAATGGGGACAGGCTCCCCGGGGTGAATTAAAGGAAAAACTGGAGGGGTTGAATTCGGGATAACTGATGTTGCACAACGTGCAAACCGCTTTTTCGGAAAAAAGGATGGTTTGCGATATTTCGTCCATGTCCTGTCCCAAAACATCCACTTTTACCGTGCCGTCCGATTGGCCCATGGCCAGCTCCAGGGAGTCTGCCAATCTGTTTTTGATGGTTTGTCGGATGACCAGCCGATCAATGATCACTTCGATATCATGGGGTTTTCTCTTGTCCAGTTTGAGGACGGTTTCGATTTCCTTGATTTCTCCATCGATTCGAAGACGCGCAAATCCTTCCCTTCTGAGCCTTTTTAGCAGTATTTCGTGGTCGCCTTTCTGTTGGGATATCACCGGGGCGATGACAAGAACCCGGCTGTTTTCAGGAAGGCTGAGGATTCCGTCCATCATCTGATCCAGAGATTGCTTTTGAATGGGACCTCCGCATTGGTGGCAGTGGGGAATCCCGATTCTCGCAAAAAGGAGTCTTAAATAATCATAGATTTCAGTAACCGTTCCTACTGTGGATCTCGGGTTTTGACCTGATGTTTTTTGCTCAATGGCAATGGCCGGGGAGAGACCTTCAATGATGTCCACATCCGGCTTTTCCATTCTTTCAAGAAACTGTCTGGCATAGGTGGATAGGGATTCCACATACCTTCGCTGGCCTTCAGCGTACAAGGTATCAAAAGCAAGGGTTGATTTCCCGGACCCGGACAGGCCTGTGATGACGATGAGTTTATTCTTAGGGATTTCGATATTAATGTTTTTGAGGTTGTGTTGCCTCGCCCCTCGTATCACGATCTTGTTTATCAATTCATCCATAGGTATTCCAGACTTGGCGCTCGGCGCAGATTAAAGATCAACCCTTTGTTGATTTAACAACAAATCATTTTTATCCGTTGGTTCGATGAAGACATAGCCTGATTATACCTTCGGAGATAAATTTTTCAATAGATTTGAAAATTCAATGTAAATCTGGCTTGTTAGAAAAATGTGAAAATGAGCGTCAATCAAATCAAAATAAGAAGAAAATAATAGAAAATAGACGATAATAAGAGATATCAATGGTGTCTAATATTTTAGATGAGTCCCGGATCTGCTTAAATTGCTTATAAAAAATGCTATTTCAAAAACCTGCATGTTTAAGGCGATTTAAAAATTGATTGATTTATAATATTAATAAATCAAATAGATACAAATTGTTGATAACTTTCTTTTCAATACTTGGAAAATCGTTTTTTTTCGGTTTGACAATCATCAGGCAATCCCATAAAGATCCTCCAGTCTTTTAAATATCTAATCAAAATCTGGAAACAACCTTCCATAATTAAATTTTTCGATTGATTTCAATGTGATTCTACCGAAGCAACTGATCATAAAGGGATTATTATTTTTTTGAATAGGGACTTCTAAAATGCAAGCGGTATGGAACAATGTCAAGGATGTCTTAAAGGAACGCATTCCCACCCACAATTATCATATATGGATCGAACCGATCCAGTTTCTCGAATTCAATGATAACTGCATGGTCCTATCCTGTCCGAATGCCTTTTATAAGAAGAAGATTCATGAGCAGTATATGGACATGATCAAGTTCGAGATGGCATCAGCGATTAACGCCCCTTGCAGAATAGATTTTCAAATCAAGAAAGTGGAAAAAAACCATTGCAGCATCGATAAAAGTATTAAAAATAATCAACAATTGCAGTTGCCTACCATGAATATTCCTTCCTTCTATGGCCGTCAGCTGAGAAGAGATTTCACCTTCGACCAGTTTGTTGTAAGCAGCAATAATGATTTCGCCTATTCGGCAGCCCTTTCCATGGCCTCAAACAAGTTGGCCAGGCAGCAATCCATTCTTCTCCTGTCCAAGACCGGTATGGGTAAAAGCCATTTGTCACAGGCTGTTGGTCATCATATCCTCAATAAATTTCCGAACGAGAAGGTGTATTACATTACTGCCGAAGATTTTATGAATGAGATGGTTCAAGGCATCAAGACCAACGAAACCGACAAATTCAAGCAGAAATATCGGGACGGGTGTGATGTCCTCTTACTTGAGGATGTTCAATATTTAAGCGGCAAAGATCGAACCCAGGATGAATTGTCTTTATCCCTGGATTTTTTATTTTCCATGGACAAGAAAGTCATCTTTTCAAGCTGCTTCTCACCGGCGGATATTCCGAAACTCAATGATAAGTTAAGGTCCCATTTTTCAAGCAGTATCATTACCAATATAGAAGCCCCCTGTTATAGAACCAGAGTTCGTATTTTGCAGAAAAAGTCTCAGTTGATGGGCTATTATATTCCGGAAGACATCATTGAATATCTGGCCAGTGAATTGACGGAAGATGTCCGGCAGCTTGAAAGCGGCCTGACGGGGGTTGTTGCCAAGGCTTCTTTGTTGGGGTCTTCCATTGATTTGAAACTGGCGGAAAGTGTAGTTAAGAATATTGTTCGAATTAGAAAAAGTATTACCATCGAAACCATCAAAAAACTGGTTTGCAAACATTATTCCATCTCCCTCATGGATGTGATGTCCAATTCCAGGAAGCAATGTTATACGCGCCCCAGGCAGATTGCCATTTACTTGTCCCGCAAATATACCGATTCCCCTCTTCAGACCATTGGAAAGAGTTTCAATCGTTATCATGCCACAGCCCTTCATGCCATTAATTATATTGAAAAAGAAGTAAAACAAAACCCGGATTTAAAAAAGCAGGTCATTTTCCTTTGCGAAAAACTTGAATCCGGTAAAATTTAATGGGTACATCAAAGGATTGAAAGTACTCTCTCCGGCAGTCATCAAAAAGATTAAAGCCATTGTCGGCCCGGATTATTGCAGCGCAAACAAGGAAGATCTTGCCGCCCATTCGTTTGATGCCACAGCCATAGTATTTTTGCCCGACTGCGTGGTATTCCCCGAAAGTACAGAAGAAATCTCTTCCATTTTAAAATTGGCCCAGGAATACGAATTTTGTGTGACGGCCCGGGGCACCGGTTCCGGATTAACGGGAGGCTCTCTTCCTGTTAACGGCGGCTTGGTGTTGGTTACCTCAAGAATGAATCGGATTTTAAAAATTGACACGGATAACCTCATGGCCATTGCTGAACCCGGCGTGG
>VMSV01000046.1 GCA_013791935.1 Desulfobacteraceae bacterium | reverse complement strand
GCAAAGCATGCCCGAAATCATCGACAGGAAAGAAGGCCGAGGGCTCTTCGGGGCTGACCCGAACAATTACAACGAGATTCGCCCGCCCTATCCGGAGCAAATCTATGAATTTCTTCTGACCACCGGTGCGCTGCACGCCGATACCGCGACACTTGAGATCGGTGCGGGCAACGGGTTGGCTACGCGTCGTCTTTTAGACCTTGGCGCACATCCCTTGACTATCATCGAGCCGGACCCGGGATTCGGGCAGCTATTGGCATCCCTATCGGCAGGGTCCAAGGCAGAGATCTGTTGCATGGAAGGTTCTTTCGAAGAGGCCGAGCTGCCGGTTGGTCATTATGACCTTGTCGCTGCGGCAACTTCGTTTCATTGGATTCAGCCCGCCATCGGTCTTGCGAAAATCGCCAGGGTCCTCAAACCTGGCGGCCATGTTGCCATATGGTGGAACCAGTTCGGGGATACGGAGCGTGAAGATCCCTTTCACGATGCCACCCGGACGATTCTGCGCCCGTTGGCCATCAGCCCATCAGGCGAACCCGATACGGTTCCCTTTGCGCTTGCCATTCCCGCGCGACTTCGGGATTTTGCCGGCACGGGGCAATTTGAAACCCCCGAATACAGGGCATACCCCTGGACGTTGGTATTGAACACGGAACAGGTCGGGGCTCTCTACGCAACCTTCTCCTCCATCAACCGCTTGCCGGAAGAACAACGAAAGTCCATCCTGGATCAGCTTATGGAGGTTGCGGAAAGACAGTTTGGAGGCAGGGTGGAAAAAAATATGGTTTCACCCATCTATTTGGCGAGACGGAAGACGTTTGCCGCCTGACATGCGCGCTTAAAGGAATGTGGATAAGTGGTTCTTGGTTTTTTTAGATGGCATTGGAAGCCCTGGCTCGGGCCTATCACCATTTGTTTATTGCCAAAATGCCCTCTTTTAGATACATTGTGGACGCACACAAAATACAAAGCAGATGCAACTTTGGAAAACCCTGGGTGAAAGCCTGCAGTCTGTTTGCGAATCCAGGGAAGCGATCTATTCTTGCAACCCGCGCATTAATTTCCTGGTGAACCCGGCATCAAAAACACCTGATCGGTTTAAAATCGCAACTCTATATATTCGCTGATACCCTTCCTTTGCGGGATTATTATTAACGGGAGAGCCTGAAGTATATCAAGCAATTCTTTAAACTGGAGGTTTGCATGACGACATTCAAACCTTCCTTTTAGACAAAGACCGAAAGGAGCAAATCGCCAAGATCCTGGAAAGCTAAGCCGGAAATTGGAATGGGTGTGTGGACTGATGATTAAAGCTTGAACAAATTTTCTCGTTTCTGGATGGACACTATATACGATTTTTTCATAGGAAAGCACAGGAGACCCGGTTATGAAATGGCAACAGTTGGTTATGGAAGAATTCCTGAGGATAGAGCGGGAATTGGGACAGGTCCTTAATGATCTCACGGTTGACGATCTCAATCACCAACCCGCCCCTGATTGTAACAGCATCGGATGGCTGGCGTGGCACCTCACCCGCTCCCATGACAGAAACATGTCCGAACTGATGGGTGAAGAACAACTGTGGATTGCGGACCAATGGCATGCCAAGTTCAACCGTGCTCCGGATGCCGGGGAAACCGGTGTCGGGCATACAACGGAACAGGCAAAGGCTTTTAAATCAACAGCCAGCAAGGTCTTGATGGATTACCACCATGCCATATTGAAGAGGATAGAACAATACATCCACCATCGATTGACGGAAAAGGAACTGGACAGGGAAACCCATAGCCCGACTTTGAAAAATGTGGCCAATGTCGCAACCCGGATTGCAGGCGTCATCCAGCAAGGATTCCTTCATGTGGGCCAGGCAGGCTATGTGCGCGGTCTATTGAAGGGGAAAGGATGGTATCCCTGACCCGGTCAAGGGATCATTGCCCTGGCACCTGTTCAATGATTTGTTGGTTGATCGGCATTTAAAAACGATACGTATGGAGAGGAGAAATTGATGTCGGAATTCAAGAATGTAACCATTATTAAAAAAGCTAATATTTACTTTGATGGAAAGGTCACCAGTCGAACCGTTGTTTTTCCGGATGGTTCGCGCAAGACCCTGGGAATCATGTTCCCCGGTGAATATGAGTTCAATACGGACGATAAAGAAATTATGGAAATCATCTCCGGGGACCTTGAAGTGCTCATAACAGCCTCGGAAGGATGGAAAAAAGTAAAAGGGGGAGAGGCCTTTGAAGTGCCCGCCAAATCCAAATTCAGTCTAAAGGTAAAAAGCCTTACCGACTACTGCTGTTCTTACATCAACCTAAATTGAGCGTTTCAAAATTTCGATCATGAGAAATGTTTAATGATCATAGGAATTCAAATCTTTTTGATGTTAAAATTTTGAAACCCTACGGGATTTCCGATTTCACAGCATCTGCGGCAAACTCGAAAATCGCTCAAATCAGGACCAATTGAAAATGAAAAAATCCTTCGGCCTGGATTTCGGAACATCCAATTCGGCGCTGTCCTTAAGCGATGACGATAACGTTCGTCTTCTGGATATCGACGTCCATAGCCCCATTAAAAATTCCTTGAAATCGGTTTTGTATTTCATGAAGGAAGGGATCGATCGAAAGGCCTATGTGGGCTATGAAGCGGTGAAGGAGTATATTGCCACCGGCGGGGAAGGCCGGTATTTACAGTCCATCAAAACCTTTCTGCCGGACAGCTCCTTCACCCGGACCGAGATATTGAATAAAACCTATAAACTGGAAGAACTCATCGCGTATCTTCTCAGGAGCATGAAGGAGCGCGGAGAGCAAACCATCCAGTCTTCCGTTGAAGATGTGGTGCTGGGAAGACCGGTGCTGTTTTCGGAAGATCCCCGAAAAGACAAGCTCGCCGAAAACAGGCTCGTATCGGCGGCCAGATCCGCAGGGTTTAAAAACATCACGCTTCAACTGGAACCCATTGCCGCAGCTTTGTCTTTTGAAAATAATCTTAAAACCAGCGATGAAAAACTGGTCCTTGTGGGTGATTTCGGCGGCGGCACATCGGATTTTACAATCATGAAATCCAGCAGAGAAAATGCGAAAAAGCAGGATCGGTCCTCCGATATCCTGGCCGTTGGCGGCATATACATCGGAGGAGATCTTTTCGATTCGGATATCATGTGGGAAAAGGTGTGCAACTATTATGGAAAAACCGTTAAGGTCAATTCCCTCATGGGGAACTTCCGATTCGGGCTGTCCACCATCACCCTGTCCAAATTAAAACGCTGGCACCAGATTCCCCATTTGCGGTCCTTAAAAACCATGCAGAACATCAAGGAATTGAAATATCTGGCATCGGGTGAAGACAAAACCCGGATTGAAAATCTGGAAAACCTCATTCACAAAAACTACGGGTACTTGCTGTTCCAGGCCATTGAAAAGGCCAAGTGTGAATTGTCCGAAAGCATGGAAACAAAAATACGGTTCAACGATTATGGCATGAGCATCAATGAGGGGTTGAGCCAAAAGGAATTCGAGGGTTTCATTGAAGAAAAGGTCCGTCAGATCGAAACCAAGGTTGAGGAGGCATTGAAGGACGCGAACCTCGGCAGCCAGGATATCGATGTGGTATTTTTAACGGGCGGCAGCTCCTATGTCCCCTTGATCAAAAGTCTTTTTGAAGCCAGGTTCGGAGAACAGAAGATCAAGCAATCCGAAGCGTTCACCAGCGTTGCCTATGGCTTGGGGGTGTATTCCTCGATTCTCCGGAAATTCCATGCATGAGAGTGGAAAATCTTCCCCGGTGGATTGAGGAACTGGATGTGGCAGCCATAAAAAAAGAGGCCGGAATCCTAAAGTAAATTATGGAATGGATCCAACGCCCTTAGATCACTGCCTTTCCGTCCCTTAACGCAACTCAAAGTATTATCCTCACTAATTCATTAAAATTCCGTTAAATATTAAAGCATTTTCCTCTGCTGCCGATACAGGGAAAATAGACCGTGTGAATTTGCAGGCATTCCATTTGATCTGAAAAGCCATTGGCTTATAACCATTATTATTACTGAATCGCGGAGGTTTAATTATGCTGAAGAAATTGGGTCTGAAACCGAAACTGATTATCACAGGGGTAACCCTTCTGATTTTTCCTTTAATGGCAGTCTGTTTTGTTTCCGCCTTGAAAATGAGCCAAATCAATAATCTGGCAACCGAAACATCCTTGAAGCAATCCGACGCCAACCTGGCTGAAATGGTGACCGGTATTTACTCCCTTTGTGATTCCCGGAATAAAACTGTCCAGTCCCATGTGATTTCAGGATTGAAAGTTGCCCGGGAAATATTAGCCGGAGCCGGTGAAATCTCCTTGTCCGATGATACTGCGGATTGGACCATTCTAAACCAATTCACCAATGAAAAATCCATAGAGTCTTTGAAGAAAATGAAAATTGGCCAGGCAGACATATTGCCTGAGGGCAAATCCGACCTTCAATTTGAAGTGGTGGATCATGTGAAAAACCTCATCGGAGGCACATGTACCCTGTTCCAGAGAATCAATGATAAAGGGGATATGCTTCGGGTTTCAACCAATGTGATGAATACAAACAATCAAAGAGCGGTGGGCACTTTCATCCCGGCCGTCAACCCCGACGGTTCGGACAACGCCGTGATCAGCTCCGTGTTGAAAGGCCAGCGGTTTGTCGGAAGAGCTTTTGTAGTCAATGACTGGTATATCACCGCCTATGAACCCATCTATGATCAGGCCGAACAGATCATCGGTATGTTGTATGTGGGTATGCCACAGGATGAGCAGTCCCTTATACGAAAACAAATCTTGGAAAAAATTATCGGAAAATCCGGTTACATTTACGTATTGGATGCCACAGGCAATTACATCCTCTCAAAAGGCGGGGCAAGGGACGGAGAAGACATCTCCCAGTCCCGGGATTCCAACGGTAGGTTTTTTATTAAGGATATCTGTGAAAAAGCGGTCTTGCTGCAGAATAATGAGGTGATGGAATACCGCTATCCCTGGAAAAACCAGGGTGAAGAAACCGCCAGAATGAAAATAGCCAAAATCACCTATTTTAAACCCTGGGGTTGGATCATCGGTGCCAGTACCTATGAGGACGAACTTTACGACTTGAGAGACAATATCAACGTTTTCAGTCGGCAATCTTTTGCTTATCTGGCCAGTCTCTCGGGAGTGGCCATGGTGCTTTCCATTCTGATCTGGCTTGTCATTGCCCGCAGCATCTGTTCAAATGTTCAGGTATCCATCATGCAATTGGATACCTCCTCAGCCCATATTTCAAAGGCTTCTGAAAAACTGGCCCTTTCAGGGCATGTTCTTTCCGATGCAGCATCCAGGCAGGCCCTTTCCATTGAAGAGTCTGCAGCAGCCATGGAGCAGATGACCGCAAGCATTAAAATGACCTCCCGGAATACCATGGATGCGAATCAAAAACTAGAGGATTCAACCGCCATGGTCCTCCAGGCGGATCAAGTCATGAAAAACCTATATTTCGCCATGGAGGACATCTCCAGAACCAGCCAGGAAACCGGTAAAATCATCAAAACCATTGATGAAATTGCCTTTCAGACCAATCTTCTGGCCTTGAACGCTGCGGTTGAAGCGGCCCGAGCAGGGGAATCCGGGGCGGGTTTTGCAGTGGTGGCTGATGAAGTGCGGAACCTGGCCATCCGGGCAGCAGAGGCCGCCAAAAATACTTCCATCATGATTGAAGGCACCGTCAAGAAAATTAAAGATGGATTTGAGATGGTTTCCCAAACCAACGAGGGGTTCACACGGGTTTCCCAGAGTGTCGGTCAGATAAAGGAGCTGATTTCTGAAATCGCAACCGCTTCCAGAGAGCAATCCAACGGCATTGAGCAGATTCAGGTGAATATTTGTGAGTTGGGCAACATTGTTCAAGAAAACGCCTTCGGAGCAGAGCAATCCGCAGTTGCTTCCGATGACCTCAGCGAACAATCCAAGGAAATGAAGCGGATGGTGGACGATATGGCCCTGATGATTTATGGCGCAGAATCTTAACGTGTGATATAAGCCTGGGAAAACTTCCGACATAATAAGAAAGGAGAAGACTTGAATGAGTATTCTTGCCATTTACGGAAGCCCCAGGCGAAAAGGCAATACAGCGGAATTGATGAAGCAGGCGGTGAAGGGTGCCCGGGATGAAGGAGCGGATGTGGAGGAAATCGTCCTGAGGGACCTGAAGATGAGCCCCTGCCTGGAGATTTACGGGTGCAAGAAAGACGGGCGGTGCGTCATCAAAGACGATTTTCAGCAGGTATACGACAAACTTATGGCCTGCCAAGGCCTGATCCTGGCTTCCCCGATTTTCTTCTACTCCGTGAGTGCCCACACGAAAATCCTCATCGATCGGTGCCAGTCCCTTTGGGTAAAAAAATACTGGATTGAAAATACTCCGCCGGGCCAGAAAAATTTTAAACGAAAAGGACTCTTTCTTTCCGTGGGGGCCACCAAAGGAAAAAAGCTTTTTGACGGGGCGGTGTTGACCGTTCGGTATTTTTTCGATGTTCTGGATATGGAGCTGTTGGACCCCGTGGTGTTCCGGGGTCTGGATTTTGAGGGGGATATTCTTCAACACCCGGAATTCCTTGAGGAGGCCTATGCCTCGGGAAAAAACCTGGCCCGGGCTTTGGCTTGACCCGGGCTTTTGGAATCAGCTCACCAGACAGACCAGGGTCTGATGGTACGGGGAATTTTCCCGGTTCAGGGTGCTTTCTTTAACCCCGGCAAGTTGGTTTAAAAAACGTTCCGGGTTGGTTTCCAGTGCCGTGTGGACGGTCAGGGTGACCGTATCCTCGGCCTGGATCATCGGCAAGGGCGGCGGAACAAGGGTTGCTGAGGGGGTGGGATTCAGGGCATAATCTTCCAGAACCTTCATGAGGTCCTGCTTCCATGGCTCAAGTTTTTCGCCGTTGGTTAGAGGAATTCCCTCAATGCTTATCAATGGCTCCGCCTTCACCCTCCCGACATCTGCCAGGGAGTCCAGAGCCGTTCGGCTTGTGGTGATATAGACAAAGGATCGTCTGGAATCTGCAAGGGCCAGCCTGGCCCAGGCTGAAATCCTCTGCTCCACCAGATAATCTTCTGCAGGGTCAGCCGACATGGGGCTTTTAATGGCTTGGGCGAATTTCAGGCCTTCATCAAAATCCTCCGTTTCCCCTTTTAATTCGTGGAAAAGCTTGTTCTCCAGGGTTCCCAGCCCCTCAAGGTCGTTTTGGATTTGATTCTCGCCGGCATCATGTTCATGGGCCATGGCCAGAAACAGCCTTGCGGTGAAAAGGGCCTGTTCAGGAGTTTTGGTTTCCTTCGGATCAGGTTCGCTTAAATGCCGGGATCTTTTTTGAATGTCTGTTTTGATTTTGGAAATGGACTGGTCGCTGTAAAATGGGATCTCATCCATTCTGGCTTTCAAATCCACCAGGGATTCTCCCTGGTGAAGTTCAGCCCAGGACTTGTAGGATTGAATTGCCTTCAAAAGGCTTTCTTCATCCCCCGAAACCGGGGCAACGGTTTCCAGTCCCTCAAAACTTTTCGGGTCAGTGGAGCTTTTTAAAGCCTGATAAACCACCGTGTTTGAGAAACAGGAAGCCGCCTTTCGAGCTGCTTTTTTGGACAGATAGGTCAAGGGGAAGTATACGGGTTGCATTTTCTTTCCTTATTTTTTATCCTGCAATATAATGCCTTGGGCGGTTAACTGCTCCCGAATCCGGTCCGCCAGAGCCCAGTTTTTTTCCTCCCGGGCAATTTCCCTTTGAAGGATCAAGGCCTGAACTACCGGGTCTTCCGGCTTGGGGTTGAAATCCATCACCTGCAAAACTCCGTCAATCTGCCGGAATGCATCCACCATTTTGCTGGCATCCCCCGGATTCAACCCGTTATCAGCCACCAACTGGTTGATTCGGTGCATGGATTTGTAAATGGCCGCCAGGGCATTGGCGATATTCAAATCATCATCCATGGCGGAAACAAAGCCGTTGCGAATATCATATAAAAGCTGATCGGTTTCCGGGTGGGACGGTCTGTTGCCTTCCACCCTCATAAGGCTTTGAATCAGCCGGTCAATTCGATTCAATCCCCGTCTGGCGTTTTCCAGCCTTTCCACAGAGAAAGTGATGGTTTTCCGGTAATGGGCGGAAACCAGCCAGAACCGGATTTCCTTTCCGGTAAACCCCGGGGCAAGAAGATCCGGCAGAGTGATACGGGCCTCCTCTTCATCCATTTTTTTGCCGTCCACCAGGACTCGGTCGCAATGGACCCAGTATTTTGCCGGTGTTTTGCCGGTGACGGCCTGGGAAATGGCGATCTCGTTTTCATGATGGGGAAAAACCAGCTCCCGGCTGCTCGCATGAATGTCATAGGTTTCCCCCAGGTATTTCATGGCCATGGCCGCACATTGAATATGCCAGGAGGGTCTCACATTTCCCCATTGGGTGGAGGCGAATATTCCCCGGCGCAGCTCGGAGAGCTTGGCCCGCTTGAACAAGGTGAAATCCCTTGGATTGTCCTTTTCATACTCATCCAGATCCACCGTGGCCCCGAGCCGGATTTTGTTGAGATCCACATTGGACAGATAGCCGTACCGGGAGAACCTTGAAATGTCAAAATAGAGGGACCGAAGCTTCTCGTAGGCAAATCCCTTTTGAACCAATTTTTCCGCAAGCGCGGCCATGTCCTCCACATGATCTCCCGCCCTGGGATAATGGTCGGCCTTTTTGATTCCCAGAAGGGCCGCATCCTCCATGAAGGCGTCAATATGTTTTTGGGTGAATGTCTTGAGATCCATGCCTGCCTTTTCGGAGCCTTCAATGGTCTTGTCATCCAGGTCCGTGATGTTCATCACATGTTTGACGGAAAACCCACGGTATTCCAGATACCGCACCAGCAGATCGGAGAACACAAATCGCCTGCACTCCCCGAGGGTCATTCGGTCATGGGCTGTGGGACCGCAGGAATACATGGAGACGGTTCCGGGCTTTGCGGGAACAAACATTTCCTTGGTCCGGCCCATGGTGTTGAACAGCGTAAGGCCCACGGTTTCCTTCACATCAAAAAGCGGCGTGCTGAGATACCGCTCGCCCCCGTCCGGCAGGATCACCACGATCAACCCTTCCGTCATCTGTTCCGCCTGGTTCAGGGCTTCCACCATGGCGGCTCCGCTGCTCATCCCCACCAGAAGTCCTTCTTCCTTGGCCAGGCGTCGAGCCATGTCGTAGGCCTTTTCATCCTCCACATTGACTTTTACATCTATAATGGACTTGTCATAGATTTCAGGGACATAGGCTTCTTTCATATTCTTGAGCCCCTGGATTTTATGTCCGAGGTAGGGCTCCACGGCCACAATTTGAATGGCGGGATTGAAGGCTTTAAGGCCTCTGGATAGGCCCATGACCGTGCCGGAGGTTCCCAGGGTGGCCACCAGGCAGGTGATACGGCCCCCGGTCTGGTCCCAGATTTCTTTTGAAGTGCCTTCGAAATGGGCCTGCCAGTTGGCGTCATTGTTGAATTGGTCGGTCATGAAATAGGCATCGGGGTTTTCCCGGTTCAACCGGTACACCTCCTCGATGGCCCCATCCGTGCCCAGATGTCCGGGGGTGAGCAGAATGTCTGCCCCCCGGGCTTTTAAAATTTTCTGCCTTTCCATGCTGGCGTATTCCGACATGACACAGAGAAGTTTATAGCCCTTCACCGCACAGACCAGGGCAAGGCCGATGCCCGTATTGCCGCTGGTGGCTTCAATCACGGTTTTGTCCTTGGTGAGCTTCCCGGTCTTTTCCCCTTCCTCAATCATTTTCAGGGCTGCCCGGTCTTTGATGGAGCCTCCGGGGTTGAAATATTCAGGTTTGGCGAAGATGTCCACACCGGGTTTTGAAAAAAGCCGGTGAATCTTCACCAGGGGCGTGTTTCCGATGGTTTCGAGAATGGAAGATTTCATGGGGTCAGGTTCCTGAGTATGTCCTGCCGGACGTCTGTTTCACAGCGACTTGCATCAATGATTCGGAATCTTTCAGGTTCCAAGGCTGCAAGGGCAAGGTAGCCTTCCCGAACTTTCCGGTGAAAATCCAGTTTTTCAGATTCAAACCGGGTTTCATGGGATACGCGGTCCCCGGCATCAATGGCGTTCCAGGCCCTTTTGAGTCCCAGTTCCGGAGAAAGATCCAACAAAAGGGTTAAATCCGGTTTGAAATCGTCAAACACCAGGCTATGGAGATTATTAATCAAATCCACGCTCAATCCCCTGGCGTACCCCTGGTACACCAGGGTGGCATCAAAATACCGGTCGCAGATCACGGTTTTTCCGGCCGCAAGCCCGGGCTTCACGACGTTGCTGAGATGCTGGGCCCGGTCGGCCATGTAAAGGAGCAGTTCGGCAACCGGAACCAGATCATGGTTTTTCCCGTCCAGAAGGATGGCCCGGATTTTTTCCCCGATTTTCGTGCCTCCGGGTTCCCGGGTGAGCATGCATTTGTGTCCCTGATGGGATAGATGCTCCAGAACGTGTTGAATCTGGGTGGTTTTTCCGGACCCTTCGATGCCTTCCAGGGTAATAAATCTCATTTGAGTGAGGGTCCTTCCGGTTTTTTTCTGTGATTTTTTATGAAAAAATGGCGCTCCAGGGTTCGGTGATAGGAGGTCCAATTTTCCGAAGGGTCTTCCGAGTCCATGAACTCCCGAACACTTTTCACCTTGGCGTCGATTTCATCCACATAATTAAGCAAAATGGCTTCAATGGTTTTGGGTGGTTCCGGGGATCCGAATTCCCGGGTTCCATGGTGGCTGATGATCATATGCTCCATCAGAACCGCAAGGTCTTCGGGGAAATTTTGAATACCATTGATTTTTTCCCTGAGCATGAGTGCCCCGATGACGATATGGCTTAACAGGCGGCCCTCATCCGAATAATCAATGGAGAGTCCTCCATAACCCAGTTCCCGGGTTTTGCCGATATCATGGAGCATGGCGCCTGCAAGAAGGAGGTCCCGGTCCACCCCGCTGTAGTGGGCCGCCACCTTGTCTGCAAGCAGGGTGGTGGAAAGGGTGTGTTCCAAAAGCCCTCCCACATAGGGATGGTGCATCATTTTTGCCGCAGGGGCTTTTTTGAATTGCTTGACAAAATCCCCGTCCGACCAGAAAGCATCCATGAGCCGCTTGAGGGGTTCCGATTGAAGGGAACCCGAAACCTGGAGCAACCGCTGGAACATCTGATCCACATCCCTCGGGGTCACGGGAAGAAAATCCGAAGGGTCAAGATCGGCGACGTTCACGGGGGCCATGGATTTCACAACCAGCTGGAGATTTCCCCGGTATTCGGACACATTGCCCTTGATTTCCACCACATTTCCAGAGGAAAGATCCGGGGGAAGCTGATCCACATGGTCCCACATGACCCCTTTGAGGGTGCCGGTCTTGTCGGCAACAGTGATATTCAAGTAGTTCTTGCCGTCTTTTTTCTGGGAGAGATTTTTTTCGGATAAAACAAAAACCTCGTCTACAAAATCCCCGGCCTTAATCTCTTTGATGAATGTTTTTTTCATGATTTGAATTTATAAAGGTTTGAAATTTTCCATGTTTTCAGATTCTCCAGCAGACCGTAATCCGTCATATCGCATTTGATGGGGGTGATGGAGATATAGTTCTCACAGATGGCCTGGCCGTCAATGTCCGGGCTCCCGAAATCAAACTCCGGCTCGCAGCCATGCCAGTAGTAAACCCGGTCCCTGGGGTCCGTTCGTTTATTGATATATTCGGAGAAAAAATCAATGCCTTGCCGGGCAAAACGAACCCCGGCCATTTGGCCCATAGGCAGATTGGGGATATTGACGTTTAAAAATGTTCCCGAAGGAAGTCCCTTTTCAACCACTTCCCCGCTCAACCGGCCAATGAATTCAGCGGCTTGGTCGTAATGGTCGCACCGGGTACCTTGAATGGACACTGCGATGGAGGCAATGCCGTATAGGGTGGCCTCCTTGGCCGCCGCCACGGTGCCGGAATAATTGATGTTCACCCCCACATTGGCTCCGGGGTTAATGCCGGAAATGACCAGATCCGGTTTTGAGTCCAAAAGTTCCAGAACGCTTAATTTGATGCAATCCGCAGGGGTTCCGTCCACGGCCATGGCTCGGATTCCCTCCTGAATATGAACGTCCGTCACCCGCAGGGGCATGTGCAGGGTGATGCCGTGACCCACGGCGCTGCGTTCGCGATCCGGAGCAACAATCATCACCTCGTGGTGCGGGGCGAATTGACGGCAAAGGGCTCGAAGTCCGGGGGCATGAACCCCGTCGTCATTGGTCAACAATATTTTCATTTAATAAAGCCCTTGATTGTGTTATTTCAAAAAAGGATATCATATCCTAACTTGAAAACAATTCAAACGGATATTTTGAAAACCGTTTTTCCGGGTGTCCGTATGATTTTATAATCAATTTCTTTAGACAGATCAAGCGGTTATTCAGGCTGAATAAGACTGAATAAGGGTTTTTGCTGCTGAACGGTAAAACAGGGTGTGCGGACAGGATGAAAAGAAGGATCACCAGAAGGTTTCGGACATGTTTTTCCTTTTACGGCAATCGCCTGTGCCCCCCGTTATTTTGTGCTCCCCTCATCATTGGATTCAGCCTTGTGATTTTGTC
Organism: Desulfobacteraceae bacterium; assembly: GCA_013791935.1. Classification (GTDB taxonomy): domain Bacteria; phylum Desulfobacterota; class Desulfobacteria; order Desulfobacterales; family UBA5616; genus VMSV01. The sequence goes on along the minus strand of VMSV01000046.1, from coordinate 15,155 downwards.
GGGATTCGGGGTTATGAACCCCGTTCTGGCCGACGGGAAAAAATACGAGGTTCAATTTAAGACCGATTCCCTCACTCCCTGGCGAATGAGCGCAGAGGAAGTGTCCTACAATTCCAAAACCAGAGAATACAGGGCGTCGGGTCATGTGGTGATTCAGCACCTTGAAAAAACCCTGGAAGCGGATTCCGTTGTTTTCAACGCCCGAACCAAGGATACCTCAGCAGAAGGCCATGTGAAGCTCACGGTTGCCGGGGATGTGCTCACCGCAGGGTCCATGACCATGAACCTGGAAGCTGAAAGGGGGACTTTAAAGGACAGCCGTATTTTTTTAGAGGAAAGCCACCTCTATATAAAAGGAAAGCAAATCGAAAAAAGCGACGCCTTCACGTATGTCGTCGAGAACGCGGAACTCACCAGTTGTGACGGGGAAGAACCGGACTGGCGGGTGACGGGGAAAAAAGTTGAAGTGACCCTGGACGGGTACGCATTTGTCAAACACGGGCGACTCTGGGCCGGGGAGATTCCGGTTTTTTACACCCCTTTTTTTGTGTTTCCGGTCAAGCTGCAAAGACAGACCGGCCTTTTGATTCCAAATTTCGGTTTTTCCCGGAGAAAAGGTTTTGAATTGGATCTGCCGTTGTTCTGGGCCATCAACGGGTATTCCGACGCCACGCTCTATGAGCATTCCATGTCCCGGCGGGGAAACAAGCTCGGCATGGAATATCGGTATTTTCTGGATGATCATTCCAGAGGAACCCTTAAAATGGATTATTTAAACGACCGGGAAATGGATAACGGCCCTTCAGGGGGTGAGTGGGGATATGGTCATGATGACTATCTCCGCCCCAATCATGATCGGTTCTGGGCCAGGTTGAAACTGGACCATGACCTGCCGGCCGATTTTTCCGGGAGACTGGACCTGGATCTTGTGAGCGACCAGGATTATCTCATCGAATTCAGAGATGGGTACAGCGGGTTTAACCAAACCCAGGATGACTTCCGGAAAGATTTCAGCAGAACCTTGGATATGTATGAAGATCCTGTTCGAACCAACCAGCTCAATCTGAATAAAAAAGGCAGCGGGTACAGCTGGAACAACAGCCTGAAATGGTATGATAATATCATCGCCAGACGATATCTTGATGAAAACCGTACCCTTCAGAATCTGCCGCGGATTCAGTTTGACATGCTGAAGCAGCCGGTGGCCCGAATGCCTCTTTATTATTCCCTCAATTCCAATTACACCTATTTTTTCAGCCAGGACGGGGCTTCCGGTAACCGCATGGACCTCTATCCCGGGGTGTCCGTTCCTGTTTTTTCAAGCCCCTTTCTAACCGTGGAATCTTTTATGGGGGCAAGGGAAACCCTCTGGCGAATGAATCAATTCGAGAAGGACCCTTCAGAACAGGCCAAGGACCAGACCACTTTCCGTCATCTATATGATTTTAATATGAATTTCAGATCCGAAGCCTTCCGGGTTTATGAGCGGAAAAACGATTCCTTTGACCGGGTGAAGCATGTGATCAGCCCGGAAATCGTTTATACCTTTATTCCCCATGTGGATCAGGAAGAATATCCTTCCCTGGACGGGCTCATGGACGGCATCAATCGGATTGAAGAGACAAACCAGCTTTCTTTTTTCCTGACTCAGTATTTAACGCTGAAAAATGTTCTAAAGGATCCGGGGGAAAACAGTCAAATTCCCAAGAAGGAGACTTTGGCTCCGGTTTATAGCCAGATTATGCGGTTTTCCCTTGAGCAGACCCTCGATATCAACGAGGCCCGGGCATCCAAACCCGTTGATTACAGAAATGAGAGGAGCAAACAGCCCTTTCTGCCCCTGGTTGCGGATTTGGAGTTGATTCCTTCGGATTTTTTTTCTATATGGGCTGTCACGAGCTGGAGTTATTACGAGAACAAATTGGTGGAAAATAATATTGAGCTGGACCTGAGGAATCATAGGGAAGACCGGTTGGATTTCTTCTATCGTTACACCGAGGATGCATTGGAGGCCTTCGGCGCCAGATCAACCCTGAATCTTTACCGAGGGTTTTCGGTGTTCGGGCGTTTTGAGCATAATCTCCGGAACAATGAAAACATCGAAACCGGAGGAGGGTTTAACTATGATACCCAGTGCTGGTCCTTCGAAATGCAATACTCGGATAAAGAGGATGACCGGAAGGTGGAATTTTTCATAAATCTAAAAGGGTTAGGATAAAAGCCACGCCATGAATGCAGATGTGCTCATACGAAAATGGTACGTTTTATACACCAAAAGCCGGTTTGAAAATGTGGTGGACCTGGGACTTCATAAAAAATCCATCGAAGCTTTTCTTCCCAAAATAAAGAAAAAAAGCATCCGTCGGGACCGAAGGGTGGTTTTGGAGGTTCCCCTGTTTCCAGGCTACCTGTTTGTGAGGACCGATCTTCATCCCAGGGAACATCTCGACATCCTTAAGACCGTGGGATCGGTTCATATCATCGGAAACAAGGAAGGACCCATTCCCGTGCACGATGACACCATTGCCTCCTTGCAGATCATGGTTTCATCGGGAAGCGAAATCATGACGGGCAGACAGCTCAAGCAGGGTGATCCGGTCATGGTGGTCCGGGGGGTATTCGTTGGAGTGGTGGGCCGGTTTATACGGTACAGGGGCAAAAGCAGGGTCATTGTGGATGTGGATGCTCTGGGGCAGTCCGCCGGGATTGAAATTGCCGAAGAGGATGTTGAACTTTTACCGGAAATTGATTCTAACCGCTTGACTTGTTAGTGCGTTTTGTTTACTAGTGGAAAATTGATTCCAAAACAAAAAAATCCGAGGAGGACGAATGAACAAACTTGAATTGATCTCCGCCTTAAAAAACGAGGCCAGTATTTCAAAGACGGATGCCGCAAAGGTGGTGGAAATATTTTTTGACAATATGGCGGATGCCCTGGCAAAGGGTGAGCGCGTTGAAATTCGCGGCCTGTGCAGTTTTTACGTAAAAGAATATAAAAGCTACACCGGAAGAAACCCCAAAACGGGAGAAAAAGTTCAGATCAGACCCAAACAGCTTCCTTTTTTCAAAGCCGGAAAAGAGTTGAAGGAGCGGGTTGATTTGTAGCTCTGTGAGCGGGTTTGAATCCATACTAAGCCAGAAACGGCCTGTAAAGATTTTAACCCGGCTGCTGGAAACGGGCAAAATCCCTCACGCCTTTATTTTCACCGGCATGGAGGGGGTGGGTAAAAGACTCACCGCCCTCACTTTTGCCATGGCTGTAAACTGCGAAGGCCATGGCGAGGACCCCTTGGGAAATTCAAGGATGGGTTCCGATCCAATCCGGTCTTCCAAGGACACTCCCTGTGGCCGGTGCAGGTCCTGCAATAAAATTAAAGCAGGGAGTCATCCGGACGTTTTGACGGTTGCGCCGGAGGGTTCCATGATTAAGATACAGCAGATCCGGAATCTGATTCGAACCCTGACCCTCAAGCCTTACGAGGCAAGGGTCCGTGTGGTCATCATCAGCCAGAGCCACACCCTGAATCCGGCGGCGGGCAACGCTCTTCTGAAAATCCTTGAAGAACCGCCGGACCGCACCCTGCTGATCCTCACTGCCCCCCAGACCGGGGATATTCTGCCCACCATCGTATCCCGCTGTCGTCCCATTCGGTTCAATCCGTTATCCAGAGAGCACATCAAACTTCTGCTTGAAAAAAATGCCAACCTGGATGAAGGAAAAGCCGATGTCTTGTCCACCATGGCCTCAGGCAGCTTTTCCAGGGCTCTGACTCGAAGCAGGGCCAACTGGATTCACCGCAGGCAATGGCTTTTAAGCAGTGTCTGTTTTGATCGGCCGGATCAGATGCAAGCTCTTTCCGTGCGAACGCTTCTGGCCTTTTCTGAAAAACTGGCCGTTAATAAGGATACGGCAACCGCTTCCCTTGAAATCCTTGCCGTATGGCTGAGGGACCTCATCGTCTGGCGTTACAGGCCCCGGAGCATTGTGAATCAGGATCTGAAAAATGAAATACAAAGCGCTTCAGAGAAAAAACCGGTTGCGCAGCTATACAAAATGATCGAAATTGTCCTGCAGGCGGAGAGGGACATTCGTACCAACATGAACCTGCGCCTTTGCCTGGATATGATGATGTTGAATCTCTCTGAAGTTTAATCAGATATAAATATCCATGAAATCCGGATGAACAGGATTTTTAAATCAAATTATGACACAAAATTCGGAAAACTTAAAAAAAATTGTCGGCATAAGATTTAAGCCCGCAGGGAAGATCTATGATTTTGACTGCGGAGCTTTTGTGCTGAATACCGGGGACAAAGTCATTGTTGAAACCCAGCAGGGATTAGGTTATGGTATCGTCATCAACCCTCCGACCCTTATTTCGGGCGATGAGGCACAGAAGCCATTAAAAAAAGTCTATCGCCCGGCAGGTGCAAAAGACCTTGAACAACTGGAAAAAAATAAAGCCTTGGAAGAGAAGGCCCAGGCTTTCTGCCAGAGCTGTGTTGCCGAGCTAGAATTAAACATGAAGCTTTTCAATGTGGAAAGCACCTTTGACGGCAGCAAGCTGACTTTTTATTTTACGGCGGACGGACGGGTGGATTTCCGGAAACTGGTGAAGCTTCTGGTTAAAGAGCTTGACGCAAAAATCGAAATGCGCCAGGTGGGTATTCGGAACCACGCCAAAATGTGCGGAGGCCTGGGTCGATGCGGCCGTTCCATTTGTTGCTCTACGTTCATTGATAATTTCGGCCCGGTTTCCATTCGAATGGCCAAAGAACAGGGCCTTTCCCTGAATCCCACGAAAATTTCCGGGTTGTGTGGAAGGCTGATGTGCTGCCTGACCTTTGAAAACGACACCTATGTTGAGATTAAAAAAGGCTATCCCAAGGTGGGGAAGATCGTGGAGACCAAAGAGGGGCCCGGTAAAGTCACTCGCCATAACCCTTTAAAGAACTTCGTGGCGGTTCTGATGGAAAACGGTCACGAAATTGAGGTTGATGTTAATGATCTCCTGAAGGAAAAAAACAAGGAATGAACCCATGACCCCTTCTCCTTTTTATATTACAACCCCCATCTATTACGTAAACGCAAGGCCCCACCTGGGCCATGCCTATACCACCATTATTGCCGATGTGGTTTCACGGTTTCACACCATGAAAAACAGGGAAGTATATTTCCTAACGGGAACCGATGAGCACGGGGATAAAATTGCTCGGGCCGCCAAAGAGGAAAATCTTAGCCCCAAGGCCTATGCGGATAGGATCAGCGACGAGTTCAAGGCCTTGTGGCCAAAGCTGAATATCGCATACCATCAGTTCATTCGAACCACCGATCCTCACCACGTGTCCACGGTTCAGAAAATTCTGCAAAAAATCCATGATGCCGGAGATATTTACTTCAGCGAATATGAGGGAAAATACTGTTTTGGCTGCGAGCGTTTTATTACGGAACATGAGCTGGTGAACGGAAAATGCCCGGATCACGGAACCGAGCCTGAAACCATCAAGGAGTCCAATTATTTCTTTCGTATGGGCAAGTATCAGGCCTGGCTGATGGATCACATTCAATCCCATCCGGATTTCATTCGTCCGAAACGTTACCGCAACGAAGTTCTGGCTTTTTTACGGGAGCCGCTTGAGGATTTATGCATTTCCAGACCGAAAACCCGCCTGCAATGGGGAATCACCCTTCCCTTTGATGCGAATTATGTGACCTATGTGTGGTTTGATGCCCTCATCAATTATATTTCCGCCCTGGATTACCCAAACGGCGAAGGATTCCAAAAATATTGGCCCGTGGTCCAACACATTACGGCAAAAGATATTCTGAAGCCCCATGGCATCTACTGGCCCATCATGCTCAAAGCTGCGGGGATTCCTGTTTACCAACACCTGAATGTTCATGGTTACTGGAACATTGGAGAAACCAAGATGTCCAAGAGCATCGGCAACGTGGTGGATCCCTTGAAAATGGTTGAGACCTTCGGCCTGGATGCCTTCCGGTTTTTTCTCCTTCGGGACATGGTCTTCGGCCTGGATTCCAATTTCAGCGACGCCATTCTGATTGAAAGGGTCAATTCAGACCTGGCCAATGATTTCGGCAACCTCTTCAGCCGGGTCATCGCCATGGCCCACAAATACTTTCAGGGCATTGTCCCGGAAGTGGATCCGGCGATTGAAGAGGAGTTCCAACTTGGGCTGGCCCGGGACGCGGCCAAGGCCGTGGATGGATTTGAAGCCGGCATGGAAGCCTTTGAATTTCATAAGGCCATTCAGAGCATCTGGGAGTTTATCAGCCGAATGAACAAATACGTGGATGTCATGGCCCCCTGGGACCTGGCCAAGCAGAAATCCAGCAAAAAACAACTGGAAGCCGTACTTTACAACCTCCTGGAAGGACTTCGGGTGATTGCCGGTCTGGTGTATCCCATCATGCCGGACACGGCGGAAAAAATGAGAAAACAGCTTGGCCTGGATGCGGAAGCATCCTTTTTCACCCTGGACGGCTTGAGGGCATGGAATGTGCTCAAGGCAGGGACCCCTCTGGAAAAATCAATCACCCTGTTTCCAAGAATAGATACTGCCAAGTTCGCCCCGGTCCCGGAAGGAGAAGAACAAAACCAGCCCGAGCCGTTAAAACTAAAACCTGAAATCACCTATGATCAGGTGGAGCAGATGGATCTTCGAGTGGGACGGGTCAGGCATGCGGAAAAAATTCCCAAGGCCAAAAAACTGCTGAAGCTGGAAATTGACCTGGGGGAAGAAAGAACCGTGGTGGCAGGCATTGCCGGAAGCTATTCCCCGGAGGACATGATTGGAAAACAGGTCATTGTGGTGGCCAATCTGAAACCGGCCAAACTCATGGGGGTTCTGTCCAACGGGATGGTACTGGCAGCCGCCACTGAGGACGGCTTGTCCCTGGCTACGGTGGATGCACCGGTAAAACCCGGAACCCCTTTGCGATAATCCCTGCTTTATTCTGATGACGAATTTGCTGATGAACAGGTATACCCCTGATATGCTTTACGATAATTATTCTAGTTGGAGAGTTTACCAGGACCGGCTGAGGCGGTCCCGGGCCATGAAGGAAAGGTTCAGGCAGTCTGGAAAATTCCTTTTGTTTTTGACCGGCGCAGTTTTGACCGGGTATTTGATTTTCGCAGGAGGCGCAAAGGTTGCTGGCGTGTTGAAGGATTCCGGTGAGGATCGGCCTGCTGTTTTTGTTGGAAAGCTTGAAAAGACCCTTATCCAGGATTCCGTGGAGAGGGTAATTCTGGATAAGGAAAAAGTTCGTTCCCTTCTGGTCGGGCTCCCTCCGGGCAATTTTTCCCGAAATCCCATCATCATTCAGACAGACGGTACGAAGTATCATGTGGAGTCCAGCATTGATGCCGATCTTCAGGAATACATCACCTCCACTCTGGATACCCGTAATTCAAGATACCTTGGCATTGTGGTTTCCGAACCTGAAACCGGCCGAATCCTGTCCATGGGCTATGTGGACAAAACCGACGCAACCAACAACCCCTGTGTGGGCAGCACGTTTCCTGCAGCCAGCGTTTTTAAGATCATTACCGCGGCAGCCGGTATTGAAACCAAACATTTCAATCCGGACCGGGTTTTTGAATTCAACGGGGGCAAGTACACCCTGTATAAATCCCAGATCAACGGCAAAACCTCAAAGCATTCCAATACCATTACCTTCAAGGAAGCTTTTGCGAAATCCGTGAATCCGGTTTTCGGCAGAATTGGAAGCCTTTATCTGGGAAAAGCAGGGCTGGAAAATTACGCCAGGGCTTTTGGTTTTAACGAAACGCTTGAAATGGAAATTCCCCTTGCACCCAGCGTGATGCAGATTTCCGATGATTCTTTCCAGTGGGCGGAAGTGGCCAGCGGATACAACAAAAGAACGCTCATCACCCCGGTTCACGGGGCGCTCATTGCAGGGGCCGTGATCAACGGCGGGGTTTTAATGGAACCGACGGTAATTGACCGAGTCAGCACGGAAAACGGCGAGATGGTCTATGAGGGCCGGAAAAAGAAAGTTCGGCAGGCCATTTCCCCGGCTTCCGCCAGGACCTTGCAGCAATTGATGAACGCAACGGTGAGCAGCGGAACCTGTAGAAAGTCCTTCAGCGGATATACACGGGACAAGGTTCTTTCAAGACTCACCATCGGAGGAAAAACCGGGTCCATAGACAATGAAACCCACGATGTGAGGTTTGACTGGTTTGTGGGATATGCAACGGACAAACAGGGGTCCAAAAAAATAGCGCTTTCCATTGTGGTGGCCCATCACAAATTCATCGGAACCAAGGCCAGCCAGTATGCCAGGCTGATCATGAAATACTATTTCAACAGGATTTTTGAAAAAAGGGACAACAATCCTGGATCAAACACCTGATTTTTCGGGGAAATTTAAAGGAGAGCCAATATGCCGGGTTTTGAATGGTTTGGGGACGAAGAGCGCAAAGAAGTTCAGGATGTGCTGGATACAGGGGTTTTGTTCCGCTACGGCTTTGATCAGGCCCGGCAAGGGCAATGGAAAGCCATAAGTTTGGAAGCGGAAATCGTTGATAAAATGAAGGTGAGCCATGCTCTGTTGTGCTCAAGCGGCACGGCGGCCCTGTCCATCTCCCTGGCTGCCTGCGGCATCGGGGCCGGAGACGAAGTGATCGTTCCGCCCTTTACCTTCATCGCCACCATCGAAGCGGTATTGAATGCCGGGGCAGTTCCGATTTTTGCCGACATTGATGAAACCCTGTGTCTCTCCCCGACAGCGGTCAAGGGTGCTCTCACCCCAAGAACCCGTGCCGTGCTTCCGGTTCACATGTGCGGGGGCATGGCAAGAATTGACGAGATCAAGGCTCTCTGCGTTCAAGAAGGCCTTGTTCTCATTGAAGATGCCTGCCAGGCCGTGGGAGGAACCTTCCAGGGGAAGGCCTTGGGAACCTTCGGGGATATGGGCTGTTTTTCCTTTGATGCCGTGAAAACCATCACCTGCGGCGAAGGCGGCGCTGTGGTTACCAACAACCCGGACCGGTATTCAACCGCCCATGCCTTTTCGGATCACGGACATGACCATGTGGGCAATGACCGGGGGTTGGAGAGCCATCCCATTCTGGGCCTGAATTTCCGAATCAGTGAACTCAATGCCGCCGTGGGACTGGCCCAGATTCGAAAACTGGACCGAATCCTTGCCACCCAGCGCAAAAACAAGCAGATTCTCAAAGAGGCCATGGCCGATCTTCCAGGGGTTTCCTTCCGAAGCCTTCCGGATGAGCAGGGGGATTCGGCCACCTTCCTGTCGTTTTTACTGCCGGACGAAGCCAAAACCCGGCAGGCAGTGGACAGGCTTGGGAAAGAAGGAGTTGACGGCTGTTTTTACTGGTATGCCAATAACTGGCATTATTACAAACAGTGGAATCACCTGAAGAATCTCCATTCCGCAGCCAAACTGCCCATAACCCTGATGCCGGACCGGCCGGATTACAGCCGCCTTAGCCTGGAGGCTTCAGACAGAATCATGCAGAGAATGGTCTCCATGCAAATCAAACTGGGCTGGTCCGAGGAAGACATCAACGTCCGGATCGATAAAATATTACGAAGCCTGGCTTAACTCGGTGATTCGGATGGAATCATCATCAAGTCCGGGAAGAATTTGCCGATAATTCTTTTTGGAGCATCAGGAGGCCCCGGGATGCACGGGGTGTTGTCCCATTTTTGTTAAAGCAGGCGGGCAGGAGGTTTTCATGAGCAGAGCAGGTCATCTTAAAAAAACCATAGGGAAGCGGGTTGGAAGCCTATGGTCCAGGGTCTATTTCGGTCGTCAATTGGAAACCCTTCCCGAGGGTTCGGTGGTGTTTTTCCCCATCTTCGCCAACCGGCTTTTCTGCGGTCTGGCCGGAATCATTTCGGTTAAGAAGAGCAAAGCCCCTTCAGAAAAAAATCACCCGGCACGCATTGAGGCTCTTGTACAGGAAATCGGAGAGCATTCCCACGAAGCCTGCCTGGAAAAAGCCCTTCCCATGGGGGAGTGCTACCTCATGGGCGATGAAAAGGTGGATCTACTTCTTGCCACCGTGAGATCCCTGAAAAACCAGGAGACTTTTTATCCCATCGTCACGGAAAAACAAGTCCAAGAAGATTTGCAAAGAATTCACGGCGGGATGACGACGATGATCGAAAAGGAATCGGAGATGTTGAACCGGAATATGGGGACCATGGACGCAAACCTGGTTCCCATCATGATCCGGCGTCTTGAAACCCTCAAGGATGCGGCCTGGTCCGTTCGCACCGAAATTCTTGACAATGCCGACCGGATTAAACATCTTCTGGGAAGCGAAATCGGGAACCCCGATATGTCGGTGGTGTCCCTGTTCAGAAAGATCAATGCGGTCCTGAACAGCATCGACCGGTTGGAAGTCCGGGGCAGGGATTCCGCCGGTATCTCCCTTCTGTTCTGGATGACCCGGGACCATTATGAAGAATTTCAAACCGCTCTTTCTGCTTTTCCGGAAGAAAACCTTCTTGAGGTTTTTGAATCCAGAACCGGAAAAGAAGTGCTCTTAAACGGTGTTATTACCGTGCATGAAACCCAAAACAGCGCGGGCAGCCCCTTAATGGCTTTAAGCGTCGTCTACAAATTCGCATCGGAAGTGGGCAGCCTTGGAGACAATATCGGTTTTATCCGGAACCAGATTCGAAAGGATAAGATCTTAAAGCTTCTGGCCACCTTTCCCCTGGCCTATGATTCCGTGTCCGCTCACACCCGTTGGGCTTCCGTGGGAGCCATCAGTGAATCCAACTGCCATCCGGTGGACAATGAAAAACCGGCCTGTGCCCTTCCCTCCAGCGGCATCCTCCATGTGTGCTTAAACGGGGATATCGACAATTATCTGGACTTGAAACAATCTTTTGAAGCCCGAGGCGTGTCCATTCACAAGGATATCACCACCGACACCAAAATCATCCCCCTGGTGGTGGAGCAATTCATTCAAAAAGGAGAAGGGATTGCGGAAGCCTTTCGCAAGGCGGTGAACCTGTTTGAAGGATCCCATGCCATTTCCATGCACACGGATCTTGCACCGGGCAAAATGTTTTTGGCTCAGAAGGGAAGCGGTCAAACCATTTTTGTGGGGTTGGCCGATGATTTTTACATGTCCACCTCTGAAGTTTACGGGTTTGTGGAGGAAACTTCCCGGTTCATCAAAATGGATGGTGAAAAAACCGTGGAGGGCAAAAACGGTTTAACCCAGGGCCAAATTTTTATTCTGGATCAGAATTCCCCGGGGGGCGTTGAGGGCATCAAGGCCTTTTATTACGACGGTACGCCCATCACCTTTTCAGAAAAAGACGTCAAAACCACCCAGATCACTTCCCGGGACATCGACCGTCAGGATTTTCCCCATTATTTTCTCAAAGAAATTTCGGAAGCCCCTGATTCTGTTGAAAAAACGTTGGCCAACCGCTGGAAGATCGCAGACGACAAAACCAATTACTACGTGGCTCTGGACGAGAAAACCGTGCCTTTGGCCATAAAAAACGCCCTTTCTGAAAACCGGATTCGAAGAATCTATCTGGTGGGCCAGGGAACCGCCGGAGTGGCGGCCAAGGTGTGCTCGGATATTCTGAACCATTACCTGGATGATCCCCTGCTTCAGGTCACGGCCTTAAAGGCCTCTGAACTCAGCGGATTCAAGATTAAGGAAACAGACCATTCCAGGACTTTTGCCGATACCCTGGTTATCGCCATCACCCAGTCCGGAACCACCACGGACACCAACCGCACCGTGGATATGGTCAAGGAACGTGGGGCCTACACCCTTGCCATTGTGAACCGCAGAGATTCGGATATTACTTTCAAGGTGGACGGGGTGATCTACACCAGCAGCGGCCGGGATATTGAAATGTCCGTGGCTTCCACCAAGGCCTTTTATTCCCAGATCGTTGCAGGGGCCCTCCTGGGTCTTTACATCAGCGTTTTAAAGGGGTCCAGGGATCAGGCCTTCATGACCGCAGAAATCAAACAACTGCTGGAACTGCCCGCAAAAATGAGGAAGGTTCTCGCCCTGAGGCCACAGATTCACGCCTCGGCCAGCCGCCTTGCCACCACCAAAAATTACTGGGCCGTGGTGGGTAGCGGCCCCAACAAGGCGGCAGCGGATGAAATCCGCATTAAATTGAGTGAATTGTGCTATAAAACCATCTCCTCGGACTATGTGGAGGATAAAAAGCATATCGATCTGTCCTCGGAGCCCCTGATCATCATCTGCGCCGCAGGAGCAAGGTCCAGCGTCATTGGTGACATTATCAAGGACACGGCGATTTTTCAGGCCCATAAAGCCGTGCCCATCGTGATTGCGGATGAAGGGGAAACCCGCTTTGATCCCTATGCCGCCGATGTCTTTCATGTCCCTCCGGTTCCCGAGCATCTTTCGCCGGTGTTGATCACTTTGGTGGGTCATTTGTGGGGGTATTCCGCAGCCCTTGCCATTAATGAAGGGTCCGCCTTTTTCTACGGGTTCAGGGAAAACCTTCAGAAGCTCATCGAATCCCAGTCCGGCAAAGGTCTGGATGTTTATGAGATCATTCTGGACAAGGGCTTCCGGGAGACCATCGCTTCCTTTTATGAGGATTTCAGAAAACGCAGGGCCCAAAACCGGCTTCCTGTGATCATGGGGCTGGATGCGGTTTCCGATTTGACCCTTCTTTTGAAATATCTGGCCGGAAGGCTGCCCGTGGCGGATTTCGAACTGGATTTTTCCAAAAAAGGAACCGCGTTGAATATGTTGAACCTCCTGTTTGAACGTGTGGGCGAAACCATCAACTGCCTGTCCCGACCGGTGGATGCCATCAAGCACCAGGCCAAAACCGTCACCGTGGGCACCAGCAGAATTTCTGAAAAGGTGGAAGGCTTGCTCTTTGAGGCTCTGGTGGAGCACCAATACAGTGTATCCTATCTTACCAACGCCAATGTCATGGTTCTAAAAAACCTCCAGGAAATCGTTCAGGCCATTGAAGGAAGCATTCTATATAAAATCGGAGGCTTGAACCTTCTCGGCGAACCCACGGAGAAAACCACCATTCGGGTTTTGAAAAAAAGCGGGATTTTGGCCAAACTTCCGTCCCGAGCGGAATCGGAAACCGAACTCCGGGGCACCAAAAGGATCATCGTACGGCAGGGTAATGTTTACATCGGAAAAGGAAGAAAAGACGGCCGGAGCATCATTGTCATTCCTCTGATCTCCACCGACCCCCAACAGCCCAACTGGATAGAACACATGCTCCTTCTGAATATTTCCTTCCGGCAGGATGTGACTACAGACACCAAAATTAAGGCTCTGGGCGGCAAATACGAGCATATTAAGAGCATCGTTCAGGAAAACAGCCTGGCCTGGGAAAACCACTACCTTGACTTTGTTCCCATTGAGGAACTGTTCGGGCGGTCAGCTGAAAAATTAGGGGAGTTTATCATCGCTCAAATCAGTTAGCAGGGAATGGTTTATTCCAGTTTGTCTTTATCGCTCCCGCTGGAGTCCTTGTCTTTGATATCCGGGTCGGCGGTGGCTTTTTTGAAATTCCGAATGGCTTTGCCCATACCGGCGCCAATTTCCGGGAGTTTTCCTGCACCGAAAATGATCAAAATAATGATGAGTATAATAATGAGTTCGGGGATTCCTATTCCAAACATTGAAGCCTCCTGAAGTTATCTTCAAAATTTTCTACAGGCCCGTGATATACCACCCTGATTCACAAGTGTCAAATTATTCCCTGGCCCTGAAAAAGGGTTCCGGCACCCCTTGTTTCATCCATTTTTACCGGTTGGAATTACGATTGCCCTATCCCCTTATTCATGTTAATTAAAATGACGATTAATAAACCAAGGATCCATGGTATATGAACCGAACTTTTTCCCCCGATTGCCGTTCACTGCTCATCGGAAGCTTTCCGGTGACAGATCATGAAGAAGCCGGTCGCCTGGTGATGACCTATTCCCCGGAAATTCCGGTGTGGGCCCAACTGCCTTCCTACCGGATCGAAGGCATGATTCCCCAATTTCTACCTGGCTTGCCGGGGGTTTGCGAGGAAAACGGGAAGTCTTTTGTTCATACGGAGAACAAGGCGTTTGAAGAGGGCCTGGTTTCGTTTTATGAACAGTACCTTGAGGTTTCAGAGGGCCTTGGAAATATCGACGCATCCATTTTTGCCCTGAATCCTGAAGTGGCAAAGGGTTTTTTTGTTCTCCTGAAAAATCTGGAAGGTCTAAAAACGCCTCCCTTTGCCGTAAAAGGTCAGGTCACCGGCCCCATCACCTTCTGTACGGGGGTCACCGATCAGAATAAAAAAGCTATTTTTTACAATGACCAGCTGCGGGATGCAGCTGTGAAGCTTCTGAGCCTGAAGGCCGTCTGGCAAATTAAGCAGCTTGGGGCTTTTCAGGCTCCGGTCATTATATTTATCGATGAGCCAGCCATGACGGGATTCGGTTCCAGTGAATTCACCACCATTTCAAGAGAGGATGTTTCCGCCTGCCTGGAAGAGGTGATCTCCGCCATCCATGAAGCGGGGGGCCTTGCGGGAATTCATGTTTGCGGGAACACGGACTGGTCCCTGCTTCTGGAATCCTCGGTGGATATCATCAATTTTGATGCCTATGCCTATTTTGACCGGTTTGTTCTTTATGGGGACCATGTACGAAAGTATTTGAATACAGGGGGTGTTTTGGCCTGGGGGATTGTTCCCACCCTGCTGGCCGAGGATATCGATCGTGAAACCTCGGATTCCCTGGCCCGAAATTTAAGGGGGCGGATGGAACAGTTGGGAGCCCTGGGTATCGAAAAGCAAAGGATATACAATCAATCCCTCATCACACCCAGTTGCGGAACCGGGTCCCTGAGTGTGGAAAGGGCGCAAAAGGTTTTAAGCATGACCCGGGAAATTTCCAACGCCCTGAGAAACCCAATTTAAAGAACCTTTACAGAATCGTTAACCTTTTTATAATTTAATTTTGAGAGGATGTTATGGACCAAAGTGACTCGTACAAAAAATTTGTGGGTGGCAAACGCTATGTCTTGGATGAAGAACTGGCTAAAATCGTGAATATCTCCATGGCCCTTGAGATGCCGCTGCTGCTGAAGGGCGAACCCGGCACG
>VMSV01000240.1 GCA_013791935.1 Desulfobacteraceae bacterium | reverse complement strand
TTACGTCAGTTCATATCTTCCGGGTTCAAGCGGGGGAAACGGTAATACAGAAAAGGAAGAGGTGCCATTATGATATTTTCACCCTGGCTCATTTGGTTTTTGGCCGGAATCGCCATTATGCTCGGCGAGCTTGCCCTGCCCGGTTTCGTGATCATCTTTTTTGGTTTGGGGTGCTGGGGCGGTGCTGCGGTAGCGTTCTTCTCCCCGGACGCCTATTCAGTTCAAGTAACTGTTTTCTTAGTCGTATCCGTGGCATCTCTGCTGATGTTGCGCAAGGTGGCCATGCGGGTGTTTGTGGGAAGCAGCGAAGGGCCTGCCGATGATCTGGGAAACGTCACGCTCGGAGCCCGGATTAACCTGGACCATGATCTGGAAGCCGGACGGATTGGAAGGGTGCGTTTTCGCGGAACCCTGTGGGATGCTGTTTCCGAAGATCGAATCCCGGCCGGAACCGAGACTGAGATCGTGGGTGTGGACAAGGCCAACCGATCCTGTCTCAAAGTTAAGGCCGTTCCAGGCGTTTGAACCAGATCCCTTGAAAAATCTTTTTACTCCACACCGGGCTCTTGCCAGGTGGTTGCAATTCTGAAACCCTAACCCTGTAAATCAAACAAGGAGGACTTTTCCTGATGACTTCAACACTTGTTGCCTTAATCGCCATCGCCATACTGGTTATTGTTGTTCTCTTCAAGGGGGCGATCATCGTGCCTCAAAAAAGTGCTTTCATCGTAGAACGCCTGGGGAAATACCATCGTACCCTTGAAGCCGGGTTCCATATTCTGATTCCCTTTGTGGACCGGGCCGCTTACCAGTACAGTCTTAAAGAACAGGTGGTGGATATCCCAGCCCAGATCTGTATCACCAAGGACAATGTGAGTGTTGAGGTGGACGGCCTCATCTACCTGGAAGTCCAGGATGCGCACAAGGCCGCCTACGGTATCGATAACTACCTGCGCGCGGCTTCCCAATTGGCCCAGACCACCCTGCGATCGGCCATCGGTAAAATCGACCTGGATAAAACCTTTGAGGAGCGGGACAAAATCAACACGGAAGTCATTGATGCCATTGACCAGGCAGCACTCTCATGGGGAGTGAAAGTACTCCGCTACGAGATCAAGGATATTACTCCCCCGGTGTCGGTGAAAGAGGCCATGGAAGCCCAGATGACAGCGGAAAGACAGAAACGCGCCAACATCGCCACCTCCGAAGGATTGCGCCAGAGCATGATCAACCAGTCCGAGGGTGAAAAACAAAAGCAGATCAATGAGGCCCAGGGCAAGGCAGCCCAGGTCACTCTCGTGGCCGAGGCGGATGCAAAACGGATCGAGTTGATTGCCAAGGCAACCGGCGAGGGCATCAGCAAGGTCGCGTCAGCCATTAAGGATGACGGCGGCATCGAGGCCCTGAACATGCGGCTGGCGGAGCAGTATATCATGCAGTTCGGAAACCTGGCCAAGAACACCAACACGATCATCATGCCGAGTAACGTGGCGGATGTGGCCGGCCTTATTGCAACCGCCATGTCCACGGTGAAGGAAACCAGATAAAGCCCTAAATTGAGCGTTTCAAAATTTCGATCCTAAGAAATGTTTCATGATCCCAGGGGATTCAAAAAAACATAAAAGGAAAGGTTTTTTCTTTGAGAAAAGATGACAGAGGCGCACGGAATGGTTTGAAAAGTGTTCCCGATATTTCAGCGTTATCCAAAAAACAAAAAAGAATAAACGTTTTAATGGATATCAGCATGATTCGACATGGGGCGGATAAGTCCATATCAAGAACCGGCCTTTATTTTGTCGCTTACAATATTCTTTTGGTAATGCTAAAAAGAAAGGATCTGAATTTAAAATTTTATTGCAACCCCGGCCAGAAGCATTTTGTTGATGTGGTTTTAAAAAGCAATAAGAAATTGAAGGGTCTTTCAATAATCAACTACTCAAGAGTAGATGGTTTGATTGCTTACTTTGAACACTTAAAATATGAAAGTAAGCTAAAGAAAGGTCCCAGGCTTATTAGAGAAGCGATAAGAATGATATTAGATCTTTTTAAATGGGTTTCCAACGCAAAAATATACTTGAATATGAACCGGTATTATAAAGACTTATTGAAAGATACAGATCTTTATTTCTCTCCTTGGGGAAGGATTCCTCCGGAAATCAATAAAATTGAAGCCATAAAAAAATATTCTCTGATTCACGACATGATACCATTGATCTTCCAGGAGTTTGCCAGTAAAAAATCAGAAGATTATCAATACTACCATTCGCTTGATAAAAAGAGTTACTACTTCGCCAACTCAGAGCATACAAAACGAGATTTCATTAAATTTACAGGAATTCCAACTGAGAATGTCAGAACGATTATGCTTTCAACCAGTTTGGAATGTAAAAGAATAAATGACAGACTTCAAATCGAAAAAGTTAAGGAAAAAAACAATATTCCAAGAGACAAAAAATACTTGTTCAGCCTATGCACATTAAACCCGAGAAAGAATTTGATTTTTGCGATTCATAATTTTGTAGAGTTTGTAAAGAGGCATAATATCGATGATTTTATTTTTGTACTCGGAGGGGCGTATTCGGAAAAGCACATCAATGAAATAGACTTCGCCATCAATCAATTGGATGGGTTCAGGGATAAAATCATTAAAATTGGCTATGTTGATGATGAGGATTTAACGGCCTTATATTGTGGTGCTGAAATGTTTGTTTATCCTTCTATTTATGAAGGATTTGGCATGCCGATCCTGGAAGCAATGAAATGCGGATGCCCTGTAATTTGTTCCAACACTTCATCAATGCCCGAAGTCATAGGAGATTGCGGAATACAAATTGATCCTACAAGCGATGAAGAATTCATAAACGCACTGGAAAAAATGGCTTTTGATGATAGGTTCAGAGGAAAATGCATTGAAAAAGGGTTGGAAAGAGCCAAGCAATTTTCATGGGAATATTGTGTTGATGATATTGTTGAAGAATTCAGGGAAAGTTTAGATGGGTAATCTACACCTAAATTGAAAAATTAGGTTGCAGAAAGGAGAAACATGATGGCACGACTGGAATTGATGACCCCGCCGGAAAGAAAGCATCTGGAAGAAACCAAATGCCCGAGCTTTGACACCCATCCCTGGGTGACCGGAAAGCCGTTAAACCAGCGCCGGGTGGCCATGATCTCCACCGCAGGACTTCATGGCAAAAACGACCGGCCTTTCTCCATTCAACCGGGAGATTTTTACCGCATCCTTCCCGGCGACATCCAAGCCTCGGACCTGATGATGTCCCATCTGTCCGCGAATTTTGATCGATCCGGGTTTCAGCAGGACTGGAACGTTGTGTTCCCCTTGGACCGGCTGCGGGAACTGGCGGAAGCAGGGGTTATCGGGAGTGTTGCCGACTTCCATTATTCTTTTATGGGCGCCAATGACCCGCTTCAACTGGAGCCGGATGTTCGAAAACTCGCCGGAGTATTAAAGCAGGACAAGGTGGATGCCTTGCTGCTCCTTCCGGTCTGACCGCTTTGCACGCGCGCCGTGGGCGGGCTTGCACATTTTTTTGAAGACGAAGGGATTCCCACCACCCAGATCAGCCTGATCCGCATTCATACGGAAAAAATCCAACCCCCCAGAGCCCTCTGGGTGCCTTTTGAACTGGGAAGACCCCTGGGCGTTCCCGATGATCCGGATTTCCAGAAGAAAGTACTGTTGGCGGCATTGAGCCTGCTTGAAAAGGACCAGGGCCCGGTTCTGGAAGATTTTCCCGAGGACGCGCCCCAATCCGATACGCCGGTCACTCAGCTATCCTGCCCAGTAAGCTTTCCGGGGCAGGAAGTCGAACTCCCCGAACCCCGAAAAAAATGCGAGGCCCTCAAACAGGAGATCCTGTCCCTCACCCCCTGGTATGACCTGGCCGTTGAGAAGCGGGGAAGAACAACCGTGGGCGTAAGCGGTGTGGCATGGGAGTTGATTCCGGATTTTCTCAGTGCTTTTTTGACCGAAGAAGCACCGGAAAACCCCAACCCAAGCATGGCTTTGCCCCAGGTGCTGAACTTGGCTGTGGATGACATCAAGGCCTTTTATACGGAAGCCATTACCGCACAGCCGGGTCAAAACTCCCCTTCCAGTCAGGTGCTTTCAGACTGGTTCTGGAATGAAACTCTGGCCGGCAAAATGATTTTTGAAATCCGGGATGTATGCAAGAAGGCCAAAGACCCGTTTTTGCGGGTTGTGGGAAATGTCATGCTGATTCCTGCGGACCAGGTGAATAAAAGAAAATCCTGATATTAATATGAAATGTATGCATTTCAAGGGGAAAATAAGGAGCCCTTCATGCCCGTTATTTTGGTTTTAACCAGTGTTGTTGGAGGGGGTCACGTCTTCAGGGATATTGCCATTGCAAAAGAATTAAAAAAAAGGATTCCTTCAGACCATGAGATTGTTTTTGCATCCGGCGGGAATGCCTATCAGATGCTTAAAGATGAAGGGTTGAAGGTGGAGAAGATTGATGGCATTCATTTTGAGGCCAATCCGGGAACCATCAATTTCATGAAGTTCTATTTCATGTTGCTCTGGTCCGAGTGTGTTCAATTATTTCAGATCAGAAAATTGATCAAAAAATATCGTCCAAAACTGATTGTTTTGGACGAGTTCTTTTTTCTGACGGATTATTGCAAATCCTGGAAAATTCCCGTGGTCTTCATGTGCGATTTCATTGGCGTGCCAAGATCTTCTTGGTTAAGAAATCCCCTGAAAGCGGGTTTGGAAGCATTTTTTGATTGGCTTTTATTCACCCATCTTCCCCGAAAAGCGGATCAATGGATTTATATCGGGGATCCCGACCATATTCCCCGGAAAGAGTGGCGCGAACGTATCACTGCTGAAAATATTGTGGCCGTGGAGCCCATCACCAAACTTCAGTACACGGCTCCCCCGTCACGGGATTCAGCAAGAGACCAACTTGGTTTTGATCAAGACGAAACGGTTGTCACTGTGACCGTGGGCTGTTCGGGCATCGGGGAATATCTTTTGAAAGCGGTGAATGATGCCGTGCCCCAATTGAAAAAAACCTTTGAGAATCTTCGGGTGGAACTCATCTGCGGATATGGCATAGAACCGGAAAAACTGGGGTTTCATGCGGAAAAGGGCGTAAACATTCATGGATATGTCCAAAATATAGAATATTATTATGCCGCCAGCGAAGCCGTTGTGCTCCAGAGCGGTATTACTTCCGCCACCGAATGCCTCATGTGCGGGACACCCATGATCGCAGTCCCGATCACCGGCCACTGGGAGCAGGAACATACGGCCCGATATTTGGAGAAAAAGGCGAATACCAGGATTGTCCATGGTAAGGATGTAACACCGGATGTCATGGCGGATGCAATCTGCATGCTTTTCAAGACTCCCTTTAAAAAACAAGCGTATTTCCAGGGAAACGGCCATTGCATGGCAGCCCATGGGATTGCCGGGATACTGAGTCATGACAATTTTCGGCCAATAAAGTAAACACCCCTTGGTCTGTGCTTGTTCCGAGAGGGGGCTCCGGCAACCTTTTATGGCTGCTGAATTCTTTTCTCAGCGGCTTTCAGCCCGTTTTCATACAGCACCACAGACCTTTTCAAGGCTTCCACGGCGTCGATCATGTCCTTCAATTCTTTTTTATAGGTGTCCATGTACGGGCTGGATTGAAAACAATGCTGATACAGTTTCTCCGTACAGGCATCCACCGTGTCGGTTCCCAGACAGCCCGCCGCTTTTTGTTCATCCACGGTATAGCTCTTACCGGAGCAGTTTTGGGTGAGCCAATCCTCAACCCCATTGATATAATTCCACCCGATATAAGCTCCTTTCACGCGCTCCATGGCTGTTCTCAACTCTTCGTAGGGAACGGTGAGCACAACCGCAGACGCCCTGACCCGGGCAGGATCCGTCTTGATCTCCGTAATTAATGGCTTTGCTGTTGAGAAAGAGGGTTTTGCAGCCGGAATATTCACGGGCGCTACGACCGGCTTCCGGTTCAGTTGGATCGGCAATGGGTCCCCTTCAGCAGCCAACCCGAGCCCTGATGCCATGAAAATCAATGCTGAAACCAAAATCGTGATCAAGAACCATTTTTTCATCGTCATTTCTCCTTGTTTTTGTGATTCTCCGGGTCGGATATCCCGAAGTTTATCCAATGCATTGTGCATGTCATATCAGTATCCTTGCATCTCGTCCTCGGTAAACGGCTTTTCGGGCGGGTTGCCCAGAATGTTTCCCAGGATCATGTTCATGGTTTTAACATCATTATCGAATCCGCCATGGGAAGTGCTGGTGGAAACCCCTTTTTTACCGTCCGAATAGTGGATCGAAAGCCCCGGATGGGCCGCCAGTTTTTTTGAATAGCGCTGCATTCCCAGAATGGGTTTGTCGATTTTCCTCTCCAGGGCACGGGAAACCATATAGAGCAGCGATTTGCGGTAAACAGAGGCGACGTTGTCTTCCAGTTCAAGGGATTCCGACAGGTTGAAAATCGCAAGATGCGGAAGTTTTCCTTTTGCGTTGCCGTTGTCTTTGCCTCGGAGTCTTGGTTCATAATGCTCCTTGTAAAAATCCATGGAACAGGCCGGGGCCATGAGGCTGCAACTCCGGATCAAATCGGGGTTTTCAAGCACATCCAGGGCGCCCAGGAGATGGCCGAGCAATACAGCACCGGTGCTGTGTCCGGCCAAGTGAATTTTAATCGGGGTATTCTGCAAGGCATCGGCAAAAGCCTGAATGACGAACAACCCGTCGGCTATTTTTCCATCCTTTGGGGGTTCGAAGGGACGGAAGGCATCATTTTTCATCTCTTCCCAGAGGGGCGTTACGGGTTTACGGACAAAGTCTTCTATCAACAGATCGGTCTTTTCGATCAATTTGTCTTGCAGGTCTGAAAAAAATCCTTCCGTGCGCTTACCGCTGAAGGCACGCACCACGGCATCCTTCAATTCTTCCACCAGGCCTGTGTCGTACATGATATGGAAGGGGTAGATGCCGTTTCTCTTGAAGCCGTCCTTTAAGGCTCTGATGCGTTTTGCAGAGGCAGCCGGGGGGTTCAAGCCGCCGTGGGCGAAGATGAGCAGATGGTTGTAGGCCTTTTCCGTGTTGACGGATTGCTTGACGAGTTCAACGGTTTTCAGAATATCTTCGGCCGAGCTCCAGTAATCGCCGCGTTCTTTCAATTTGCCATCATCAAAATGTGCGAAGTGGCCTGCGATTTCCAGCCTGTTCGGCGCTGCTTTGCCGGTTTCGGCTTCCATGGTAATCCGCGAGCGGGAGGTGAGCCCGAAGATGTTCGGCGTGGGAATGGCCAACTGGAACACCCAACCGTCATTGATATTTTGGAGCCAGTCCTCATAAAGCCAAACAGCAAAACCCCGGGAACCCCATTCCAGGCCCCATGAATTCTGAACGATGAAACCCTGGCTGTTGTAGCCGATAATGGCAAAAGCGTGCCCCCCATCAACCGTGCTCGAAGGCTTGATGATGGCAAGAGTGGTTTTCTTCGCGGCCTTGGGGGAAAACCAGCCGGAATGAATATCCGCCGAAACGAAAATGGCCCCGACTTCATTCATTGCCGCATGGTAGTCATTGATTTCCGGCCGCAAACGATAATAGGCGCCCACGGCACAGGACCGGGCTGTTTTTGCCCGGGCGATGGTCAGCTCGCCAGGGTTTTTAACCGAATAGGGCCATAGCTCTTGGCTGCATACCCCCATGTTTTTCCAGCCGCGAATCGCGCCTCGGCAGCTGGAACCGGCATAATCCTCGCCGGGCCATTCGTCATGCTTCTTGGCCATTTCATAGAGCATCCGTGGACTGGCCTTGAATTTCAGGTCTCTTTTCCGAAGGTTCAACAGGTTGATCACCGCAGCCAGACCGAAACCGGTGCAGGCCCCTTCCTGGTCCTGATCGAGGACATCCAGCCCCCTTCGGTTATCGATTTCCGGAGCAAGTTGAATCAGCGCGGGCTCGTACATGCGATCCCGAATGTCCGGCGTATCTTTCCGGGCGTTTAGGACACGGGTTTTACCGGCAACCCTTGCTTCAGGGAATGATTTTGCTGCCATGATCTTCTCCTTATGGTTTTTTGAATGAAGCCTGAGATTTTTTGCCGTTGCTTTCATGGCCTATCCTTACCTTCTTATCGTTTACACTGCGGAAGATGTACTATCAGGCCATTAATGTCAATAAGCCCGTCTCGGAGAGGGGCTCGATTTCGGATATCAATGGCAAATTAAATATAATTACAATAGGTTATATGGTTGACAGGTGCTATAAACCCTGGTATGGTTTTCGAAAAAAAATACGAGCCATTCAATCTTAAAAACCGAGGAGCTGACTCTTTCTGATGATGGATTCAACGAATAATACCATTCCGTCCTGTGTAAAAACCATTCATCTCATTGCCGTGTGCGGAACCGCCATGGGGGCTTTGGCCTGCATGTTGAAAGACCTGGGGTACCGGGTGACAGGTTCGGACAACGCCGTATATCCGCCCATGAGCACGTTTCTCGGGGAAAAGGGCATTGCTCTTTTCAACGGGTATGACGGCGCCCATCTGGAGTACCAACCGGATCTGGTGGTGGTGGGCAATGCCGTGGGGAAAGACAATCCCGAAGCCCGAAGGATGCGGGAACTGGGCCTCTGCTATTGCTCCATGCCCCAGGCCCTGAATCATTTTGTCGCCCGGGGCAAAAAGCCCATTCTCATCTCGGGCACCCACGGAAAAACCACCACTTCCTCCATTGCCGCCTGGGTGGCTGAAACCGCAGGCTTGGACCCGACATTTTTTATCGGCGGAATCCTGAAAAATTTCAACAGCAATTATAAGCTGGGCAAGGGCGATACCATTATCATCGAAGGGGATGAGTACGATACGGCCTATTTCGACAAGGGACCGAAATTTCTTCATTATGATCCGGCCATCGCCATTCTTACGGGCATTGAATTCGATCACGCGGATATCTACCGGGATATTGACCATGTGACCCAGTCCTTTGAGATGCTGGTAAATCGCATGGCAAAGGATTCTCTTCTCATTGCCTACGACGACAATGACATCGTTGACCGCCTGGTGGAAAAAGCCCCCTGCCGGGTGGCCCGGTATGGAGAAAAAGTGCAATCCCCTTGGCGGATCGGCTCCTGTGACATTGAACCGCCTTTTACCCATTTTGAGGTGATGCATGAAGGAAGGTCTTATGGCCGGCTTAAGACCAGGCTGGTGGGTCATCACAACCTCTGCAACCTTCTGGCGGTGATCGCCGCTTCCCACAACCTGGGCATTGCCCCGGACCGGGTGCAGGCGGCCTTGGACTCCTTTGAGAGCGTCAAGCGACGTCAGGAAGTAAGGGGGGTGAAAAACGGCGTCACGGTAATGGATGATTTCGCCCACCATCCCACGGCTGTTCGGGAAACCCTTCGAGCGGTCAGGCCGTTCTACAATGGACGAGTGATTGCCGTGTTTGAACCCCGAACCCACGCCAGCATGCGGGATGTCTTTCAGGATGTCTATCCCAATGCCTTTGACGAGGCCGACATCATCTGCATCCGGAAACCGCCCTTGCTGAGCAAAATTCCCGAGGGACAAAGGTTCTCTTCGGAAAAACTGGTGGCAGACCTGGTGGGCAAGGGCAAGGACGCTTTCTTTTTTGATGATACGGATTCCATCGTGGATTTCGTAGCGCAAACCGCAAGGGCAAAGGACCTGGTTCTGGTCATGTCCAACGGCGGGTTTGACGGGATTCATGGAAAGATTTTGGAGGCAATAAAGTAAAAGGTGGTTAAGTGGTTATGTGATTAGGTGGTTAAGGGATAGAAGCTGTGGGGCATTGTCAATGATAAAGGCGCGATTGGGGTGTAGGGGCGAACCTTGTGTCCGCCCATTGGATGGTCCAGAATTCAAACAAAGTTCGCAGGAAAAAACATGAAAATATCCGAGCTCATGGTTCAAACATTGAAAGAGGGAGGGGTGGAGGTCATTTTCGGCATCCCCAGCATCCACAACATCGGTTTTTATGATGCCTTGCGAAAGGAACCGGGCATCCGGCATGTACTCTGCCGCCATGAATCCAACGCGACCCACATGGCCGACGGCTATGCCCGGTCCGGAAAAGGGGTGGGTGTGGTGGTGGCCTCCACGGGCCCCGGCGTCACCTACACCATTTCTCCGCTCATTGAGGCGTTTTATGCCTGCTCTCCGGTGCTGGTCATCACCAGTAACCTGCGCGTGAATCAGATCGACAAGGGGCTGGGGGTACTCCATGAGCTGAAACAACAACCCACCCTTTTTAAATCCGTGACCAAGGCCACCATCAGTCTGAGACCGGAAGATGATATTCAAGCCAGGCTCCATGAAGCCATTTCCCTTGCCCTTACCGGAAGGCCCGGCCCGGTTTTTCTGGAAGTGCCCAACGACCTGTGGGACATTGAGGTTGAAGACCAGGGAACAGGAAAGGTCGAAGCTTCAAACCGCCGGATGCCGGATCTGACGCAAGCTATGGATTTGCTTAAAAAAGCCAGGCATCCCATGATCATCACGGGGATCGAGGCCCTCCACGCAGGACTCGCCGGAGAAGTAAAGGCCCTGGCTGAGAAACTCTGCGCCCCGGTGCTCACGGATTCCGGGGGCAAAGGCATTCTGCCGGAAGATCATGTCCTGGCCTTTGGCAACGTGGTGAACCGGGGGGCGGTGAGAACGCTTCATGAAACCTGCGATGTCACCCTGAATATCGGCTCCCGGCTGCGATATGTGGATTTCAAGCGAAAGGGTGTTCACCTTCCCAATCTCATCCATGCGGACTGGGACGAAGCATGGGTGGACAAGAATTTCAAAGCCAAGGTCCAGGTGCTCGGGGATGTGAAGGAAATCCTTTCCAACCTGATCCGGGAAGTGGAAGCCCTTCCGGTTCCTGAAGCAAGAAAAACCTTCATGAAGGACCTTCGGGAAAAACATGAAGACTATATTCGAAGCATATCCCCTGAATTCAAGGAAGTCGGGTTTATTAACGCCATCCGCAAGGCCATGCCCCGGGAGGGCATCCTGGTGGTGGACAACACCATTTTAGGCTATTTCAGCGAACAGATCTATCCTTCCTTAAGGCCCATGGGCCTGGTGTCGGCCAAGGGGTCTTCTCCCATAGGGTTCTCCTTTCCGGCGGCCATGGGGGTGAAAAAAGCCAACCCTGAAACCCCGGTGGTAGCGGTGATCGGTGACGGCGGGTTTCTCTACGGGGCCAATGAACTGTCCACCTGTGTTCAGAGCGGAATCCACTTTCCCGTGGTGGTGGTGAACGACAATGCTTTTCGCATGATTGATTATCTTCAGATGACCAGCTATCAAAAGGGCTTTGAGACAGATCTGATGAACCCGGATTTCAAGACCTTTGCCAAGGCGTTCGGGGTGGATGCCGTCACCGTGGAGACTCCGGAGGACCTTTCCCATGCCCTTGCAAAAGCCCTTGGGTCCAATAAAATGTGGCTCATCGAACTGAAAGTAAAATTTCCGGAGTTGCCGTTCGGGAGATTTTAATCCTATGAAATCAGAAATCTTAAACCTATTAAGGACCCGAAAAGGGATCCTTTCCGGGGAAGTCATTCGCGAGGCTTTGGGCATTTCCAGGGTTGCCGTGTGGAAGCATATCAAAAAGCTGGTGGAGCTGGGCTATGGCATCGAGGCTTCAAGCAATGGTTATCGGTTGATCGCCTCTCCGGATGCCCTGTTCCCCTGGGAGTTTCCGAACCGGGAAGATAAAATTCATTTCTATCCCGAAATTTCTTCCACCATGGATATCGCCTGGGACCTGGGGCGGAAAGGCTGCCCCGAGTTCACGGTGGTGACGGCGGATCGACAGACCAAAGGGCGGGGAAGAATGAGCCGGACCTGGATTTCAGAAGACGGAGGGCTGTATTTTTCCGTGATTTTGAGACCGGAAATGCCCGCGACCCTGAGCTTTCAGGTGAATTTTGCCGCTTCCCTTACCCTGGCCATGATGCTTCAGAAGATGTTCGGAATTGACGCCAAGGTCAAATGGCCCAATGATATTCTGGTGGGAGACGCCAAACTGTCCGGCATGCTTTCGGAGCTGGAAACCCGCGGGGACATGGTTTCATTTATCAACCTGGGCATCGGAATCAATGTGAACAACAATCCGGACCCCAAGGAACAGAAAGCGACTTCCCTGATCCGGCTGCTGGAGAAGCCCTCCTCCCGAAGGGATATTCTGGAAAATTTTCTCCATGATTTTGAAGCGCGAATGAAAACCCTGCCGGACGAGAATCTGATTGCCCTCTGGAAACAGCACACCGGCACCCTGAAAAGGCACGTGAGAATCACCACCTTAAAGGACACCCACGAGGGATTTGCCGAAGATGTGGATGAAACCGGAACCCTTATGCTTCGCTTGAAGGACGGCTCC
>VMSV01000226.1 GCA_013791935.1 Desulfobacteraceae bacterium | reverse complement strand
GTTTCAAGAATCCTGTACCCCTGTCGTTTCAGGTAGGCTGCTGCCATGACCTCGCTTTCCTTACCGAACTGCTGATGAGGATTTAACATTGAAAGCCTTTGTTCCCGGGGTTTGCAATAGGCCTTGGTTTTAGCATCCCACGGGGAATAAAGAAAGAGATTCTTCCTCACCGGATTCTATTTTATTTAAATTTATCAACAATTTCTTGACAAATTAAGAGGTTGAAATTAGAAAAACCTGATGTTATTTTTAAGAACCTTGAAGCGACCTTGAATTGTTCTGCATTCAAATTATACACCGGTAAAAAGGATTTCAACATGACGATTACAAAGGCTAAAGTGGTTGATAATATAATGAGTGAGCTGGATTACCCGAAAAAGAAAAGCGTGGACACCCTGGAGCTACTGCTTGAAATTATCAAACGCACGCTCGAAGACGAAGAGGATGTGCTGATCAGCGGGTTCGGCAAGTTCTGCGTAAAGAACAAAAAAGCGCGGCGTGGAAGAAATCCAGCCACCGGCGATGAAATGATTCTGGATCAAAGGAAGGTGATTGTCTTTAAATGCTCCCATCTGTTGCGGGAACAAATCAACGAAGGGGAAAACTGATTTTACTCGTTTCAGGACGATCCTTTTAATCTGTTTTTGGAGATTCAACCACCATGGGTATAGGGAATCTTGAGAGTGAGGCTGAAAATTTTCTTGAAGAATTGTTCAAGGTTTCCAAAGGAAATCCATCCTTCAGCATTTCCATGTATCAGATAGGCGAAGCCCTGTCCATGGACAGGACCACGGCATCAAAAACCGCCGAGTTTCTCATGGGGAACAATCTTGTGGAGGTCAAAACGTTGTCCGGCGGCATCGGCATCACCGCTGCTGCGGTTTCAGCGCTAAAGGAAAAGGCCGAATCCGGGGAGGATAGGCACCAGAGAGTCGCCGCCTTAACCCTGGCTCCTGTGATTGATTCCCCGAGCCGCACGGCCATTGAAGGGGTTCTGACTCAAATTAAAGTTCACGTGAGCCAGGCGGGACTCCCTTTTGACAGCCTTACGGGAATTGTGGCGGATGTAAAAACCATCGAAGCCCAGTTGATCTCGCCTTCCCCAAAAACCGCCATCCTTCGGGAATGCTTTCTTTCCCTTGAGTCTTGGCTGGGAAAAACCAGCCTCGGGCCTCTCAAGGAAGCCATGAAATCCATTCTTGGAAACCAATAGGCCCTGCCGTTGAGGCTATTAACAAATGCCCAAAGGCGTGGTTTTCACCAAACCAATTTATTATGGTTACCGATTTTCCAATCGTCTGCATTAAACCCGGGATTGTTGAATGACATTCAATAATAGCTTGGCAATGGGTTCCATCTCGGCTTGGGCTCGAGTGTTTCCCGGAGGGTTGCCCTCAAACCCGGCCTCCAGAACATCGGCGTCAAAATAAATGGTTCCCAGGGTTTCAACTTTTCTTTTTTTCAACTCCAAGATCATCTTTTCTTCCATGGCTTTGGAAGAAACCTTGTTCAGCAGTGCCCCGACCCTGTCAACACCCATGCCTTCCGCCATATAGACGATCCTTTCCGCCAGGGCCATGGATTCAAAGGAAGGTTCCACCACCGCCAAGATCAAATCAACGCTTCGCTCCACCCCTCTTCCGAAACTTTCCAGGCCCGCCTCCGTATCGATGAGAAGGATTTCCTTGTCCTTCAATTTTAATCGGGCCACAAGGCTTCTGGTCACATCCGCCATGGAACAAGCGCATCCCTGAAATGGGTTTTCAATTTTCCCCACCATAACAAAGTTCATGCCCTGATCGCTTACCATGTATTCTCGGGGAATATCTTCCAGATTAATTTCAGGAAGCATGATCCATTCGGTTCCGGGTTCCGGGGTTTCGCTGTAGGAAAACCGGCTCATGAGGTTGAAAAGTGGCTTGGGAGTGTTGGGCAACCCCAGGGCTCGATAGAGTCCGGGATTGGATTCGTCGGTATCCACAACCAAGGGAGTGTAGCCCTGGTCTTTGAGAACCCTGGCCATAAGGGTGGTGGTGGTGCTTTTTCCCACACCGCCTTTTCCACAAATGGCTATTTTTCGAACCGGCCCCCCTTCCATGGCATGGGCCTTTAAATACGCCCTTACATTTTTTGACGCCTCAACCATCTCCTCATTGGTGGTGGCCAAGCACAAACCGCACTCGATACAGCCTTCCGCCTCAAAATGGGGGCAGCCGAAGGGGCAATGAAAAATGCCCATAATGAAAACCCTTTCCTTTATTTATTGCACAAGTCCAATGAACGGCAACGGCAAGCGAGCCGGAAACCCTCACACCTCATAACCCTCTTTTTTCAAGAGCTCATAATACCAACAGGCAAATTCAAACATTCCCCGGTATCGATCTTCTTCATTGATGAGTCCCAGGCACAATTGAAAAGCACCTTGGCCATATTCATTACTGTAGCCCTCAAGGGGTCTTGTTTGAAGAAATTCTCGAATCAGGGACTGGGATGTCCGCTTGGTTTTGTCTTTTCTGATATCAATGGGGTCCTTGGGTTCAATAAAAGGGTCCCAGTCTTCATATCCCTTTTTCTCAATATGCTTCTGTCTGCGAGGGGACATCGCGTCAAAAACAAGCTTTTTCCTATTTTCCCTATCTAATTTTTCCTCATTCTTTGCATTCATTATATCATCCCTGTTGATCGTCATCTTCCTGGCTGATGCCAAGATATTCCTCATTAAAATCGGTCAATAGCGCCATGGACACCGGCATGAGAATATCTCCCATCTTGGTGTGCCTGGATCGGATGGAAGCCACCAGATCATTGGACAATTCATATAGCTTGTGGTGAATAATATCCAGGTGAACCGTGGGGTATGATTCTCCTTGCTGAAATCCGGACAAACCGCAAGTTCTGCCGACGCCCCCGATGGACAAGGGAATGCCATATAATCGGCAGGTGATGGGTCGTGCGTCATATAAATCACAGGCATCCTCGTCATTGAGCAAAGGACACCGAACTTTTTTCTTGGCCATGTCCAGAAGAATTTCCCCCTCTTCCATCCCTCCCTCAAAGGCCTTGTACGCTTCTCGCTTCAACTTATGCAGCTTTCGGTCAATCTGGTTGGCTTTTTCTATTTTGTCATATTTCGCCTTGCCCTTAAACCCCAGGTTGAACCGATAATTCAGGTATAAGGCCTCTATCAAAGGGATATCGAAGACGGCATAACAACAGTCCACACATTTGATCCCGCACCGGACCTTGTCCGGATAATCCCCTTTCATTTTTTCAAACAGTTGATCCGCCGCCTTGACCCAATGAAGGTAGCGTTCAAAAAACGGTTGTAAATCTATCATTATTTTTTCTCCTAAACTTGTGTTTCACGTGAAACATTATTTACCGATACAAAACCGGCTGAAAATCGAATCCAACAGATCCTGTTTTGCGGAAATTCCAAGCACATCCTCAAGCGAACCCATGGCGTTTTTTATGTCCATAACACAAAACTCCACAGGAAGGCCATCATTGATTGCATTCAAGGCCCCATGGGAGCTTTCAAGGCATTGGCTGAGGCATTGAAAATGTCTGAAATTCGGGAAAACATAAATCTCGGGGTATAGGGGAGTTTGGAATTCTGAAAGGGTATGGAAAATTGATTTTTTAAGAGCCTCTATGTTGATGAAATATTTTGCAGAAACCCGTACGCCAGGGGAGTTTTTCAAATCAACAGACATATTATCTTGTTTTATCAAGCTATTAGCCTCTAATAAGTCCATTTTGTTGAAGACCATAAGGAACTTTTTGTCCTTAATTTCCTCATGGATAAGCTTATCCTCGGTTTCGATGCCGGTTTGAAGATCTAAAACAAAAAGGATCAGATCTGCTTCCTCGATCTGTTCCCGGGTTTTCTCAAGGCCGATCTGTTCAATCCTGTTTTGAGTTTCATGAAGGCCTGCAGTGTCTGCAAGAATAAAAGACAGCCCCTGGATCATCATTCCTTCTTCAATAAAATCCCTGGTGGTTCCCGGGACATCAGACACGATAACCCGGTCTTTTTCAAGAAGGCAGTTCATCAGGCTGGATTTACCCACATTGGGCTTTCCGACAATAATGACTTTCAGGCCTTTTCCCATAGCCTGGGCCTGATGATACCTTTGGATCAGAATTTCCACAGGAGATACAACGTCATTAAGGATAAGCGGGATAATTTTTTCTTTTTGAAACAGGCCTTCAACCTCTTCAGGAAAGTCAATCGCAACTTCTCCTTCTGAGGCGATGTCCGTAAGGGTGGCAAGGATAGTTTCGATCCGGGCCTTTAGTTCCCCGGAAAGTTGTTTGGCTGCGATTTCAAGCTCATTTTCAGAGCCTGCGTTAATCAAATCCATCACGGCTTCCGCCTGGGTAAGGTCAATTCTTCCGTTTAGAAAGGCAATTTTTGTGAATTCACCGGGTTCGGCCAAAACCGCACCCTGCGTTAGAACCATGGCAAGAATGGTTCGAGTTAAGATCGGCCCGCCATGGCAGTGGATTTCCACAACATCCTCCCGGGTATATGAATGCGGTCCGGGCATCACAAGCATCAGCACTTCATCCAGAACCTGACCACGCTCAGGATTCGCAATAAAGCCATGGAAAAAACCCCGGGCTTGAGCCTTGGGGTTTTCCAAAAGTTTTTCTTCCATCCGTGTTTTTGAATTCAAAATAGAGGGGGTAAAGATTTGACGGGCAATGGATATCGATAGAGGGCCGGATATTTTGACAATGCCGATGCCACCATGACCTTCCGGCGTAGCGATTGCAGCGATGGTTTTCAATTGCATTTTACGATTAAACCCGTTTGGCCTGCAGGCTTTGATCCCTGAACATACTATTGTGCTTCTTCATTGCCGACCTTTTTTTTGGGCAATGTCTTTTTTTTGGGAAAAATAACAAGCTTTTTTAAAGCACCGTCCCCCATGCTCTGGGTTCTGACTTTTCGGTCGTTTTTCAGTGTGAGATGAATGACCTTCCGGTCATGGGCATTCATATTGCCGGCGGAAACAGGTTTCCCGGTTTTTTTTGCTTTATCGGCAAGCTTTACGGCCATTTCTTCAAGGCTATCTTTCCGACTCTCCAGATAGCCCTCTATGTCTACATTGATTCTGACTTTCCCTGTACGATTCTTGTTGAGAATTTTTTCAAGAAGATATTGAATGGCTTCCAGCGTTTGTCCCCTCTTCCCGATAATAAGCGCAGATTTCTCACTGGTCACGTGATATTTGATGGCCCTTTCTTTGACCTCGAACCGAATATCCGCATCTTCAACGATAAAATTCAGGATTTTCTCCAAGGAAGCTTTTCCGGTGTCGGCCAGATCTTCAAGGCGTTCATCCGGAACAGTTTCCTTCTCGCTGGCTTGTTCCTCTGCTATCGGCAAGGATTCTTCGGTTATCTCCAGATTCGCCTCTGCGTTTACGGATTTCGGTTCCAAGCTCACCTTGATCTTGGCTTTTTTTACGCCCACAAGGCCGAAGATTCCACTGGAACCATAGGATATAATGTCGTATTTCAGGTTTTCTACCGTGATATTTAATTCACCACAAGCTTTTGCTATGGCTAAAT
Organism: Desulfobacteraceae bacterium; assembly: GCA_013791935.1. Taxonomy (GTDB): domain Bacteria; phylum Desulfobacterota; class Desulfobacteria; order Desulfobacterales; family UBA5616; genus VMSV01. The sequence goes on along the minus strand of VMSV01000226.1, from coordinate 7,136 downwards.
TCAAGTTTTTGCCTTCAAATTCTTGAGCGGATGACATTCATAACCTCCGGTTTTTAGGCATATTTCTTTTGAATGTAATACTGCTGCAATATGGAAATCACATTGTTCACCAGCCAATACAGCACAAGGCCGGAAGAGAAATTGATGAAAATGACCGTAAAAATAATGGGCATGAACATCATCATTTTAGCCTGGGTGGGATCCCCCATGGGCGGCGACAGCTTTTGTTGAACAAACATGCTGGCCCCCATGATGATGGTTAGAACCGGAATCCCTGTGGGTGCCTGCATAAAGGGTATGGCAAAATCAAAATGGAAAAGACGATCCGCGGCGGAGAGGTCGTTGATCCATCCGAAAAACGGTGCATGCCTTAACTCTATGGATTCATACAACATCCGGTATAAAGCGAAAAATACCGGGATCTGGACCACCATGGGCAAACACCCGCCCAAAGGGTTGATCTTGTATGTACGGTAAAGCCCCATCACCTCTTCATTCATCTTCTTCTTGTCGTCTTTATATTTTTCACGAATTTCCGTCATGAGGGGTTGAATCTTTTTCATTTCGCTCATGGACTTGTAGCTTTTGGATCCGAGAGGCCACAGAACGATTTTTATGAGAATGGTTAATATGATGATGACCACGCCATAGTTGGGAATGTAATCGTGAAGGATGTTCATGAGTTGTAAAAAGGGCTTGGCGATAATATCAAACATTCCGAAATCAATCGCTTTGTCCAATTTTAGCCCAAGGGGCTTCAAGGTGCTCACGGATTTGGGCCCCATATAAATAAAATATTCAAAAATCTTGGAAGTCCCGGATTTAATCCCACCGGTGGGCTGGATGAACTGGGTGTCTATGAAGGGGCTTTTGGTTTCCGTCAGAACTCTGAGGGACCCCTCTTCCGTTACCTTTGGAAGGATACTCGAAATGAAGTACCTGTCCTGAAAGGCAATCCAGTCCACCTTTCCCTGAAAGACATTCTGGTCTTCGAGCTTTTTCACTTTGATATTCTGAAGCTTATTGTCGATATAGGCGCTGGGTCCTTCAAAACCATATTGGGATTCCTCTTTGCTCTTTTCTTGGGTGATGGAAAGAACGATATCATCGGTCATCTCCTGTGAGCCTTGATTGATCACAGTGATGCTCATGTCGATCAGATAGGAATCCGGATAAAATTTGTAGCGCTTTTCAATGGCCAACCCGTTTTGCGTAACGGTTTTAAAAGCCATCTCAACCGGCCGGTTAAAGACCTCTATCAGATTGTCTCCTTGATCGCACTGAAACTCGGATGCTTTCAAAAAAGGGCTGTTCGGGCCTTCAAAATCCAGGCCGATGGTACCTTTGGGCAGGGAAGCTTCTATCATTTCAAGGGGCTTGGCATTGGCCTCCGCTTTGTCTTTGAACTTTTCCAGAAGGTAGCTTTTAAAACTGGCCTCCTTCTCCGAGACCTTAACCGTGTATAGAGGCGTTTTGATTTCTAGGGTGCGTTCGGGCCGACTCTGGGATTTTTGCACCGCCATTTGCTGCGGCAGGCTTTCCGGATTTTTCATAACCGTCTCGGCCTCCGGTTTTCCAGCAAGGGTCTGATTTTCTATCTTTGGGTCGGAAGGCGGTGTTTTGGGTTTTTGATCGGCCATAAAAAATTGCCACACAAAAAGGACCAGCATGGTAAGGGCTATGGCGGCTATCATTCTTACGTGTTCCATGACAAACTCCAATAATTCAATGATAAAATGATTTTTGGGAATTCAATATTTACAGGATCAGGGCACAGGATCAATCCCGCCACTACAGAAGGGGTGACAACGGAGAATTCTTTTAGCGGATAAAAAGACACCTTTTATGATTCCATATTTTGCAATCGCTTGATATGCATATTCTGAGCAGCTGGGGAAATACCTGCAGGAGGGGCCTAAAACAGGGGATATCACATATTGGTAGAATTTTATAGCCAGCAGAGGAATCCAAGTGATTGTTTTAACTTTCAAATGAATTTGAAATCCTCTTGTAAAGATCCTGAAGCGACGCAAAAACCTGATCCGTTGATAAATCAGCGACAGATTTTTTTGCAATGAAATTCATGTCCAGGCTACCCATGAAAATGTCTCTGTTTTTCCTGAAGTATTCTCGTGACAATCTTTTTATTCGGTTCCTGACAACGGCGTTTCCCACCTTTTTCGACACGGTAATGCCAAGTCTCGTGCGTTCCATTCTTCCCCGGGCGATCAAGGCGACAAAGTGCCTGTTACTGACCTTTTTGCCCTGGTTTTGAAGTTCCAGAAATTCAGATCTTTTACGAAGCTTGTCAGCCTTTTTCAGTGTTTGGGATAACAACGCGAAGGTCTCCTCAGGCAAACGGTCTTGTTTCCTGATATTATCTCTCCTCCGGGTCTGGCTTGGGCTTTCCACCCGGCCTATTCCAAAATAAACCGGCCTTCGGATTCAGGATTATAGATTACAAGGCCAGACGGCGTCTTCCCTTTGCTCTTCTCCTTTTAATGACATTTCTTCCTGCTTTTGTCGCCATTCGCGCTAAAAACCCGTGGGTCCTTACACGCTTGATTTTACTGGGTTGGTAGGTTCTTTTCATGTTAAAACATCCTTTATGCTACGACACCCCGAAATGATTTTCTCATCTGTATTCAAGGGTTTATGTTGATCTTCATTTAAAATTCAGCACTTAACCACAGCTTAATGGCAAAGTCAAGATTTAAATAATTCTCCAAAGGCCAGGAAATCCTATTGCAGAAAGACCTCATTGATTTCAAAATTCTCCAGATGGAAAAGCGGACTTGGATAGATGATGACCTGCCTTGCGATTTTTTCCTCCAGGGTTTGAATGATATGATTTTCCTCGCCATGCAGAAGTTCGGCAATATCAGGGTGGACCCTCAGGGATAGCTTTCCCAGGGTCACATCCTGACCATAACGAAGAACTTCCCGGTAGATGTTGTAACAGATGGACTGCTTGGAAAGCAAATACGCTTCTCCCTCACAATAAAAACAGGGCTCACAAAGCATTCTGGACAGAGGCTTTTTAACCCGCTTCCGGGTCATCTCAATGAGGCCCATTTCGGACATGGGCAGAACATTGGTTTTACTTCGATCTTTTTTTAGGGCCTCCATAAGGGCTTTGTATACCTTTTCCTGGTTGGGGCGCTTTTCCATGTCGATGAAATCAATGATGATAATCCCTCCGATATCCCGAAGCCGAATCTGATAGGCGATCTCTTTGACCGCTTCCATATTGATCTTCAGGATGGTCTCTTCAAGATTATGGTTTTGCTTTCCCACATATTTTCCGGTGTTCACATCAATGGCCACCAAGGCTTCCGTGTGATCAATGACAATATATCCACCGGATTTAAGCCATACCTTTCTTTTCAGTGCCCGGGCAATATCCACTTCGATATTATAAACATCAAAAATAGGTTCATTGCCTTCAAACAGCTCAACCGAGTCTTTTAAACTGGGCATGATAATGTCTAAGAAGTTCAAAATGGACCCATGCCCTCTTCTCGAGTCAATAATCAGTTTGTCCGCCTCACGGATGAGAAGATCCCGGACAGCACGAAGGGTAACGGATAACTCTTGGTGCAAAAGGCAGGGAGCGGAAACATTCATGAATTTTTTTTGAATATTCCCCCATAAATTGTTCAGGAAACTCATTTCATAAAGCAGTTTTTCCTCGTCCACCCCTTCTGCGGCGGTCCTCAGAATATACCCGTATTTTCCGTTTTTCGAACGGGCCACCGTTTCTTTAAGACGCAGGCGCTCCCCCTCGTCTTCAATTCTCCGTGAAATCCCGACGTGATCGGAGTTCGGCATCAAAACCAAAAACCGACCCGGAAGGGAAATGTGGGAAGTGACCCTGGCTCCTTTGGTTCCCAAGGGAGATTTCGCCACATGAACCATGATTTCCTGACCCTCTTTCAGCAGCTCTTCAATGGGAACTTTCCGGTTTTCTCTTTCCTCTTTTTTTTCATAGGGTTCCAGCTCTTGCTCTTCTTCATACCCAGGGCCGTTCTCCAGAACCTCCTCCATGTCCAGATGATTTTCCCGAAGCACATCCCCTGCATAGAGAAACGCCGCCTGACCCAGGCCGATGTCTATAAAAGCCGCCTGCATCCCCGGCAATACCCTCTGGACCCTTCCTTTATATATATTGCCGGATATGTCGGAAATATCGCCCCGTTCTATGAAAATCTCCGCAAGGTTCCCGTCCTCAAGAAGGGCCACCCGGGTTTCATGAGTCGTGGCGTTAATCACCAGCTGCTTGTAAGGCTTATGCTCTTTTGTCAGAGTGTTTTTTTCTTCCATGGCCCGAATATTTTAAAGGTTTAACCTTAGGGCGGAGCCCCTCCGGTAATTCAAAATTTGATCATCGAAGCGGACTTGATCTCGTCGTCATTCAGGTAAAACACGTGGCGAAGGATCTCCGCCGGCCTCAGGATGGTATCATCAAGTGGTTTAAGCACAATCAGCAATCGAGAAGGCGACTCCAAGGTTAGATCCGAAACAATGTCTTTAAGGTTAATGTCTGTTTTGTTACCTTTTTTATTGACTCTGGAGATCAGATGCGATTGGTTTTTCTGAAATAGTTCTAACTCTTTTTCATTAAAAACGCCACCTTTTAATGTGATCCGGTATTGGACTACAGGACCTTCCCCGGGGGCTCTCTTTTCCGAAACCTCGTTGCAGGAAAAAATGTTAAGCCCCTTGGGCAACCGGAGGTTCAACTCCTCCATGATTATTTTTGGATCCAAAGTCATATCTGCATGGATAATAAATCGCTCCCTGGTGCTTTCAAGACCCACGGGCAGGGTATCTTCAAAAGATATTTTGGGCTTGGGATGAAATCCTTCAGAATATTTGACAGGAATTCCCGCCCTGCGTATGGCCCGAACAAAAACATTGATCATTTCCAGATGCCCCAGGAATCGGGCCTCGCCGGTTTTGGAGAAATGTGCCGCGTATTTTTGGAATTGAATGAAAGGCTTATCGCTTTTTTTCATGCCCGCTGACCGGTTTTCAACATCAAGAGCATGAACCCGGGGCCGGATCATTTGATGATCGCAGACACCGCATTGGCTGCACTCTCCCCCTCGGCAATCCGGGGTGGAGGACTCGATAAAAGCATTTTCCCTTTCTTGGATGAGAAAGTCTTTACGGATTCTCATGTCCACATGGTCCCAGGGAAGGGGTTCTTCAATCGACCGTTTCCGGGTCGAAAAAAATTCCGGGTGGATCCCCGTCTCCTCCATGGCCTTGACCCACCAGTCAAACCGGAATTGATCAGACCACCCGTCAAAAACGCATCCTTTTTCATAGGCAGAAATCACCAGCTTGACCAGTCTTCGATCCCCTCGGGCGAACAACCCTTCCAGAAGGCTTGCCCGTGGGTTCTGCCACTTGACCGTAACCCTTGAAAAGTGAAGCTGGTCCTTCAGCCATTGGATTTTTTCCTCGGCTTCCGCCAGGCTTATCTGGGGTTCCCACTGAAAAGGGGTATGTGGTTTGGGAATAAAGGCGGCAACACTCACGGCAATCTGCTGGGGGCGCCCGCCTTTTCCCTTGATTTTAAGCAGGGTTTTAACAAGATCCACTATGGCTTTAAGATCCTCAGGGGTCTCCGTGGGCAACCCCACCATGAAATACAGTTTGATGCCCTGCCATCCCAGCTTTAAGGCTTCTTCCACGGTTTTTAGAATATCTTCTTCCGTAATGTTTTTGTTGATCACATTTCTCAGGCGTTGGGACCCTGCTTCCGGAGCAATGGTGAACCCTGTTTTTCTTACCCGTTTGACCAGGTCCATCAGCTCGGGGGTCAGGGTTTCCGCCCGAATGGATGGAAAAGAAACTGCGGTGGGCTGAAGGGTATTCTCCTGAACCAAGCTCCCCATTAGAGGCACGAGGCAACTATAGTCCCCGGTGCTTAAGGACAAGAGGGAGAGATCTTCAAAGCCGGTATTGGCCAAGGCCCGCCCGGTGATTTGTAACAGGTTTTCCAGGGATCTCTCCCTGACCGGACGATAGATCATTCCCGCCTGGCAGAAACGGCAGCCCCTGGAGCAACCCCTTGAAATCTCGATTCTCAGGCGGTCATGCACAGGTTTTCCCCAGGGAATCACGGGGGCCTCCGGAAAAGGGGTGTTGTCAAGATCCGGTCGAATGGCCCGGGTAACTTTGGAGTAATCAGGCCCATCGGGGGTTAGAAGTTGAAAACCATCCGATGAAATGGTGGCCTTAAAAAAACTGGGTACATACACCCCTTCAATTTTAGACCATTCCTTTAGAAGGGCGGCTTTATCAACAAAAATATCTTTTTTTATCTCAAGGTATTTCCGGCACATTTCCAGAATGACCGATTCACCATCCCCCATGACCATGGCATCGAATATCTCGGCCACAGGCTCGGGATTGCAAGTACAAGGTCCACCGGCGATTAATATCGGATGCCCTTCCTTCCTTTGGGAGGCCAGAAAGGGAATGCATGAAAGTTCCAGCATCATAAGGATATTGGTATAGTTAAGCTCATAGAGCAGACTGAATCCCAGAATATCAAATCGATCCAAAGGGGTCCTGGTTTCAAGGGACAGAAGGGGTGCTTTGTTTTTCCTCAGCAGGGTCGCCATATCCAATCCGGGTGCAAACACCCTTTCTGCCGCAAAATCCGCTTCGCGGTTCAGGATGCTGTAAAGAATCTGGATTCCAAAATGCGACGTGCCGATCTCATAAAGATCCGGAAAAGCCAAAGCAATCCGCAACTTCATCTGGTCCGGATCTTTTTTCACACTATTGATTTCAGAGCCCATGTATCTACTGGCCTTGTCCACAAGGGGCAGGAGTTCTTCCAAAGTTGTTTCAGTCATATTATTTCCTTAATCACTTCATAGATTATTTGACCCACTTTTATATTTTACACGGTTGTTTGTAAAGGGCCGATGTTGAATATAAACTTCCCTGCCTTTAACAGCATGTTTTCGACACTTTCGAAAACATCATTCCGATACAATAGAGTTTGACAGAAAGGGCTCCTTTTGTCATAGTTCGCCCCGAAAAAGTAAACCACCGCCAATGGTTCTGCAGGATAACCCAACGGAATCATATTTATTGTTTTTTCTGGATTTTTT
>VMSV01000071.1 GCA_013791935.1 Desulfobacteraceae bacterium | reverse complement strand
GTTATGTGATTAAGTGATTAGGTGATTAGGTTGGGGTTGTGGCTCTTTCTGTTCACCGTTCACCGTTCACTGTTCACGCCAATAGTTTGGGGATACGTCTGTGAATTATATGATGCATTTTGTATTAAAGTGATTAGGTGGTTATGTGATTACGTGGTTATGTGATTAAGTGATTAGGTGATTAGGTTGGGGTTGTGGCTCTTTCTGTTCACCGTTCACCGTTCACTGTTCACGCCAATGGTTTTTGGAGGCAAATAATGGCATTATGGCAAAACCCTGGCTGGTTTGACCGGAAACAACGGCAAATGCAGCTTGATGAGCATATTCAGAAAACCCGCAGGACCCGCTACGGCCTGGACGAGGTTTCCGAAGAAGAAAAGTACCGGATGGTGGCCCATCATTTTACAAATGTGGCGCCCAAATATGATTTCATGAACACTCTTTTGAGCTTCGGCCTTCATTATTCCTGGAAACGGGCTGCCGTAAACATGCTTTCCCTCAAGCACGGAGAACGATTATTGGATGTTTGCGGAGGCACCGGGGATCTGGCTGAAATGGCTTTCAGCCACACCGGAAAGAACGGCTCCGTGATCCTCTATGACATGAATTTTGCCATGATGGACACAGGAAGACAAAAAAGGCTGAAAACCAAGAACCGAATCCTCTATATTCAAGGCAATGCGGAGCGGATTTCTTTTTCCGACAACAGTTTTGACGCTGTGATTGTGGGCTTCGGGGTTCGAAATCTCACCCACCTCGGCCAGGGTTTTTCAGAGATGCACCGGGTGCTAAAAAAAGGCGGAAGAATGGTCTGCCTTGAATTTTCCAGGCCGGACAACCCTGTTTTCAGATGGCTCTACGATTTCTACTCCTTCAACATCATGCCGTTCATGGGCTGGTTATTCACGGGTTCCGCCAAGGCATACACCTGTCTGCCCGAGACCATCCGCATGTTCCCCCTGGCGGATGAACTTTTAGACCTTCTTGAAAAAACGGGCTTTTCGAATGTCCACTACAGGAAAATGACCGGGGGGATCGCTATCGCCCATTTTGGAATGAAAGCGGAATAGGCCATGGAACACTATTGTCCGGATGTCGCCTTTTCATTGGCTGCCCCACTTCTTTTTAAACTTGACTCCCTCCTCAGCCTTTGTCATATAGGCAAGTTCTGATCCACCCATGAAAACCACAACCCATAAATGATTGCCGGATGTTTTTGCATGAAATACAGGCGTAAGATTGAATCCTTGAAATTTCGGGTCCGTTTCCTCATTTTTTCGTCACTTCTTCTCCTTTGCAGCCTTGCTTTTATTTCAGGCTGCGGGGAGGGCAGCGGCAAGAACAGTAAAATGCCCGTTGCCGATGCCGGCCCCGATAAAACCTATTTTCTAAACCCCGGAGAGATCACCCAGCGTGTGACTTTGGATGGGGGCTTGTCCTCCCATGCATCCGGCAAGATGGTTTCCTATGAATGGACAGGGGCACCTGATCCTGATAATATTGTGAGCCCATCGGTGATGCTATCCTTCGGCGCTCATGTATTTGCCCTGACCGTAACGGATGAAAAGGGACTCACCAGTAGCATAGACGAGGTGGTGATCACCGTTTTTGCCCCTTCTCCGGCCAAAGAATATCATCCTCCTGAAATCGTTCTGGAAACAACCGGCTACGCCGTGCGTGAAGGCGCGATTCTTGAAATTCCGGTTTCTGCTTCCGACCCGGACGGCGAAACTGTGAGCCTGACAGCAGAAACAAAAATAAAAAATGCGAGATTTAACACTCGTTCCGGCGTTCATTCCAGTGGCATGTTCATATTTCATCCCGATTATGACCAGCAGGGGGCCTATGTCGTTGTCTTCACCGCCACGGACCCGTTTGGCGTCCGCTCCTCAAAAACCGTGACGCTGAGGGTGGATCAGGTAAACCGACCACCCGAGCTTTCCATTCCAGCAGAAGTCACTGTGGAAGAAGGAAAAATCCTTACGGTTCCCATCAAAGCCACGGATCCGGACCGGGACAACCTTTCCTATTCGGTGGAAAACCTTCCCCGAAACGCCATATTCCTGGAATCAACCGGTGTCCTGACCTTCATGCCGGACCATGAACAGGCCGGAACGTATCCCCTGGATATCAAGGCTTCCGATGGCAGGGAAACCGATACAAAGACCCTGGTCATCAACGTGATGGATGTCCCGGAGAGCCTGTCCGGGCCATCGGAGACAGGAAAAACCGGCATTGATATGGCGGAAAATCCTTTGGAGGAAACAGCCAAACCCGGCATGGATGCCAGCCCCCCGGCCAACACTGCTCCGGAAAAAGTCTCCACCGAGACTGAAACAGCTGTCATCATCACCAACCTCGACACCATCAAGGAGGCTGCTTTCATGACGGGAAAAGTGGTCTCAGATAATGGTACACCCGTTGAAAACGCCACCATAAGGGTTCAGGGAACAGGGGTTCGAACCCAGACCCTCCAGGATGGGTCCTTCTCCCTGAAAGATATTCCATTCGGACAGGGTACCCTCATTGTCAACGACCCCAACCATGATCCAGCCCTAATCCCTTTTGACAGTCCGGTGAATGCCGAGATCCGGATGGATAAAATTGAAATCAAATCCAATGCCTTCGACCCCAAGGCGGAATATGGTGCAGGCCTGTATAGTTTATTAAGGCGGGGCATGACAGACATCACCGGAAATATACCCCTTGACGATGCATCCAGGCTGATCCGGGACACGCTCATTTTTGCAGGGGGAAATGAGGCCGGGGTTCTGGATCCTTATGGAAATCAGATCAATCCTTCGGTGGAGGGTTCGGGAAAAACAAGTCTCACCTGGAAAGGCGTGGAGCTCTATTCCCAGAGGCTTGCCATGGGGGAAAGCGTCACCCTGATGGAATTGTTCATGGACATCCGCTTTGCCTTTGCCTGGCAGGCTTCTCCTCCAACTTTCAAGGAATTCCTGGACAATATGCAGATCATCGTGAACAAAGCCTGGGCTAGCCCCGGCAATCCCTCTTCATGGGTTTCCATCCTGTGGTTTAACAACGGCCGGACATTGAGTCACAACCCACCTATTCTCACCTCCGCTACCCGGCTGAATCTTTTTCAGGCATACCTGGTGGTGAACAGTTTCATGACGGCTGTATTCAATCACCGGAACGGTTGGGACAAGGAATTCGATCCCCCTGGCATCTACAGCGATACCTGGGAAAATATTCTTAAAACCTTCACTTCCAAACCATTGGGGGTTGTCACTTCAACCGGGGCATCAATACCCTTGACCCTGCCCCATTTTGAATCCCTTTTAAAAAAATACTACATGGACTCTTCCGAAAAAACCATGGTTCCGGCCAAAGTTCTTCTGATGAAAACCTTTCCGGATCTCTTTTCCTCAAAGGATTTCGAAGATGTTTTCATCGATTCCCCCAATGGATTTAACCGGGCACTAAAACGCATCATCACCGCCTCACAAAAAGAGGATCAAATAGCGGGTCGTTTATTTAAAATAGCGGGTCGGGGAAAAAATGGATCCATGGAAAATCCTAATCTTTGGTCTTTCCTGGGAGTGGAAACAGGAAGCGCACACAGCTATTTTTTTGCGGAAGAACAGCTTCCGGATTATTTTCCGAAAGCACTGTCCGCCATGCCGGTAGCTCTTTACCATTCCCTGCCCTTATCGCCCCCGGTAATTCTTGATGCCAAAGATGCCTCCATCAAAATGCCCTTAACCGGTGATGGCTTAGTCCTTCCCTTTGTTAGAATTATTTTCCTTCCTGCGGAAGAGGACGAAATTGGAGACTCTTCAGAACACACCACGGTGGTTTACCGACTCTGGCGGTTGGAAAAAGGCAAGAGAAAAGTTACGGACCCTCTGGGAGAAGAGACCCCGAGACTCTTCGAGTTGAGCCTTTCGGCCTATGGACCCCTGGATGGAACCAACCGGCTTGCCCCGAAAAGAGAAAGGGACTCAAAGGGGAATCCCACAGGACAGTGTTACTTTGACATTCCCCTCCCCTATTCGGGAATGAGTTCCTGGTGTTTGGATCGCCTTGGGTTTAAAGAAGATGGCACGTTGATTTCGTCCATGGATCCGTCCGACTTTGAGGATAAGCTGTCCCCCTGGTTTTCAGGTTATTTGGACGATCTCACTGCCTGGAATCCTCCTGGAGGATTGGCCGGGGAGACGGTTCACCCCGCAAGGGGCATCCTTAGAAATCTCACTTATGAGATCAGTCCCCTGTCAAAAACATCATCCGTTTATATTATCGCAAGGGCAACCGGTCTCACGCGCTATGGGAAAACCCATCTTAAGGCGGATTACGGGGATTCTTCAAAAATATTTCTCAACATTCCGGATTTTAAATCCGAAGCCCATAAACAACCTGTAACCGGCTCCATTTTTCGCTATGACGGGCAAACCGGCCGGCTGAGTGAATTTCTTCGCCCGGGGTTTTCCGGCTCCGGTCAATCCGGACTTGCCATGGATCGCAATGGCAACCTATACATGATCAATAGGGCTACCGAAGACAACCCGGAAAGCCAAATCTTCCAATTCCCAGGGTTCAAACCGAAATTTTCCAGTCCAGGAAAAATGACACAAGAAAATGAATCCATGGTTTCCGTGGAAAAACTTCTCGTGGGGAGCGTCAATGGGTCCCGGGAACCTTTATCCCCATCCAATCCCCTAAGCGTTGCAGCCATGCTCATGGGGAAAAAACCTTTGGAAAAGGACGGTGAAAAACTCTATGTTGCCGATGCTTTTGGTTCTGGAACCCCTGTGCCCATGGGCGAAGGTATGGATTCCCAAATCAAGAGTATTGAATTTTCGACCTCTCCCCGTCATCAGGAATCTTCCAAGGTCAATACCAGAGGAATATGGGCCTGGAACGATTCCAGGGAAGAAAACGAAGCCCAGGACAGCAGGGACAGCCTGAACTTCGGCCCCAATTCGGACATGGCCTTTAACATTCCCGAAACCACCCTGTTTATCTCCCAGGGAGAACATGTGGTCCAGACCCGAGGCGGAAAAAATGCTTCCTTTTCCATCACCCAAGACGGTTCCCTGTTTAGCTCCGCCTCGGGTTGTTCGGTATGCGAATCCAATGGGGAGGAAGTGCTTTTTGTGGCGGACCGGGCATCGGGCTCCATTCTGAGAATTCCCTTTCAGGATTTGACGGAACCGGTTCCGGAATACCCGGACTTCAAGAGGATGCCGGTTCCGGTGGATGAAAAGGACAAGGAAAAATTCATCAGCAGGTACACAATTCTAAGCGGTCTTGACCGGCCGGACCATGTTCGAATTACGGATCATGGAAAAGCCATGGTGATTTCGGGCAGTGCGGGCATTCGGTACATCCCCTTTGGTTTTTCCGGCAGGCTTCTGGGAGACGGTCAGGAGCCCATGGAGGGTGCCGTGATCACCATTAAGACCCTGGCCGGTGAAAAATCCACCACCACCAACAGTGAGGGTTATTACCAGTTTCTGGATGTGGACGCCTATTCGGTGATTGCCGAGGTGTCCCACCCGAACTACACGTTCACCCGGCGAATCACCTTAACCGGAAAATGCAATGCCCTGGCCGATGAACCCAAACCCTGCGTTCTGATCACTGAACCGGCTGACGGAGCTGTGACGACGGCAGAAAGGATAACCGTCAGGGGAACCATCTATCCCCAGGATGGAGCATTTGCCAAATCCGGTGGAAAACTCGTGGTCATATCCGATGGAAAAACCGCTACGTATGACCTTATCTTCAATGCCAAAAAAAACAGTTTCCGGGTGCCCAATGTCCCCTTAATGCCAGGTGCCAATTATCTCCGGGTTTTTACGAACAAATCAGGAGACTACGAAGCCGGAGGATCTCTGTTCTCTTGCGTTGCCAGGACCGCCGAAACAGTGACTACCCAGGCTGTTTCCGGAATGGCCAAAAACCGGAATGGCCACCCTTTGCCCGGAGCCACTGTAAAAATCTATGTGAACGGTAAATTCGAAGACATGGTGGAAGCCGATGCCTGCGGATATTATAACGCCCGGAACCTGCCCCTTGGAAAAATTTCGATTAAAATCATTGGATAAACCGGGAAAACCCATCTTGATTAATACTGAAATCCCCATGCAAACTGGTGATTTCGGGATTTTCGGTCTTTTTAAAAAATCTTCCTTGAGAAGGCAAACCATCCTATTTTGAACTTGACTTATCCCCCTTTGTTTTGAAATAGTAGTTTTCCACTATGTTTCATCGTAATAGACGATTAAAAGCTATTAGAACTATTCCATAAACAACGGGGTTGCCTGCCATGAAAATTACTCGCATTACGCTTCCTTTAAAAACTCTCGTCCTATTTCAAATTCTCCTTTTTCTGTTCTGCATGAATGGATTATCCGGGTGCAGCGGATGCAGAGACAACAAATCGTGCTCAAATGCGCAACAGGCCCCCACGGCCAATGCCGGCCCGGACCAAACCTACACATTAAGCCCCGGCAACATTACCCTGGACGTCACTTTGGATGGAAGCTTATCATCGGCTTGCAACGGAAGCATTGATTCCTATGTGTGGACGGGAAATCCCGACCCTGAGGATGTGGAAAACCCCATTGTTTCGCTCCCCTTCGGAACCCATGTTTTTTCCCTGGTGGTGACGGACAACCAAGGTTTGGAAAGCGTGGCAGACAGCGTAACCATTACGATTCTGGCCCCCGTGGCCCCGGCGGAACGCCATGCCCCTGAAATTGTTTTGGAATCAACGAGCTACGAAGTGGAAGAAGGGGCCCGCCTGGAAATTCCCTTGTCTGCTTCGGATCCCGACAACGAACCGGTGAGTCTTTCCATGGCAACGGTGATGGCCAATGTGCAATTCACAGCCACTCCAGGAAACCAAGCCACCGGGCTGTTTGTGTCCCAACCAAATTATGACCAGCAGGGAACCCATGTTGTGGTTTTTTCCGCCAGGGATCCCTTTGGTATCAAAACTTCAAGAGCCGTCACCATCCGTGTAAACAACGTGAACCGTCCTCCGGCGATCGACATGGTTTCCGAAGCTTCGGTGGATGAAGGAGGACTCCTCACCGTCTCCATAATAGCCACGGACCCGGATAAAGACATTCTATCCTATTCAGCGGACCCGGTTCCCAATAACGCGGTTTTTGTACCGTCCGTCGGGTCTCTCACCTTTATGCCGGATTTCACCCAGGCGGGAACCTATCCCCTGACGGTTACGGTTACCGACGGGAATACCCCGGTGAGCGGAAATCTTACCCTGACGGTTAACGACGTCCCCACAGGAGAACCTGGCCAGCCCGGGGAATTGATACTGGATGTGGATGATCCTGAGAACCCCAGTTTTCTTTCATCGGTTTCCGTGACCGGTGCAGTCAATCCCGGCCCAAACACCCCGCCTGGAAAAAGCATGACCTCAGCCCTGATCACCGGTCTTTCTCCTGCCACAGGCAAACAGGGACAAACCCTGAACGTCAGCCTGACAGGCAACCCGGGTGGGGACCATGAAACCCATTTTGCCCAGGGCATCAGCAGTGCCGTATTCGGTGGCAACATCACGGTGAACAGCCTGGCCATTACAAGCCCCACGCAAGCAACGGCAAACATTACCATAGCAAAGACTGCGGCCACGGGACCAAGACTGGTTACCCTCACCACCGG
>VMSV01000219.1 GCA_013791935.1 Desulfobacteraceae bacterium | reverse complement strand
TGCTGGGAACAGTTCTGCATTGGTGGATATCGTGCAAGGTTGAATCTGCATATGCGTTAAAGCTTGATAGTGACATTGAACCAAAAGCGCTCAAAAGCATCATCTATAGGGCAAATAGCATTACTTATGTTCTCATTTGTGTATACATAGTCATTGAAAATCTGGAGTATCTATAGTGAACTCCTTGGCCCATAGGTGACGAAACTTATAACATGTCATTTGTGTGGGACCGCAAAAAGCGCGGGGCCCCACAATTCAGACGTTCTGTAAAGGTATAATATGGAAAAGGAAATCGAATTAAATAAGAAGCTGTGGGACGAATTAACAGATGTACATCTCAAGGGTAGTGATATCTATCCTATTGATGAATTTAAAAACGGCTTGAATACATTAAAAAAAGTCGAGATTCAAGAAGTAGGAGATGTTAACCAGAAAAACCTTCTTCATTTGCAATGCCATTTTGGCATGGACACTCTCTCTTGGGCCAGGCTTGGTGCGAATGTTGTCGGAGTGGATTTCTCGGAAAAAGCCATTAATGCAGCTGATAGGCTGTCGCGTGAAATTGGAGTGGGTGCGAAGTTTATTAATTCTGACATTTTTTCTCTTCCAGAAAAGCTTAACCAAAAATTTGATATTGTCTTCGCCTCATATGGGGCGCTTTACTGGATACCTGACTTAAAAAAGTGGTGCCAAGTTGCATCGAGTTTTCTCAGTGAGGGTGGCTTTTTATATATAATAGACAGCCACCCCGTTCATCGTTTCCTCGACGAAAATAAATCTGCAGGGGATTTATCTCAATATAAATTCAGTTATTTTGACACATCATCAAAACGCTGTGAATCAGGTACAGACTATGCCGATTTGAACTATACGTCAAAAAGCCCGGAAATAGGCTGGCATTTTACGGTAAGTGACTTGCTTAATGCCATAGCAAAATCAGGTTTATGTATTAACTTCTTCAATGAATTTCCTTATTCAAAGGTTCAAGCCAAAGCGTGGGAGACTTCGGCAGATAATTATCCTGTATTCTTTTCAGTGAAAGCATCAAAAGCAGAACCTGGCGCTTCACATAACCGGACCGATCCAGCGACTTTAACCTAAACAATATTTGGAGGTTCTCACCGATAGGAGCATATATGGTTCCCTTTTCTCCTTCCGACTGTGAGCTTGCCGTTGCTGGAGAGTATAAATCATACGAAATGAGAATTGACGGTTAAATTAAAATGAATCTCATAACTCTGAAGTCTCTTGAGACCGAAAATCTAAAATCCATTATTGATACCAGTGTTCGTATTAAAGAAAATCCCAAAAAGTATGCTGACCTGCTCACCGGGAGAAAGCTGTATATGCTATTTGAAAAAACCTCAACCCGAACAGCTTTAAGCTTCGGGTTAGGATTCAATGAGCTGGGCGGCATGTATTTTATGCAAAGATGGCAGGATAGCAATTTTACTGTTGGTGAAATTGAAGACGAGGTTAGGTATGTCGCCAGAAATGTTGATCTGATTCTGGCAAGACTAAAGAGTCACAAGGACCTTGAAAACATGGCCCAAGCTTCTCCTGTACCTGTCATAAATGGATGTTGTGAAAAATATCATCCGACCCAAGCCCTTGCAGATTGCATGACTGTGAAAGAAATATTTCAAACCTATGAAAAAACCATAGTGTACATAGGAATCTGGAACAATGTTTTCAACTCTTTAGCAGCTTCTTTCACACGGTTAGGGGGAAGGCTTATCGGAGTATGCCCAATTCTTAATCCTGCAACGGTTTCGGAAAGCGAAGCTGCCTTGATTGTTAATCACACGGAAAATCTTGAGTGGTATAAAGATATTACTCCTGAAACTCTCAAGTCACTGGTCGATGAGGCGGATGTCGTTTATACTGATACGTGGGTGGATATGGAATTTATTAATAATCCGAAATATAAGAGTTTGAAAGATGACCGCATGAACCAAATGGGACAATATCAGGTAACATCTGTACTATTGAAGGACAGCAATGCGGTGGTAATGCATGACATGCCGATTCATTCCGGATATGAAATTGAAAGAAATCTCGTTGAAAAGCATATAAATACGATCTTGCGTCAAGGTGAAAATAGGAGGCATGTCGCCAAAGGTATTTTTACTTTTTTATTGGGCATAGAATTATAAAATTGGCTATCGGGATAGGGCGTGACCTCACGGCCATCCCCTCCCACACCACCGGACAAACGGGTCGCGTATCCGGCGGTTCTGCTGATTGAAACAGACCCAAGGAATAAGGCGGGCCTGCCTGGCCTTAGTGAACGCAACGCTACCGGGATTTCAGCTGCTGCTGCAATATACCAGCAAGAAATGGAGGTTTGAAATGCAAGTTTATACATACTCTGAAGCCCGGCAAAAACTGGCTATGGTTCTTGAACAGGCAGAAAAAACCGGGAAAGTAACAATACGTAGGAAAGACGGAAGAACTTTTTCCCTGGTTCCTGAAAAAACTGTTTTTTCCCCTTTGGATGTTCCAACGATAAAGGCGAATATCACCACTCAGGAGATAGTCGATATTATTCGGGAAGGAAGAGAAAGGTAGAACCTGTCGCTTCACACTCGACCGGGGACCCGGGGCAGCCTTTTTCCATAGGTCATGTTGAGTTGAACGTGGTTCAAAACTCAGTGCGCATTGGGTTCCCGGCGGGTGAACAAGGCGTTGGCCCAAAAGCACTCCTTGACACTATGCCCTTGAATATGTACACTTGAGCGTACATAAAAATAAGGGGCTGCGATATGAAAACAATATCATTCACAGATTTCAGAAAAAAAGCTTCCAACTTCATAACTGAAGTGGAGCATGGTGAGACTATTGTCCTTTTAAGGCGGGGAAAACCTATTGCAGAAATAATTCCTTTTACCGACAATTCCTTACAAACGCCATCATGGAAACGCCAGAGTACTCGCCTGCAAATTAAAGGGAGCGATCTTTCGTCAGCAATACTGGAAGAGCGTGAGTCTGAATTATGAAGGTTTTAACCGATTCCTCTGCACTTGCAAAAAGATATGTCCTTGAAGTGGGAAGTGATAAAATTGATCAGTTTTTACAGAATGCTTCACAATTGGGTCTATGTACCATTTTAGTCCCTGAAATAATATCGGGACTAAGTCGAAGACGACGTGAAGAGAATCTGTCAACGGATGATTATCGGACAATTAAAAGACAATTGATGGAAGATGTCCATGACGCTGTTATCCTTCAAGTTACCCCTGCTGTCATTTCTTATTCAATAAAGCTTTTGGAAACGAATGTATTAAGAGCTATGGATGCATTGCATATAGCATGTGCAATAGAATGGCAGGCAGAGCTTTTTGTCACTGCCGACAGAAGACAGTATAAAGCTGCGACAAATGCGGGACTCCTCACTGAATTTATCGGCCAACAATAGCTTTGAGAGGGCTTCGAGGTGCATGAACACGCCCGGAAAGGGCGGGAATAAGCCCCCCTGACGTAACATGAAACATCCTTGACGTTTAAATCATTTTAAGTCATTATCCGCACCTTAATTCCATAGAGAGGAAATGATCCACCGAATTTTTTTATAAAAGGGTTTGAATACCAAAACCGCTTTAGGAGGCTTGAATGAAACCAACCGTAAAACCCGCCATGCCGAATTTTTCTTCCGGACCCTGCACCAAGCGGCCCGGATATCAGCTTGAAAACCTCAAATCCGCTCCCCTGGGAAGATCCCATCGCGGTTCCCTGGGAAAAGCCAGACTCAAGAAGTCCATTGATGAAACCAAACGCATCCTCAATATCCCGGTGGATTATCATGTGGGCATCGTCCCGGCTTCAGATACCGGGGCCATGGAAATGGCGCTCTGGTCCTTGCTCGGACCCAGGGGTGTGGATGTATTCTACTGGGAATCTTTCGGAAAGGAATGGGCAACGGACATCGAAAAGCAGCTCAAGCTGTCCAACGTGAGAACCTTCATGGCAGATTACGGCAAACTGCCGGATTTCAAGCAGGCGGATTTCAAAAACGATGTGATCTTCACTTGGAACGGCACCACAGGTGGGGTAAAGGTGCCGAATGGCGACTGGATTCCGGACAACCGTGAAGGTCTCACCATTTGCGATGCCACATCCGCAGTCTACGCCATGGAGATCCCCTGGAAAAAGATCGATGTGGCCACCTTCTCCTGGCAGAAAGTGCTGGGGGGCGAGGCAGCCCACGGCATGCTGATCCTTTCCCCGCGCGCGGTCCAACGCCTTGAAACCTATACGCCGCCCTGGCCCATGCCCAAAATATTCCGCATGACCAAAAAAGGCCAGCTGAACAAGGATATCTTTGAAGGGTCCACCATCAACACCCCGTCCATGCTCTGTAACGAAGATTATCTGGATGCTCTGTCCTGGGCGGACAGCATCGGCGGGCTTCCCGGTTTGATCGAGCGTTCCCAAGCCAACCTAAGCGTATTCGAAAAATTCGTGGAAACCCATTCCTGGATCCATTTTCTGGCGGAAACCAAGGACATCCGATCCAACACCAGCGTCTGTTTTACCGTGGACTTAACCCCGGATCAGGTGAAGGCCCTGGTAAAATTACTGGAAAAGGAGAACGCAGCCTATGACTGCGGCGCCTACCGTGATGCGCCTCCGGGCCTGCGTTTCTGGTGTGGAGCCACGGTTGAGAAGGCCGATATTGAAAAGCTTCTCCCCTGGCTGGAATGGGCCTATGAAGAAGTGAAAAAATAAGGACTGACAGGATCAAACAAGCGGCGATAAGATCCGGCAGGAAGGTGTCCATGCTATTTTTACAGGCCCCGAACGTTGGAAAACTCGCCCAAGGCATGGTCCGCAAGATTTTAACACAATTTCCCACCCCTCCCCACGGGATCAAGGTCCAACCTGAAAACGGTCTCGTGGGAAGGGTCAAGATCATTCCATAACCGCCCTGACCCCGTCCTCCGGTCCTGAAAAAAATGCACCTTGACATGCTGTTGTTGGCCATATAAAATGACCAACATGGAGGTGTGCCATGAAACAATTCAATATAGCCGAAGCAAAGTCACATTTTTCAAAACTTATAAAACTGGCTATGCTGGGAGAAGAAATCGTCATCGCCAGGGATAACAAACCTCTCCTGAAACTCATACCGATACATGAAGTGAAAAAGGTTCGGCAGCCAGGCTCGGCCAAAGGCCAAATTCTTTATATTGCACCGGATTTTGATGAACTCCTGCCGGATTTTAAGGAGAATGTTTAATGCCGCGTTTTCTCCTGGATACAAACGCCTTCCTTCGATGGGTCGATGCCGCACCCGATCTCTCCGATGCAGCTAGACGTGTGATTGCCAATGAAAACAATGTGTGCTTTCTGAGCATGGCCAGTTGTTGGGAGATGGCTATAAAATCAAATTTAGGAAAGTTGCGAATTTCCAAACCCATCGAGAATTTTGTATCGGAGCATCTCACAGCAAATGGTTTTGCTCTGCTTCAAATAGAATTGCGGCATCTGTCAAAGATTGAAAAAATGCCGTTTCACCATCGTGATCCCTTCGACCGCCTGCTTATCGCCCAGGCAATTTCAGAAAAATTGGCCCTTGTTTCATCAGACGCTGTCTTGGCCGCATACGGGGTCAAGGTTGTTTGGTAGTGGTTCTATAATTTTTCCAACAGATCACAGAGCAACCGCACCCCGAACCCGGTTCCGGCGGTGCTGCAATAGGCATCGGGCTTCTTGCTGTAGGACGGCCCGGCAATATCAATGTGAGCCCATCGGGCATCCCCCACAAAATCCGCCAGGAACAGGGCAGCGGTAATGGCTCCTCCATACCGGGAACTGCTCATGTTGTGAATGTCCGCAATATCGCTTTTCAACAATTCCTTATAGTCTTCGGGCATGGGCAATTGCCAGCACCGCTCCCAGGTCTCCGTCCCGGAATCCACAATGGCTTTGGCCAGAGTTTGATCCGGCGAGAACACCCCGGCAATTTTATCCCCCAGAGCCACCACGCAGGCCCCGGTGAGGGTGGCCATATCGATGATGGTGTGGGGCTTGTATTTTTTCAGGGTATAGGCGAGGGCGTCAATGAGAATCAAACGGCCTTCCGCATCGGTATTGCCGATTTCCACGGTTTTTCCGCTGTAGGACCGAATCACATCCCCGGGCCGGGTGGCGCTGCCCGACGGCATGTTTTCCACCAGGGGCATCACCCCCACCACATTGACCTTGGGTTTAATTCGGGCAATGGCAATGAGGGCGCCAGCCACGGCAGCGGCACCGGCCATGTCGGTTTTCATTTCCTCCATCCCGGCAGACGGTTTGATGTTGATCCCGCCGGAATCAAACGTAACTCCCTTTCCCACCAAGGCGATGGTTTTTTTGGCCTTGGGAACCCTGTATTCCATGATCACCAACCCGGGGGCGTTTGCGCTGCCTTGGGCCACGGCCAGCATGGCTCCGAATTTCTGCTGTTTCAATTGCTTTTCATCCAGAACCGTAACTTTGAGCTTTTCTTTTTCTGCTTCTTTTTTCATCATGGCCGCGAGAAGCGCAGGTTTTTTGTCGTTGGACGGCATGGTCACCCACTGCCGGGCCAGGAACGTTCCGTGGGAGATGTCCTCCACCCTTTTCAGAAGAGCCCTATTCTTTTCAGCGGTTTCTGCGTCTGTGAAAAATCCGATCTCCTTCAAGGGTTTCTGTTTTTTTTCACCCTTGTAGGCATCAAATACCTGGTTGGCAAGGCAAGCTCCTTCCAGAAGAGCCTTTAATATTTTCTCCGGTTCCATGGCCAGGTTTTTGGAGTTGGGAACCATCATCAAAGCCTCGGACACCTCATTTTTCAGGCAGGTTTTAATGGCCCTTCCGGCTGCTTTCCTAAGGCTTTCGGCCTGGATTTCCTCTTTTTTCCCCAGCCCTGCAAAAATGACCTGCCGGGCGACAACCCCTGGCATCCCGTAAAGAAGGACCTGCTCTTCCGGCTTTCCTTTGAAGTCCGCCAGCTTTTTTGCCTGATCCACAAGATCTGTGATGAATTTATCTTCATTAAGGGCCGCATTTTCACAGACCGGGATTACCCAGGCGGAACACTTGAATTTTCCCGGATCACCGGATACCAGTTTCAACATGCTGTTTTCTCCTTTTTAGGGTTTTTATCATATTTTTTGTATTAGCCTGTTTTAACAGGGATTACAAATTCTTTATCTTTTCCGGAGGTTTATCTTTGATTTTTTTTAGGCAATCTGTTGTAATCGTGTTCCAAATTGTTTATAGTAATCGGCTTCTGATTCTGACGGGATCAGATGGAGAATGTGAATCCTGGACAAGGAGACAGCCATGCGAATTGTAACACGCCCGGACTTTGACGGGGTGGTATGTGCGGTATTGATTTATGAGGCGGAAACCATCACCCAACCCACCTACTGGGTTGAGCCCAGCGATGTTCAGAAGGGTCTGGTGAAAATAAAAAAGGATGATATTCTGGCCAATCTACCTTTTCATGAGCATTGCGCCTTGTGGTTTGACCATCATTTTTCCAACAAACCGGACATTGCCTTTCAAGGTTTGTACGAACTTGCGCCCTCTGCCGCAGGCCTGGTATTCCGGTATTACCGGGACAGGCTCAAACGGAACTATGATGAACTGGTGCGCCAGGCGGATAAGATAGATGCCGCGGACCTGTCCAAGGAAGAGGTGCTCCATCCGGAAAATTATCCCTACATTCTGCTTTCCATGACCATCTCCGGTGCCGAGGCCCTGGACGAGCCCTACTGGAACCACCTGGTGAAACTGCTGGGACAACACCCCTTTGAAGAGGTGATGGAAGATGATCAGGTGAGGAATCGTTGCCGAAATCAAATTCAAAAAAATAATGATTTCAAAAGTTTACTTCAGCAGCACACGAAAATGGAGGGGGCCCTGGCCATTACGGATTTCCGGCCCTTAGCCCATGTACCCCAGGGAAACCGGTTTCTAAGCTATTGCCTCTTCCCCGAGTCTGTGGTGAACCTTAAAATAAGGTATGACAACCAGGACCGGTCCAAGATCATTGCCAGCGTAGGCCACAGCATCTTTAACCGGAACTGCAATATCAATGTGGGGTTGCTGCTCAAGGATTTTGAGGGTGGAGGCCATGAAAAGGCCGGCGCCTGCTCTTTCCACATGAGCAAGGCTTCGGAGTATTTACCCAAAATCATTCAGGCCCTGAAAGAAAATCGAAAAAACTGATTATTACCCTCTGACCCGGGCTTTCAACCGGGAAATCCGCTGCCAGGAAAACGGCTCTTTGCTGCAAGGAAAAATCGCGTTGTTGGTAAAAATCGGGTCCGCTTCAAGATCATACCGGGATGCGGCTTTGGCCTTTTCCCACAAACCCGTTCCGGGCAGAGGCGTGTAATAGGCGAGCACCGGAGTGAGACCCTGATTCTTTACCATGTCAATGGAAAGGGCAACCTCCTTTTCCGATTCCTCCGGAAGACCCGTCAGAAGATACGCACCCACCTGGCTTTTGGAAAACCCGGCGCTTTGCAGGGATTGGACGGCACTTTTGAACTCCTTCAGGGTCAATTTCTGATCCAGATCTTTGGATCGGTTTGAAAAATCCCCGGTTTCTACCCCCAGGCGAAGGGTATGGAACCCGGAGGCTTTCATCAGCAAGGCCATTTCCCGGGTCACTTCCTTGGCGTGCACGGCATTGGGTGTGTGAAACCGGACCTGGATTCCAGCATCCAGCACGCCTTTAAGCATGGGGAAAATATGCCGCTCGGGATTCACCAGCAGGGCATCGTCATAGAACACAAAATCCTTCACCCCGTATTCTCCATGCCAGTGCAAGATTTCCTTCACCACCGCCTCGGGATTTCTCCTCAGATGCTTTGGGTTCAGGATGGGCGATGCGCAATAGGCGCAGGAAAAGGGGCAACCCAACGAGGTAAGCAAGGGTACGTAGGAAACTCGGGTCTGAAGATCAAACGCCGGGTAGGGAAAGGTGTTGAGATCCTCGGGATCGAAAGCAGGCTCAATCCGGTAGCCCGTATATTCCTGGATCCACTTTAACAGGCCTTGGGTTCCGGGGCCGGAAACCACACGATCCGCCCCGCAGGTTTTTTGCGCATGATCCGGAAACAGGGTGGGGTAAATCCCCCCGAGGATCACGGGGATTCGAGGAAAAACCTTTTTCAGGATTTGGATGGTTTCAATGGTTCCCGGATACCAGTAGGTCATGAGGGAGGTCACCAGGATCAGATCGGGCGGCGCAATGTTTTTCAGATCCTGGGTCAGCCAGTCGGGCCGAATGCCGTAGCGGGAAAACCGCCGGTCGATATCCTCCAGGCCTTTGGGGTTTTCCAGGGGGGTTTTGAGATACGGTCCCCGGCCGTTTCTCAAAAAAGGGTCTGTGGCGCGGGCTTTTGCATGAAACCGGTCCAGGCAGTCGATGTACGAAACCTGAATCCCGTGAAGCCTGAGAATGGC
Source organism: Desulfobacteraceae bacterium (assembly GCA_013791935.1). Classification (GTDB taxonomy): domain Bacteria; phylum Desulfobacterota; class Desulfobacteria; order Desulfobacterales; family UBA5616; genus VMSV01. The sequence goes on along the minus strand of VMSV01000219.1, from coordinate 32,264 downwards.
ACCAAGCATCAATAGTCCCATGGGTTTTGCCCATACATCGTAGGCGGCAAAGTCGTGAATCCAGGGATTGATCAGAAGAACATGGGGGGCGGGGCTTGGGGAAGGCGCCATAACATCAACAGACGTCCGATGCAAAATATTTCATGGAGGTCTTTTTGAGTTCCCGCCGACTGAACAGGGGTTTAAACGTCTCAAGGCCGGCTTTTTTCGCCATTTTCCGTGCGGTTTCCAGGCAGGATTCCTCACTTTTGGCATGGACCATGGTGTACAGGTTGTAGGGCCAGTCGGGTTTGGGGTCCCTTCGGTAGCAATGGGAAACCTCCCTGAACCCGGACATAATGTTGCCCACGGCTTCCACCCGGTCCTCGGCAACCTGCCAGGCGATCATGGCATTGGCCGCAAATCCGGAGTTCTGGTGCTTCAGGGTTGCCCCCAGCCTTCGAATCACCCCCCGGTCACAAAGGCTTTTCAAGGTTTCCAGAAAGGTCTCCTCGGAAATTCCCATGTTTTTGGCCATGTCTTCAAAGGGCTTGGCCGTAATGGGAATATCGCCCTGAATCGCAAGAATTATTTGCACTTCCCGTTCGCTTAACATGGAGGAATTTAAAGCCTTCTCCTGAAAAATTGTCAAGGGATTTCCCTTTTTTCCGGAAACAATTTCAAAATATCCTCTCGGGTGGGCTTGCAGACCCCCCGTTCCGTGATGAAGGCCGTGACCAGGCGAGCCGGGGTTACATCAAAGGCAAAATTGGCCACCGGGCTTTGCTCCGGAGGAACCAGGACATTTCTGATTTTCCCCCCGTCAAGACCCTGAACATATCGCACCTCATGGGGCTCCCTTTCCTCAATGGGGATCTCCTGAATACCGTCCGTCAAAGTCCAGTCAAAGGTGGAGGAGGGCAAGGCCACGTAAAAGGGGATGCCGTTGTCTTTGGCCGCCAGGGCCTTTAAATAGGTGCCGATCTTGTTGGCCACGTCCCCAGTATGGGTGGTCCGGTCCGTTCCCACGATCACGGCGTCCACCAGGCCGTGTTGCATGAGATGGCCCCCGGCATTGTCCGTGATCACCGTATGCTTCACCCCTTTTCGGCCAAGCTCCCAGGCCGTGAGTCTGGCCCCCTGGTTCAAGGGCCGGGTTTCATCCACCCAGACATGAATATTGATTCCCTTTTCATGGGCTGCATAGATGGGGGCGGTTGCGGTGCCGTATTCCACGCAGGCCAGCCAGCCCGCATTGCAGTGGGTCAGGATGTTGACGGTTCTTCCATGTTTTGCCTCACAAAGGGCCTCCATCAAGGGCAGGCCATGAACGCCGATGAGCCGACAGCTTTCGGTTTCAAACGCCTCAATAATGCCGGCCTGTTTTTTGGCTGTTGTTATTTTCTGATCCGGGTCCTTCACGGTCCTGACCTCTGCCAGAATCCTGTCCACAGCCCATGCGAGATTCACCGCCGTGGGCCTTGCGGCCTTGATTTTGCTGCACTCGGTTTCCAGAAAGTCATCGCCTTGGTTTATTTTCACCGTATTCAGAACCGCCAGCACCACGCCATAGGCTGCGGTGACGCCGATGAGCGGAGCGCCCCTCACGACCATGGTTTGAATGGCGGCAATCACATCCTCCACGGTTTTCAGATCCAGCCATTTGAATTCATGGGGCAAAAGTCTCTGATCAATCACCCGGACGATGTTTTTTTCTTCGATAAACCGGATGGGCCTCAGGGTGTTTTCCCTGTCTAATTTTCGTTTTTCCGTAATGGATTCCAATGGGTTCTCGCTCCTCTTCGTATTTTTTTCCCGAAACCTTCAAATCCACTTTCAACCAGGATGATTTTGATTTATAAGGAACCCGTTTCCTTTTCAACTGATTTTTATTTTTTCCACACCATCGCACAAACGGAATCTATTCGAAATATGACAGACCCATGCAAAACCCGGACCCTCCCAAGGCTTTATGCCTCCGCGTGCAGATTCTTCCTGATGGTCTTGATCCTCTTTCTTGTTTTTTCCCCTCTGAACTCAGAGGCCCGGCCTCCTGAAAAATCAACTCTGGGCATAGGGTTTGGAACTGCCGGAATTCTGGACCACCATAAAATCGTTCTGGGCAGCCTGGAATACCGGCCGTCTTTTGAATATCTCAACGTAAGACCCTGGGTGGGAACCGATTTCGGCTATCAACTTTTTTACGTGGCCGGGGGCATTCTCACCCACCTGCATCTTACGGGAAACTATTTTCTGACCCCCAGCTTCGGCATTGGCTTTTATTCATCCAACAAGGGAATAGAACTGGGGAGTCACCTTGAATTCCGGTCCGGCATCGAATTGCGTTATGTTTTCCCGGATAAAAATGCCTTAGCCTTTCATTTTGGCCACGTTTCCAACGGAAGCCTGGGGGAAAAAAATCCCGGCTCGGAAATTTTGAAAGTCATTTATTATTTTCCATTGTAGGTTTTGCCTGTATTTTAATTGGCCTTTTCTGTATAGGTAATGGACGATAAAAATTCTCTCTAACAACCTTGGAGACCCTTCAATGAACACGATCCACATCAACTCCGATAAATGTATCCTTTGCGGCACCTGTGAAGAGGTTTGCGTGCGGCGAATCTTTTCCCTGGCAGAAAATGCTCTCACGCTCACGGAGCCGGAATCCTGTATATTATGCGGCCATTGCAAGGCGGCCTGCCCGGAAGACGCCATTGAAATCCCGGCCCTGGACCCATCGGAATTCCTTCCGGTTCCGCAAAAGGATGAAATTCCATCCCCGGCCATGCTCATGAACCTTTTCCGAGTAAGAAGAAGCACCCGGATTTATAAGGACATGCCCGTGGAAAGGGAAAAGCTTGAGCAGATCATTCAGGCGGCCAGATTTGCGCCCACCGGCGGAAACCTTCAGGCGTTACGGTATGTTGTGGTGCACACCCCGGATAAAATGAAGGCCGTCAGGGGCCTCACCATTAAGGCCCTGACCCAATACGGGAAAACCTTGGAAAAGGCCATGGAAAAAGCACCGGAAGACCAAAAAGCGTCCATGACCGGCAACCGGATGATGAACTACCTTCAGATGTTTAAGAGGGCGGAAGCGGACTATGAAAAAGGGATGGACCGAATCCTCTGGGATGCCCCGGCCCTCATCGTCACCCATGTGTCCAACCTGGTTGAAAATCCCGGAGTGGATGTGGGCCTCGCCGGCATGCAAATGGCATTGATGGCCGAATCCCTGGGCCTGGGCTCCTGTTTCATCGGCCTGCTGATCATGGCGGCAACCTATTCCCGGGAATTAAGGAGTGAGCTCATGATCCCGGAAAACCATAAAACAGTGACTTCCCTGGTTTGCGGATATCCGGATATCACCTATCAAACGCTTGTGGGACGAAATAAAGAAAAAGTGCGTTGGTTGTGATTTTATAAGGATGATTAGATTAAAGCCTGTTTGACACCTTTCCAAGGTTTGGATGGAAAAATACGTTATGGACATCGGCACTATTGAAAAAATGATTTCCAGAAACAAGCGAATTTTTCTGGAATATAACAATTTCCGGAAAAAGCTTTTCACGGAAATGGCCCCCAAGGACAGTGAGATTATTTTATACTTGCTTCCCTGGCTTTTGAGCGTGAACGACCCCCTGTGCCCGGGCTATCTCAAAGATCTGGCCGAGCCATTCCGGGTTTTTGACATTGAATTTGTAAAAGAGATCAAAGTCCGGGAAGAAGCTTTTAAAAAACGCTTCGGCGTAGGCAAGAAGGGGTCCCTGATCAAGGTCTCCAAAAATGGCAAGATTCTTCAGGGCCTTTACACCATCGGCAGCGCAGGAACCGTGAACCAGAACGCCACATCGGATTGCGACATCTGGATCTGCTTTGATAAAAAAACTTTTTCCAAAAACGACTGGATTCATCTCAACCAGAAGGTGAACCTGATCAAGGGATGGCTGGACGATAATATTAAAATCCCGGTTTATTTTTTCATCTCGGATATCCAGGCCGTCAAGGAGGGCCGGTTCGGAAGTGTGGACCAGGAAAGTTCGGGAAGCACCCAGGAAAATGTTTTAAAAGAAGAATTCTATAGAACCTTTATTCTGATTGCCGGAAAAATTCCCCTCTGGTGGCTGGTCTATGACAAAACGGAAAAAGTGGATTACCAGCAGGCCCTGGAGGTTCTGGAAAACCCCTCCTTCTGGGAATACGATATTCTTGATCTGGGAAATATTGAAAACATCAAAAGCACGGAATATTTCGGGGCCGCCCTCTGGCAGTTCCACAAATTTCTCACAAGTCCCCTGAAATCCATCATTAAAATGGTTCTTTTAAAAATGCTGCTGGAAGCACCGGATGAAAGCCTTATCTGCCACCAGCTCCGGGATACGATTCTGTCCGGCTCAAACACCGTAGCTTTTCCCGACCACAGCATTTTCACCATGACCAAAATCCTCAGCAAATACAAAGGCCGAAGAAAAGAATTGATGAATTTTCTGAAAATGTGTTTTTTCTTACGATGCGAAATCAAACAGCTCGATACCAAGCTCACCTTAAAGAAAAAATTAACCGACGATTTTTTCAAAGAAAACCCTCTGGATCCAGATTCCGTTCCCTTACTCAAGAATTTTGATTCCGTTAGCTTTACGGATCAGATTCAGTTCGGGGAGCGTCTGTTTAAATTCATGCTTAAACTGTACCAGGAAATCGCGGCAGATCATGAGCAGGTTTCCAGTGAGAGCGATAAAAGAGACCTTTCCATCCTGGGCCGGAAAATTTCCGTAGGATATTTGAAGAAAACCCATAAGATACCCATCCTTCAGAAACCCACAAAACACTTGAACCTGTCCCTCCTGACCTTTAGTCTGAACAATGACATCTGGCACACCTTTTCCGGAAGCGAAAAAACGCCGCCCATCTTTTCAAGCCGGAGCATCATTGAAAGCATCTGTTTTCTGGTTTGGAACAATCTGTTTATCGAAAGCTGGATTCGCATGCGCCCCAACCCCTCCAGCATCACCCAGAGGGAAATCATCAACCTGGCCCGGCGAGTCCAGGAATTTTTCGGAACCCATGAAACCGGGGATATTGACCTTACGAGCTATCTGAAGGAAGAAAAAATCATAAAAATGCTCATCGTGGTGGATTTCGACAAATCTCCATGGGATGAAAAAACCAATGATTTCGCCATTGTTTACATGAATAATTGGGGAGAGCTCTTTTCCCGACGCTTTACGGAAACCACCCTTGTGGAAGCCTTTCTCCGGGAGATCTGCGAGGAAAACAAGGAGATCCTGATCAGCAAATACCTTCGAAGAAATTCTTCTTCTTTTGAAAAACACATCGCTGTGCCGAAAAGAATCGTTTTTTCCTCCATTGAATTATAATAATGCCAAACTCCCTTCATTCCAATTTGCATTGAATGCGAATTGGAATCATGCATTGATAATGTTCTCTATACCAGCCAAGGTGTCCTGATCCACGATGCCCATGCGAGTGGCAAGCTTTGCTGAAAGCAAAGCGAATATTCCTTTTGATTTTGCACAGAGCTCGCCCTTCTGGTTAAACACAAACCCTTCCACCATGGCCTCATGCCGCCCAAGGGTTTCAATTGGCCTTCCCTCGGCCCGGAGTTGGTCATGAATGGAGACCGGCTTTAAAAATTCAATGGTCATGGTTTTGGTCATCCCCATTTTTTTCAAAAGGTTCAGAACCGCCCAGCTCATGATTTCATCCAGGATCACGGACAAAATCCCGCCGTGCACCATTTGATTCCATCCGCTCATATGGCTTGGCACCTTAATATCCGAAAATACCGCCACACCGTCGGTGTAGAATGTCATCTTAAGCCCATGGGAATTTTCCGAACTGCACCCGAAACATCCCAGATTGCTGCTGCCCGGCAGCGACCGGACTGCTGTAATTTTTTCATTCATTTGAAAGTCCCCCTAAGATCCTGGAAAAGAATATGCCGCATAATGTTCATCCGTCCGTCAAAGCCTCTAACAAACTATGCCCAAATAATCAATTGCCCGGTAAAAACTGAAATGGTATAGAGGGTAAAAAATCCTTATTTAGGAGCTTCTTTCTTTGGATCAGCAAACTTACACCACATCGTCTTCGGCTGAATTCTCCGTTCATTCGGAAAGCTTTGAAACCGTTTCAGAATACTTTTCAACCCACCGGGAGGATTTGAACTGGACTTGGGTTTTCACCCTGCCGAGTTGGATTCAATCCTGGTGGAAATTTTTCGGAGCCGGTTATGAGCCCTTGCTTCTGTCCGTGAGGGATAAAGACCGGATCATGGGTCTGGCTATTTTCAAACAAAAAAACGCCGCGGTCTCATTTCTGGGCAGCGCGGATATCTGCGACTATTTTGATTTTGTTGTGGCCAGGGGTCGGGAGGAGGATTTTTTTTCAACCCTTCTGAACCATCTGAATTCCACCGGCGTGAAACAGCTGGACCTGAGGTGTTTGAGGCCGGAATCCGTTGCCGGTGTATTTTTAATCCCCCTGGCCCGGAAGCGCGGGTATTCGGTGGAATGCGAGCCGGACGGGGTGTCCTTTGAAGTGGCACTGCCGGAAACCTGGGAGGATTATTTGCAGGGGCTTAGTTCCAAGCAGCGCCATGAAGTCCGGAGAAAGCTCAGGAGGCTTTATGATGCAGGGGACGTGCGCTTTGAGGTGCATGGAGATTTGCACCTTCAAACCGATAAGGTGGACCTTTTTTTCTCCCTGTTCAAAGAAAGCCGGGAGGACAAAAAAGAATTCATGACCCCCCGGATGGCGGATTTTTTCAAGGACATGATTTTCGCCATGAAGGATATTCTAAAAATGGGGGTTTTGCTTCTGGACGCCAAGGTGGCTGCGGTGATCCTGTTTTTCGATTACAACAACGCCTATTACCTTTATAATAATGGCTATGACACCGAATTCAGTCCCCTGAGCATCGGTGTATTGTCCAAAGCCCTGGCCATCCAGCACGCCATCGGCGAGAAAAAGAAAACCTTTGATTTTTTAAAAGGCGAGGAAGTCTATAAATCCCGGCTCGGGGGACGGGAGATTTCCCTTTCAAGATACAGAATTCATCTTGAATGATTTGAATTTTTTTAATTCGGTATTAATTTGTCCCCATGGAAAAAACCCTGAAGAACCGAACCATGGAAATTCCAACGTGAATCCGCAAAAACGAAAAATAGCCATGTTAAGCATTCACAGTTGCCCGGTGGGTGAGCTTGGCACCAAGGACACTGGCGGTATGAGTGTTTACATTCGTGAGCTTGCAAGGGTCCTTGGCAAACAGGGACATTCCGTGGATATTTTCACTCGCCATCATGACCCGGACCATGCAAAGATCATGTTGCTGGATGAAAACGTGAGGCTGATTCATGTGATCGCGGGCGACTCCGAGGACTTGAGCAAACTATCCATTTATCCCCATGTTCAGTCCTACGCCAGGGTCCTGGACGATTTCAGCAAAAGCCAGGGGAATTCCTATGATGTGATCCACAGCCATTACTGGCTTTCCGGACTGGTGGGGAAATTTCTTCAGAACTGGTGGAACATTCCCCATATGATCATGTTTCACACCCTGGGGATCATCAAAAACAACCTCGGAGTGGGAAAACCCGAACCGGAATTTCGAATTTGCAACGAAAAAGCCCTGGTCAAGCACTGTCACCGTATTATTGCCGCCACTGGAAAAGAAAAAGAGGCTCTGATGGATCTTTACAACGCCAGCCCGGATACCATTCGAGTGGTTCCCTGCGGCGTGAATCAGGACCTGTTTGCGCCCGTTGAAAAAAGGGCCGCAAGGCAACGCCTGAACTTTTCTCCCCATGAAAAGATCCTGTTGTATGTGGGCAGAATTGAGCCCTTAAAAGGCTTGGATCGAGTGATCCAGACCGTGGCCCAATTAAAGCAAACCCTGCCGGTGAAACTGGTGATTGTGGGAGGCGACCATCATGATTCCGAGGAAATGCGGGAAGTGATAGAGCTTTCCAAAGTATTGGCGGTGGAAGATTCCCTGGTCTTTTCCGGACGGGTGGATCAGACGGAACTGCCCTACTATTACAGTGCCGCCGATGCCTTGGTGGTGGCATCCCTTTACGAAAGTTTCGGGCTGGTTGCCCTGGAAGCCTTGTCCTGCGGAACCCCCGTGGTTTCAACCCCTGTGGGGGGAATGAAAAGCCTCATAGAACCCGCCAAAAACGGGCTTTTATTTGTCGAAGACACCCCGAATGCCATGGGAAAAGCCCTGGTGCGGGTATTAAACCAAACGGAATTCTATGAAACCCGGACAGAGGCCATTCGACGTTCGGTTTCCGGTTATTCCTGGCGAAACATTGCCTCGGCCATTGCCTCGGAATATGAATTTCTCATTCACCCTAAAGATGGCGATCAGGCCTCCTCCGAAGTTCCCGTGGAAAAAAGAATGTCCTGCGGATTCTGAAGACGACCCCTATCGTTTCTGATAAAAAAAGGATTTTCCAATGACTTCTTCAGTGTATGCCTTGGTAATAACCGCACACCCGGATGATGCGGAATTTGCAGTGGCCGGGTCCGTGGCCCGATGGACCCGACAGGGAAAAGAGGTGGTGTATGTCATCTGCACCAACGGAGACAAAGGAACGTCTGACCGAACCCTTTCCCCCGAAGACCTTGCGGTCATTCGACGCAAGGAACAGCAAGAAGCGGCAGACGTCCTCGGGGTTCGCGAGGTGGTATGGCTGGGATTCCCGGATCAGGGACTGGAGGATTCCAGCGAATTAAGAAAAATGGTGGTCCGTGAAATTCGAAAATTCAAGCCCGAGGTGGTAGTGACCTCCGATCCCTATCGCAAATATATCTGGCACCGGGATCACCGGATTATCGGCCAGGTGGTGGTGGATGCGGTCTTTCCCTATGCCAGGGATCATCTGTCCTATCCGGACCTGCTGGTGGAAGAGGGCCTGGAACCTCACAAGGTTGAGGAGCTGCTTTTCTGGGCGGCTGAGGAGCTGAACCATCGATTGGATATTACCGAAACCTTTGATGTGAAAATGGCCGCTTTAAGATGCCATAAAAGCCAGGTGGGTCACCGAAGCCAGAAAGAGCTGGAAGATATCATGAAAAAACGATACCAGGACCTTGCAAAGGGTGAACCCTTCGAGCTGGCCGAGGCCTTTCATCGGATCAAAATTCCCTATTGAATCGGGGTTAATTCCAGGACACGTCCCCTTGCAGATCCGGGTCCAGCCCTTTTGAAACAAAGGCTTTGCAGGCATCCCTTTCTTTTTTTACAAAGGTGGTTTCTCCGTGGCCGGGAAACACCCTGGTTTCATCCGGCAGGGGAAATATTTTTGTCTCCAGGGACTCCAGGATCTGGCGGAAGGCCGCCGCCGACCAAGTCTTTCCGGGTCCCCCCGGAAACAGGGTATCCCCTGAAATCAAAACCCCTGCCGTATAAAGGCAAACACTTCCCGGAGTATGGCCCGGGGTGTGCAGGACCTGAAAAGAAATCTCACCGAAATCCAGTGCATCCCCTTGATTTAAATCCATATCCGGTTTTACTGGAAGCCCCGAAGCCTCCGCCGGGTGGGATGCCATGGGAACGGCCAGATCCTTTTTAAGCTGGACCAATCCGCCCGTGTGATCCATGTGGCTGTGGGTCATGAGGATGCATTTGGGCCGGGTTCCGGCCAAGGCTGCCTTGACCTTTTCAATTTCACCCGGAGCGTCGATGATGATGCTTTCCATGGTTTTTTCACAGATTATCACATAAGAGTTGGTTCCGTAGGGACCGAGGGAGAGCTTTATAATTTTTAATTTTCCATCTTCAACCAGGATTTGCATGGTCTCTTCTCCTTTATTCCCTGGAGTCATTGCCAGGTTCCGATGGTTTGGGAGGGTTTTTAACTGAATCCAGAATGGTGCTGTAAACGGACTTGAACATCTCCGAAAACCCGGAGGGTGAAACTCGACCGGTTTCAATAAACTTGACCACGATTTCCTTGGCCGCCCTTAAGACCTGTTCATCCATTGCGCTCATGGGAGTTCCTTTTTTATGTTTAGTTAGCTTTTTACTCAATCCTCATGGTTGGTGTCAAGGAATTCCCTTTTATTCGAAGAGTCTGTTTGACAGAACCTGTTTTATTCTTTATTAAAAGGGCATTTCTGATTCGGGTTTTGAAAAACAGGAACCAATACTATGAAAAAAATACCCAAAGAAACCAATACGCTTCCCATTTTTCCCATTGAAACGGTTAAAACCGATCTTCTGGAAACCATTGATTATCAATATTCTTCCAAAAGGAGCATTGAAATCGTCATCCAGCAGCCTGAATTCACCTCCGTTTGCCCCAAAACCGGCCTTCCGGATAACGGCACCATCATTCTCCGGTATTGTCCCAACACCAAAATCGTGGAGCTGAAATCCTTGAAATATTATCTTTTGCAGTATCGAAACGTCGGCGCTTTCTATGAGCACGGGGTCAACCGGATTCTGGAAGACCTGGTTTCCGTGCTGGAACCGACGTTTCTGGAAGTCACCGGAGATTTCACGGCCCGGGGCGGGATCACCACAAAAGTTACAGCGGTTTATAAGGAGAAAGAATGAAATCTTTTCGTCGAGGGAATACCCTCTTTCTAACCACATGGGTCCTTCTTGGGTGCCTTGCCTTTTTTTCCCAGGGCTGTTCCACCCTGTCCAAGGTGACCCACCGATTCACCAGTCTGGGAACAAAAGGTTCCCTTCAGGATCTCAAGAAAAAAGTGGGGGTGATGCCCCTGGTAAACATGACGGAATATAAAGAAGCCCTGGACCTGGGACCTCTGGAATCTTGTATAAACGAGAGGCTGGTCTCCTCCTGCACCGGGATCGTTATAACCGCCCGTGAAAAAGCCGGCGCTTCCTTTCTCGCCGATCCTCCAAAAAAAGCCTCGGGCACCATGGACACCATGGCCATGGCCTTGATCGCCCGGGAGGAAGGTTTCAACCTGATCCTGCGCCCCATTCTCACCAAGGTTCACCATGAAAAACCGACCTCCTGGTGGAATTGGCTGATTAATGATGAGGATCTGATCACCATGACCATTCGGATGGAGATTTACGACACCCATACCGGCGCAGAGATTTTCCATGACAATTTCATAGAAGAGCAGGACATCACCAAGGTTGAAGCCAAGGAGCTCCCTGTTCCCCAAATCATGGCCCTGCCAGATTTTGAGGTCATGTCTTCAAAACTGGCAAAAACCATGGCAAAAAATATATCCAATAACATCGATGCGTTTCCCTGGAAAGGGTTCCTGGTTGCCTCGGACGGAAAAACCGGATTTTTGTCCTGTGGATCAAACCTCGGCCTTAAAAAGGGTCAAGAACTGAGTCTCTCAAAAGACCTTGAGGTCCTGACCGGCTACGACGGCAACCAATATATTCTTCCAGGACCGGTGGTGGATACGGTCAAAGTGGTTGAATTGGGCCCAAACCAGGCCAAGGTGGTGTCCACCTCAGAGAACACGCTTGTAAAAGGGGACGTGGTTCAGGCTTTGGTGTCACCCAAATAAACCGGACAGTTGATCAGTAATTCACCTGAATGATGGAAAGGGGCTCGGATACACCTTTCACGTAAACCGGATCTATTTTTGTGGTGTCAAAGGGCTGGGACAGTTTTTCGTGGGTCCGCTCGCAAATGAGAATTTCTCCCGGCTCCGCGATATTTTGAAGCCGGGAGGCGATATTCACCGGCATGCCCACAGATGTATATTCTTTTTTCCGCATGGACCCCAGAATCCCGGAAAAAACCTTTCCCGTGGAGATGCCGATTCCGATGGACAGATGAAAACCCTTTCTCTTCGCTAAAACCCCATTGATCCTTTCGGCCTCTTTCTGCATGCGGATGGCAGACATGACCGCCCGATCCGCATCATCGGCATAGGAAACCGGACTCCCGAACAACACCATGATGGCATCCCCGATGTGTTTATCCACTGTTCCATTGAATTCAAAAGCGATTTCCCCCATGGGGGTAAAATAGTCGTCGTTGAGAAAGTCTGCTATTTCAATCGGGGAGGCGTTCTGGACAATTTCGGTGAAATTGCGAATATCGGAAAACAGAACGGAAACCTCGCTGGTGGAAGGGCTGAGAAAGCCCGAGTTACTGACGATCTTGTGATAGATCTGCTCGGATACAAACTGCTTGAGATGCTTTTTAACGGCGATTTCGTGAATTTTCAGCTTCAGTTCCAGGTTGTCGAAAGGTTTGGTTAAAAAACCATCGATTCTCTGATTGGTGGCGGAGATGGCCGCCTCCATGGTGGCATAACCGGTGAGAATAATCCGGGTGATGGACGGGTTGATCTCACCAATGGACAAAAGGGTGGACAGACCATCCAGTCCCGGCATTTTATAATCGGATATCACGGTGGAAATTTTTTGTGGGCTATTCTGGATAAAGGAAATCCCCTCTTCACCCGAGGCGCTCACATGGGTTTCATAGGGCTCTTTTTTAAGCGCACGCAGAAGGGAACGTCGGACTCCCTCGTCGTCATCTATGATCAATAATCCCTTCATTATTACACCTTGAATTACATCATTAATCATGAAATATTTTACAATATTTATGGTTTTTATGAACCATTAAAGGATTAAAATCAAGATTAATTATATTTTAAAATGATTTGCTAATAGGATGGTATTTGGGAACGGCTGAAATTTCCGGCCAGAAAACCGTAAAATGCGGGGTCGAACCCTGGAAAGAATTCTTTCAGATGAAGGGCGGTAATCTTTGAAAAAGATCCTGCATTTTTCCTGGCAGCCTTTATTGCATCGTCCGCGTGAGGGTTGGATGAATAGAGTTTTGTTACATGATCATAGGCTTTCTTATATTTTTTATCCTTGAGGTATTCGTCCGGCTTGATTGAAAACCCGGCTGTCTGTAAATATTCAAAGGAAAAATGCACGGCCAGGCCCTCTTCCAGAACGCTTGCCGTATCCGAACCGACCCGGGGCGACAGACAATGAATCACCTCATGGGCCATCTCAAAAAGAGCCCTTTTTTCATCGTTTGCACTGTTTTTTGACAGTTGAATAAGGATCTGTTTTCTACCCTCAAAAACTCCGGGAAACCAGGTTTGGGGGTGTTTTTTTTGGTAAAACTCCAGGCCCAGAATCGTCCAGGACAGGTCCCGTTCTCCGTATTTGCTTTCCGCAAGAGCCAAGGCCTGGACCAGTCTTGAGGATAGGGCCCATTCATCGCCGTTATGTTTTTCCCGAGCAGGCAGGAGTTTTGAATAATTAGGATTGCAGGAAACAGTTAATAGTATTATCAATGCCCCTGAAATATTCCGAATACATCTCATTTTTCTAATTTTTCACACGGATTTCATGAGGAGACTTTTTTTGTTTGCTAAAATTAAAAAACGGTTTGCTGCATTATCCCTGAATAAAGGCTTTGTCACCACAGCGCAAGTCATTGACGCCCTCACCATTCAGATCAAGGAAAATGTGCTTGAAAAAAAACACCGGCCCATTGGTGAAATTCTCATGGATCTGGGATACATGAATAAGGAGCAGATCCAGGAGGTGATGGAGTCTTCGGTGGAACCCCGTTTTGGAGACACGGCCATTTCCAAGGGTTTTATCTCCATTGATCAGCTTGTGGAAGCCATGTCCCGGCAATTGAAGCAAGAGGCTGACGATGGGCACCATATGCTCATCGGAGAAATTCTTGTGGACCTCGGCTATATGAACCACCATCAGGTTCAGGAAACCTTGAGTGGGATGCATTCAAATCTTTAAAACCGGACCCTGGTCAATCCAATTCCGATGGCAACAGGGCCCGGGCGTTATGTTATCCCCTCAACAGACTAAGAGCTGATTCTAACGGCTTTTCAGCAGCTGGGGCTTGGGGAAGCTTTCAAATATTTTTTCAGATTCAAGCAGGTCTGAATCGGACAACTCATAATTCTGCAGAGAGCCTGAAAAATATTTATCGTAGGAACCCAGGTCAATTAATCCATGGCCGCTGAAATTAAACAGAATGACTTTTTCCTTGCCTTCTTCCTTGGCTTTTAACGCTTCCTGAACCACACAGGCCAGAGCATGGTTTGTTTCCGGGGCGGGAATGATCCCTTCCGATCTGGCCATCAGAATCCCCGCTTTGAACGCATCAACCTGGGTTACAGCCTTGGGGGTAATGATCCCCTCTGAAGCCAACTGGCTCACCGTTGGTGCCATCCCGTGATATCTCAGCCCCCCGGCATGAACCGGGGGCGGCATGAACGCGTGACCCAGGCTGTGCATGGCAAGCAGGGGGGTATACCGTGCCGTATCGCCATGGTCATAAACAAAAGGCGCTCGGGTCAACGTCGGGCAGGCCTCGGGTTCCACCGGGTAGATGTCGATGTTTCTGCCGTTGATTTTGTCCAGAACAAAGGGAAAGGTCAAACCGGCAAAATTGCTGCCGCCCCCGGCGCAGCCAATGATCACATCCGGATACTCATTGATTTTCGCCAATTGTTTTTTGGCTTCCAGGCCAATGATGGTCTGGTGGAGCATGACGTGGTTTAATACGCTTCCCAGGGAATACCGGGTTTTTCCGGTTTCATCGCTGATGGCGGCTTCAATGGCCTCGCTGATGGCGATCCCCAGGCTTCCCGGTGTGTCCGGAAATTTCTCCAGAATATCCCGGCCTGCCTTGGTTTCGGTGCTGGGGCTTGCCACACAGGTTCCCCCCCAGGCCTGCATCATGGATTTTCGGTAGGGTTTCTGGTCAAAGCTGATGCGAACCATATACACCTTGCATTCCATACCGAACTGGGCGCAGGCAAAGGAAAGAGCGCTGCCCCATTGGCCGGCTCCGGTTTCCGTGGTCATTTTCTTGATGCCAAAGACCTTGTTATAATAAACTTGGGGAACTGCGGTATTGGGTTTGTGGCTTCCCGGAGGACTGACGCTTTCGTTTTTAAAATAGATTCGGGCAGGAGTTCCCAGGGCCCTTTCAAGGTTATAAGCCCTCACCAGGGGGGACGGCCGCCAGATATTATAAACCTCCAAAACCTCTTGGGGAATGTCAATCCATCTTTCGGTGCTCACTTCCTGTTCAATGAGATTCATGGGAAAAACCGGCGCCAGCATGTCCGGACTTATGGGGTTGCCATCAGGACCCAGGGGCGGATTCATTTTAATGTCAGCTAACACATTGTACCATTGTCTGGGCATTTCATCTTCGGTTAGGAAAACTTTTTTGGTCTTCATGGCTTTCTCCTTATGGGATTTAGTATGATATTTATATGGACAAACCTTAGCTAAAAGGGGTCAGACTTTCACATCCCTCATCGGTGACCAGAATGGTCTGCTCAAATTGTGCGGAAAGGGATCCGTCATTGGTAACCGCTGTCCACCGATCTTCAAGGACGTGAAGAAATCTCTCGCCCAGATTGATCATGGGCTCAATGGTAAAAACCATTCGAGGAACCAGCATTAATCCTTGTCCCTTCTTTCCATAGTGGGGAACCTGGGGCGGCTCGTGAAAGGAAACCCCTATCCCATGGCCCACAAACTCTCTCACTACGGAACACTTTTGGGATTCCGCATGCTGCTGAATGGCAAACCCGATATCCCCTAAGGTGTTCCCCGGTTTGACGGCATCCATGCCTTTAAATAAACAGGTTTTTGCTACGGAAACGATCTTTCGGGCCTTGGCGTCGGGCTCCCCGACAAAATAGGTTTTGTTGGCGTCTGCATAATAACCTTTCAGGATGGGGGTTACATCAATATTGACGATATCCCCTTCTTTTATGATGCGGTTTCCGGGAATGCCGTGGCAGATTTCCTCATTCACTGAAATACAGACGCTTTTGGGAAAACCCTTGTAGTTCAAAGGAGCTGGAACCGCCCCTTTGTCCAGGGTATATTCATGTAAAATGCCATTGATTTCATCGGTTTTCATTCCAGGCTTCAGGATGGTTTCAGCCAGATTCAAGAGCTCGACAGCGATTTTCCCGGATTGTCTTATTTGTTCTATCTCGAGGTCGGTTTTCAGGTGAATATTGAATTTGTTTTTATAAAGAACCTCATAGTCTGTAAAAAAGTCGTCGCCTTTATCAAAACAACATTTTTTAAATTTTTTACCACTCCCGCAGGGGCAGGGCTCGTTTCTTCCGATTTTTTGCATTTTGATTTTCATGGGGTTGAACAATCTAATACCTAAACTGCTTAAAAAACAATATTTATTCTAATGAAAAAGATTTTTACCATAGAGAACCCTGTTTATCCTGTCAAGTTTGTTTCTTTTTTTTTAGTTGTGCCCGGTCATAAAAAAATATAATAGGGTGACTAAAATAATTTTATCAATCAGGAAATTTGAAATGGGACTTTTTTCAAGCGCCGTATCCATCATACGGTATAAAGTTAAGGGAGAGCTGCAAAAACCGGTGATTGAAACGGTTCGAAACGGCCTGATGCAAAATATGTTTCGGGACATGGAAAAAGAGGTTTCGGAAAAAATATCAGGATGGACGTGTTACGACAACCATTACAAACCTGATTTCACCAACTCCGATTTCATTATCGGTCCTTTTTTTGTTTTTTCCTTAAGAATCGATAAAATCACCATTTCGCCGAAAATCATCAAAAAGCAATATACGGAGATGCTGGCCGAACATTTGAAAAATACCGGAAGGGAATATCTTTCCAAGCATGAAAAGCAATCCCTGAAGGATACGGTAATCCAGGACTTAAGCTTGAGAATTCCAGCCATCCCGAATATTTATGATATGATCTGGAGCCATGAAACGTCGGACCTTTATTTTTTAAACACGTTAAAAACCGCCAATGAAGAATTGGAAACGCTTTTTTTCAAAAGCTTCAATCTGCCCCTTCAAAGGATCATCCCTTTCACCTTGGCGGATGCCCAAAGTGGTCTTACGGATTCCCAAAGGGACATTCTATCAAAACTTGCACCCTCTAAATTGTTTTAGGATACGCCATGCTTGATATTTCCATTTTATACAACCGTTATAAATTTCTCGGGTATGAATTTCTCACATGGCTCTGGTTTTCTGTAGAAAATCAACCGGAGAAATTACGCCTTGCAGAAAATTCCACGGGAACCCTTGCCCTTGGACATAAAATTCTCCTTGAAAACCAGGACAACAACCGACTGGAATCCGTTTCCATCAAAGGGGAAAATGCGGATTTCAATGAGGGGTTGCTGGCTCTTTCCAAAGGGGCGTGGGTCATGGAGCTTCACTTGATTTTCGAAGACGGCGGAAACAAATGGCAGTTTGCCTTAAAAGGAGAAAATATCAATTTTTTAAATATCAAAACCCCGGAAATCGGCTCCATCGAAACAGCGGAAGACACCGAGGGCTTTATTTTGGAAAAAACCTTTCTTTATAATAAATTGTTTGAATACATGGACGGCCTCTTTCACCAATTTATCCGGCTTCGGCTTTCCGAGCAATGGGCATCGTCCGTTGTTCCTGAAATTAGAAAATGGATTCGTTCATGATCCGGACCTCGAAAGGTTATGAACAAAACAGGGCTTATTTGTATTGATATTTTGTTCATAGTTTAATAGTTATGAACAACATCAAAAAGGTTGTCGATAACGTGTCAAACAGGTCGCCTTTATCATTCAATTATGAACATGTCTTTTGGGTTTTTCTCCTTTAAAAAACAAGATATTAGAATAGTTATCAACAAAAAAGCCTTCCATAATAATATATAAGCTTTTATTAAGGTAAATATTATGAAATTCAAAATTAACAAAAATATCCTTCAGAATGTTTTATCTCGTATTCAGGGTCTCACGGGAAGAAAGAGCAACCTGACCATCACCTCCTGCGTGATCATTGAAAGCATCGGCTCTGAAATAAAAATCAGTGCCACGGACCTTGAAACCGGTCTGGAAGGCTATTACGACGCCGAGGTTACCGTGGATGGAAAAATCGCCGTGAACGCCAAAAAACTCTATGAAATTGTTCGGGACTTTCCCAGTGAAGACATTCTTCTGGACGAAATTGAAAACTACTGGATTGAAATCAGCGATACGAATATTGAATACCATCTGGTGGGTTTGAATCCAGATGATTTTCCATTATTTCCCGTGTTTGAAAAAGTGGATTTTTTTCCAATCCCCTCGGATAAATTAGGAAAAATGATTGATCAGACCATCAACATCGCCTCCGCAGGGGATGAAAAAAGAATTCATATCATGGGGTCTTTATTTGATATCATCAACCAGGATGGAGAGAAGGCTGTTCGAATTGTGGCCACGGACGGAAACCGGCTGGCCACGGCGGATTATTTTTATGAAGCCGATGCCTTTCTGCCAGAAAGCACCTCACATATCGTGCCCAAAAAAGCTCTGGCAGAACTGAATAAATTTCTTACCTCGGATATTACCCTTCAAATCGGATTTAAAGACAATTACATGGTGGTCAAAAAAGACCGGGAAACCATTGTCATTCGATTGCTGGAAGGTGAGTTTCCAAAATACCGGGAAATCATAAAACACAAGGGACAGGGGCACATCATCAAGCTCGATAAGCAGAAATTCCTCATGATGCTGAAACGAATGTCCATTTTATCCACGGACGACTATAAGGGGGTGATTTTTAAGTTTGGAGAAAACAATCTTCATATTGAATCCACGAATCCGGAAATCGGGGAATCCAAGGAAGAAATGGCAATGACCTATCAGGGCGATGACGTCCATGTGGCCTTCAATCCGAAATTTTTCATGGATGCGCTAAACAGCGTCGAGGATGAGAATATAGAAATCAATATCATCAATGAAGAAAAACCCTGTTTTATTGAAGGCGAAGAAGACAAAAACTTTTTAAGCGTAATCATGCCGATGAGAATATAAATGATAAAAGAATATGATGCCAGTAGCATAAATGTTTTGGAAGGTCTGGAGGCCGTTCGATTACGGCCGTCCATGTATATTGGAAATATTGACATTGAGGGCCTGCACCACCTGGTTTACGAAGTGGTGGACAACAGTATTGATGAAGCCATGGCGGGCTATTGCGACCAGATCAAGGTCACCATCCATATCGATAACAGTATTTCGGTGATTGATAATGGAAGGGGAATTCCGGTTGATATGCATCAAACCGAAAAAGTCCCGGCCCTTGAAGTGGTATTAACCAAGCTTCATGCCGGAGGCAAATTCAACAACGATTCCTACAAGGTTTCAGGTGGTTTGCACGGTGTGGGTATTTCCGTGGTCAATGCGGTGTCCGGTTTTCTTGAGGTTGAGGTTTATAATAAAGGGGATGTCTATTATCAGACCTTTGAAAGAGGGCACAAGACGTCGGAATTAAAGGTGATCGGCAAATCTCCCCTCCGAGGCACCAAAATTCATTTTGTTCCGGACAACACCATTTTTACCACCACCACCTATAATTTCGATACCCTGACCAAACGGTTAAGGGAACTTGCGTTTTTAAATAAAAGCTTGAAAATTGAGATCGAAGACGAAAGAACCGATCAGAAAGAAGAGTTTTTCTATAAGGGCGGCATTGTTTCTTTTATCGAATATCTCAACCGCAGAAACACCCCCCTTCATAAACCCATTTTTATTGAAGGCGTAAAAAACGAAGTCGAAATCGAAGTGGCGATTCAGTATAACGACACGTTCAACGAAAAGATTTTTTCATTTGCCAATAATATCAATACCGTGGAGGGTGGTTTTCATCTCATAGGATTCAAGGCGGCCCTGACGCGTACCATCAATCAGTATGCCACCACCGGCAATCTGCCCAAAAACATGCAGGAAAAAATCAGCGGGGATGATGTTCGGGAAGGCTTGACCGCCATTATCAGCATTCGAATCAAATCCCCCCAGTTTGAAGGGCAAACCAAAACCAAGCTGGGAAACAGCGACGTCAAAGGTCTGGTGGAATCCCTGGTTAATGAGAAGCTGAGCGCGTATCTGGAGGAAAACCCACAGGTCGCAAAAAAAATTCTTATGAAGGCCGTGGATGCGGCAAGGGCCAGGGATGCGGCCAAAAGAGCCAGAGATATTGCCAGAAAACAGGGCGGCATGGGCGATTCCACCCTTCCGGGTAAATTGGCCGATTGCCAGGAATCAGAACCTGCCAGAAGGGAAATCTTTCTGGTGGAGGGAGATTCCGCAGGGGGCTCTGCCAAGCAGGGACGGGATCGAAAATTCCAGGCCATTCTGCCCTTGAAGGGAAAGATCTTGAATGTTGAAAAAGCGCGGTTTGACAAGATCCTTCGCAGCGAGGAAATCAAAAACATCATCACAGCTTTGGGAACCGGCGTGGGTCCCGAGGAACACAATATTGATAATCTGAGGTACCACAAGGTTATCATCATGACCGATGCGGACGTGGATGGCTCCCATATCCGAACCCTGCTGCTCACCTTTTTTTACCGCCAGATGAAGGACATCGTTGAACACGGATATCTCTATATCGCCCAGCCACCCCTCTATAAAGTAGGAAAGGGGAAAAGTTCCCTTTACCTCAAGGATGAAAAAGAGTTCTCGGACTACATCCTGAAAAAAGCCTGTAATCAGAGGAAAATAGAATTCGGGACCGGACCCGGGGAAATCATGGATCATACCCTTTATCTGTTTTTCGGTAATCTTTCGGAATTCATTCTGAATATGGAAAAACTCAACACCAGGGGAATTGACAAACTGTTGCTGGAAACTCTGCTGGAAGAGGGTGTGGCAGACAGCGCATTCCTTCAGGATGAATCCCGAATGAATGGTCTCCGGCAGAAACTCATGGAGAAAAAGTATCAGGTGAGCGAGACCACCTGGAATCCCGAAAGGAATGTCTTCAATCTTTTTGTGGTTACCCAGGAAAATGATGAAGCCATTGAACCGGAAATAAAAATCGGAAAGGCCCTGATCTATTCCAGGGAATATCAGAACCTGTTCATGCTTAATAAAAAGATCAAGCCCTTTGATGAGCCACCCTTTGTGGTTGTCCAAATAGACAAGGAAGATTCCGCCATTACTATTGAAAACAAGTATAAATTATTCCACTATCTTGTGGAGGATGGCAAAAAGGGTATGGGCATTCAGCGTTATAAAGGCCTCGGGGAAATGAACCCCGACCAGCTATGGGAAACCACCATGGACCCGGAAAAGAGAATGCTGTTGAGGGTGAAGGTTGCCGATGTTCTGGATGCCGATGAGATCTTCACCGTCCTCATGGGCGAAGAAGTGGAACCCCGAAGAGAATTCATCCAGAGCAACGCCCTTGAGGTAAACACTCTGGATATATAAATATAGGGCTCATGCCGATTTTTGTAGGATTGATTTTGTTATTAAAGGGCAGGCTAAAAACCTGCCCTTTTACGTTCCATTAGTCCTTTTCTTAAAGGACGTCTGTTTTAAACTGGATTAATTGATCCATAACGGAACAACCGGCTCAATCTGACCGAGAGAAGCTCGGCGGCTTTACGCGGAAAGATCCTTGTCACGGCAGGTTAGCCGATGGTTGTGATGGAGAGGGGAGAACCTATGCAATTACGCAAAAGAATTCTCTTGTTATTATCAATAATGATCGTTGTAACATCAATTATTGGGATCACTGCGGTCAGTGTTTTTTACCAAGCCACAGTTCGCGAAAAAAGAAAGAGCCTTTCTGAAATAGTAACCAGCCAATCCCGTTTGATGGAATCTATTTATCGGTATAATAAAAAATTATATAGCCAAGATCCTAATGGAGCTAAAAAGGCTACCTACAGCCAACTTATTGATGCCCATGAACGCTACGAAAGCTTTAGCGCTACGGGTGAAATATTAATTGCTGAAAAAAAAGGCGACAAAATTCATTTCATTTTTGGTCATCAACAAGATAAAATTTTTACACCGGATTCTATTTCAACGAATCTTGGTATAGCTGAACCAATGCTTTTAGCTCTCGCGGGGCAGGCTGGAACCGTCAAGGGCAAGGATTATACCGGCTATCAGGTCCTGGCGGCTTACGGGCATGTGGCAGGACTCGATTGTGGAATTGTGGCAAAAATTGATATTTCTGAGATTCGCTTACCATTCATTAGGGCCATATCTGTAATCTTATTGGTCGGAATTTTGGTAATCTCGATAGGTATGACCGTGTTTTTTAGAATTTCAAATCCCATTTTAAAAGAAATGGGAGACACCATTGAAAATCTAAATGAAGCGCTAACCAAAGTGAAACTTTTAGGTGGCTTATTGCCAATATGTGCTTCATGTAAAAAAATAAGGGATGACAAAGGCTACTGGAATCAAATTGAATCTTATATAAAAGATCATTCTGAGGCAGAATTTAGTCATGGAATTTGCCCGGAATGCGCAGAAAAATTATATCCTGAATTTAGCCCTTATAAGAAATGAGTAGCTGGCGCACAACCAGACACTGCCTGAATGGCACAATTTAACCGTAAAGCTTATTGGGGGACGCGGGGTTATGCAGAAGAATCGAAAACTAATTCTTGGTGCCACGCTGGCGGCCCTCTGTATTTATACCAACATTCAAGCCACGGATTCGAATCTCACGCCGCACCCGGGCAACCCATTGCGCAAGGCAGTTCTGGATGCCCTTCGACAGGAGGTGAAGCGCATCCACGGACTGGATGTGGTCTTTTTTGTCCGGCATCTGAAAGTCCAGGATGGCTGGGCTTGGGTACAGACGCTACCTCAGTCGACGGACGGGTCGAATCGGTATGAAGATGTGTCTGCCCTACTGCAGCTTCAAGAAGGCACCTGGACGGTAGTCGAGATTCCCTGCGGTGAAGAGGAAAACCCGGACTGTCTAAATGGGCCAGAGTACTTTTCGAGGCTTCAAGGGAGGTTTCCTCTTTCTCCCACCACAATCTATCCCAATTGCTTTACTCCGTAATAAATTGGCCCTTCCGCTTCATTCGCTATACAGCTCATCCACCTGTTTTTTCGATCGCAAAGGGGTCCAGATCACCATGGCGCCCAGGCTGAAATTGTTATCGGTTTCCACCAGGGGGCTGTCTTTGAAGGCCGTGCCGGTGCAATTTTCCCACCGGGCGTAACCGGAAACAGAGAAACGGTCGGTCAGGATTCTTGTCAGGTGGCCCGACAGGAACACGCCCCCGTATCCCCCGCCGGATCGGAAAGCCGGGCGATCCGGAAGGACGTGGCGTTCCGGCACATCATACAAATAGGCGTTGTAGTCCCTGTCGGTCCAATCCGTGCCCAAGGTGACTTTGGAATGCCAATGCGAACGGCCCCACAGGGCCTGGTCCGCGTACACCAGGCTGATTTCCCCATGGATGCCCTGGTAATCGGTTTTCAAGCTGCCGGGAAAATCCACAGACAGAACGCCCCGAACCGCAGCTTTCCCATAGAACCGCATTCCGGGTAGACGGCCCTTGGGATACCACTTAAGCGCCGGTCCCAGTTCTACCAGGGGGTCGAGTTCCTCCATCCCCTGCCGGGCATCGCTTCCATCTCCCACCGGCGGGTTGCCATAGGCGGACAGGTCTGTTTCAAAATACTCGGATCGAAAAAATATTCCCTTCACGCCGTCCTTGTTGATTCTTAGAAAGTCCCCCCGGTATTCAAGGTAAGGAACCGGCACAACATAGGTTTCGTATTCCTTGGATCCCCGGTAGTGGGGCAAATGAAACCCTGCAACGAAAAGCTGAACTTCCCAGAGGGGGACGGTCTTCTTCCCGGTTGCAGGTGGGGCAGAAGATTCAGCGGCTGTTGCCGTAGAGACCAGGGTAAAGAGGAATATCGCAATCACAAAGGGTCTGGACAGCCTGATTTTCATTTTGCTTCTCTCAGGGGGTTACCAAAGGAAATACAGGAATATACAACACTTTGATTTTAGAGACCATCTAATTTTATTTAAACAGGCTTTCCGGGACCGGTTAGGGGAAAGCCTTAGACAACCCGGTTTTCACCTTCAAGTTTGAACCCAAATCAACATAGGTGTCATTGGCCCGGGTATAGGGAGGCCAGGTGAATGTGCTTGTACCGGGGTTGCCGGTTTTGGCAAAGTTCGTCCACACCGTCATGGTGATCCGGGCAACAGCCACGTCCTCGTCGCTCCACCCGGCGGAAGCAAGAATATCCGCAATATCCCCGGCCGATCCCGAAATGCCATTGCCATTCAAATCGCCAATGACCAAGGACTTTCCCGTGGCCGGATCGATCACCGTTCCCAGCAGGTAGTGCTCGATAACACTTTCAGGATGGTTGAAAACATAGGTCAGCTCATCGCAATGATAGGCTGTAATCCCTTGGGCCTCCCATCCGGCAGGGACCTTGCTGAACAGGCAGGCATAATAATTCTGATCCGTGTGGTCACTCATCCAAGGGAAAACTTTCTTAAGCGTTTCGATGGGAGAGGGCTCATCGTGGATATTGACAACGATCATGAAGGGGACATCGTTATGCTTTCGTGTCTCGAAGCTGACTCGTTCGGTATGGGGCAGATAATAGCCATCCACATTCATATAGGGGACCAGTGCGGGGGTTGCGGCGACAATTTCCATCCAGTTTTTGGACCGAAGCTCTTCCAGTGTTTCAGCGCCGAGTTTTTTCGACAAATTCATGCCAAGGGTCTCGGCATCGGCAAGGCTTCTTGTGTCCGGGATCAGGGAGCCGCTCTCACTGATGGCCTTGTGAAAAAGACCTTTGGCTTGAGGTGAGGCCATCAATGAAAGAAGTTTTCTTCCCCCGCCGGACTCTCCGAAAAGGGTAACATTTCCGGGGTCACCACCAAAGCTTGCGATATTGTTTTTTACCCATTTAAGGGCAGCGATCAGGTCCATCTGGCCGTAATTGCCCGAACCATTATACCCCGATTCTTTGGAAAGCAATGGGTGAGCCACATAGCCGAAGGCCCCCAGCCGCTGGTTCACCGTCACCAGCACCACATCTTTGGTGGTCAACGAGGCCGGATTGTTAAAAGACTTTGTGTTGCTGGTCAGGATCGTTACAAAGCCGCCGTGGAACCAGACCATGACCGGCAGATTTCTTGCGTTCTTGGGGGCGGTGACGTTCAAGTAAAGGCAATCCTCGCTCATTCCGCCCTCGCCGAATCTCTCAAGCCTAGGGTCCTGGGCAGCTTGGTCGCTCCAGGCAATGGCATCCCGCACCCCTTGCCAGGGTTCAGGCTCCACAGGTGGTTTCCAACGCAATTCACCCACCGGCGGTTTGGCGTAGGGGACGCCCAGCCATTGCCAAGTGGTTTCATTTGCGGCATAGCCCTTAACCTCCCCGGCTTGCGTGGTTGCAATTTTCCTCTCGCTCACAGAGCGCGTAAAGTGCTCCACCGCAGATTTGGGGGCTTGAAGCTTTCGCGGTCGTGGGTCCGCACCCTTGAAAACCTTGGCTGTGTTCAAGGCCTCCAGCAACGTTTTTAGGTTGACATCCGAGGCAAAAGCTTTGGTTTCCTGATCAAAATGGATAGAGTCCGCATGGGCTGAAACAATGTCCGATATGGCAGCGCTCATCTGGATGCCGTTGTTGAGATTGCCGTCTTCATCAAGGGTATGGAGAAGAGCCAGCATATTGGCCACCCGGCGATCGCCGGCGCCGGTTGCTGCCGGAACAAGATCCAAAGGAGTAATCACGGCTTTGCCGACAGCAGACCCTAAAACCAAAGAACCAACGGAAAAGGTGATCTTCTCGCCGGGGTCACAATAAAAACCCCCATCCATAGTGGTCTGCAGGCTCATGGCCTGTTTTTGAAACGTTGTCTGGCAAGTTAACCCGGCCACCGGACAATTCATAAAAATCCCCGTGGGATCCCCGTAATTATTGATCGCAGTCATATCCAAAACCCCCTTCTTGTTTAAATTTGCATTGCTTTCATTCAAAACAGCCATTCAGTTCATCCCATTCACCTGGAACATCTGGAGATGAGGCGCAGCATCTTATTGTTTATTTGATTATAATATTATAATCAATTTCGCAACAAAGATCCGATTCTGATAATAAGGCAGAGCCCTTATGGGTCGAATATAAACCATGGATCAAAAGGCAAAAAAAATACAGGTTTCATGGGCACTTACCAACTCCAGAGTCACAGGGATGCCTTTGCTTCCGGATGTTTATACAGAAGATCTCCTGTCATCTGCTACGTTACAACACCGTGGTTATATACACGCAGGAGTGCAAACCACTTTTTCAATTCACAAAAAATCAAAGCTCCGACTCGCTGGGCCTAATTTTTACCCGATACTCGCAATTCATGTCGGCTAAAGCTTTTACCGTTAATTGCCGATAAATCAGAAAAGAAGCAAACTCCCGGTGAGATTTTATGCTGTCCGCTATCGTCTATTGCACCGGATATCCGGCACCATTCTTGATCATCCTGAAAAGTCCCGGTTATCATAGAAAAATAAAATATCCAAACGAACGGGAATGATTTTATGAAACGAGAAATAAAACTGACCACCAAATTGATCTGTGGATTCTTGGTAATGGGGGCAATGCTTTTTATCGGGGGTATTGTGGGCTCCCAAGGCATTTCCCGGATAAATGAAACCCTGAAGAGATTCTCAGAGGTTCGCTTGCCGGCAATCCATGGCATTGGCGTGATGCGGGAAGCCCAGCAGGATATTTCAGCAACCGTGCAGTCCCTTTTGGTCCCGGAACTGTTAAGCAATGAGGGCGCAAAGGCGCGTTTGTTCAAAAATCTTGAAGAAGCCTGGAGCCGGGCCGACAAGGGTTGGAAAAGCTACGAGGCCCTGGCCCGCACCCCGGAAGAAGAAATCCTTTGGAGTGATTTGAAACCCTCCTGGGAGGCCTGGAAATCAAGTTATCATAAGGTGGTTCAGTTTTTGAAAGAAGGGAAGCGAGACGAGGCCCGGGCCCTCTCCACCGGACCCGGAATGGATGCCTTCAGCCAAGTGGAAAGGTTCCTGCTGGATTTATGGAATCTCACTCTCAAACTCGGTGAGGAAGCCAGGGAGGAAGGGTTCGCCCTGGAGCTTTGGCAAAACCGCATGGCTTCTGCCGGAACGGTCAGCGGCCTTGTCATCGCCCTCGCATTAGGGATTTTCATCTCCCGATCCATCACGAAGTCGGTTCACCGTATTACCGTGAATTTGAGTGAGATTTCTGATGAATTTGCCTCTGCGTCCGGACAAATTTCTTCCTCAAGCCAGCAACTGGCTCAAGGAACATCCCAACAAGCCGGGGCGGTTCAAGAAACTTCTTCCGTAATCGAAGAGCTGACCTCCGTCAACCGTGAACACGACGCGTTCCTTCAAAAACTCAAAAAAATAACCGAAGATGTTGAAATCATCCGGAAGAATACCTCTATAACCATCAAGGAAGCCACCCTGGAGATGAAAGAGCTCAAAAGATCGAGCGCGGAAACCTCCCGGACCGTGAAAGCCATCGAAGAGATCGCCTTTCAAACCAACCTTTTGGCCCTGAATGCTTCGGTGGAAGCAGCCCGGGCCGGTGAGACCGGAGCCGCGTTTGCTGTGGTAGCTGACGAGGTCCGCAACTTGGCCATACGATCCGCCGAGGCCGCAAGCAATACCAGTGCTTTGATTGAAAAAACGGTTCAGGCGATTGCCAAGGGAGGAGGGCTCGTGGAGACCAGCAGCACCGAATTCGAAAAATACGGCAATTTTGCCGGCGAATATGCAACCCTCATCCATCGGGCATCGAATGCCTCACGAGACCAGGACCGGAAATTCGAACAGATCAACCTGTCCATGAGAGAGGTCAACCGTGTGGACCAGGAGAATGCCGCCTGTGCCGAGGAAACAGCCGCCGCCGCGGAAGAGATGAACTCCCAATCCACAGCCATGAAGCGATATATTCGGGAGTTGGCGGAGATCATCGATAAAAAAGGGGCCCTTGAATCACCGGCATTTGAACTTCAAACAAAATCACGAATGAAACCGTTGCCATTGCTGCCAGGAAAGAAAACCGGACATTATTCGCCCATTCCCGTTTAGACCAAGGAGGAGAGAGAAATGAGGAAACTGAATTTGAGCGTCAAATTGATCGGTGGATTCTTGGTCATGGGGTTGATCGTCTCCCTCGGCGGCATTCTTGGGTCCTTGGGCATCTCCCGGATGGGGGACCAACTGAGAGAAGTGTCAGAGGTTCATTTCCCGGCGGTTCAAAGCCTTGGGACCTTGATCGAATGTCAGAAGAACATCCAAAGAGTGAAATATTCTTTTCTGATCCCCGAATCTTTCGGCGACGAGTCTGCAAAAGGCGGTCTTTTCAAGGTGCTTGAAGAAGCCTGGAACCAGGCCGATAAAGGTTGGAAATGTTACGAGGCCCTGCCAAAAACCCGGGAAGAAGAAGACCTTTGGAACAACCTGAAACCGGCCTGGGAGGCCTGGAGAAAAACCAATCATGAGTTTGTTCAATTCTTGAAAGAGGGCATGCGAACCGAAGCCCTGGCCCTGGCCGCAGGTAAGGAAAAAGATGCCTTCAGCCAGGCTGAAAGTCTTTTGCTCGAATTGTCGACCCTCAACCTGAAGTTTGGAGAGGAAGCGAAAAAAACAGGCCAGGCCATGGCGATTCAACAGAAAAGAGTGGTTTTGATCGGGACGGCCATGGGGGTGATGATGGCCCTGATTTTCGGTTTATTATTCTCCCGATCGTTCACCCGTCCGGTTCGGCGAACCATCTATAATCTCTCCAGGACTTATTCTCAATTTATGGCCTCTGCGGATGAGATCGCTTCCGCCAGCCATCAACTGGCAAACGGGACTTCGAGCCAGGCGGGGGCCGTGGAAAAAGCCTCTTCCATCACCGAAGAACTCGCTACCATTGTCCAGAGAAATTCTGAGGATGTCCAAAGGCTGAAGCAAGCTTCAGACGAAAGTGCCGTGGTGGGTTTCGCGGCTTTTGAATTATTCAGAAAAGCCAAGAAATCGACGAAAGAGATCAAGCTGTCCAGTGAAGAAACTTCTAAAATCGTGAAAACCATCGGGGAAATCGCCTTTCAAAGCAATATGTTGGCCTTGAGTGCCTCGGTGGAAGCGGCACGGACCAGTGAGGTCGGAATAGGATTTTCCGTGGTGGCCGAGGAGGTCCGGAATCTGGGCATGCGTTCCACCGAAGCGGCAAGAAATACCACGGTTCTGATCGAAGAGACCTATAAGCTCATCACCAAAGGAGATGACCTGGTGAAAGCAAGTCTCGGGAGTTTCATCGCCTATGGCGAGGGAAGTACTCCGATTACAGGTTTCACCGTAACGGCGCTTGACGTGGCTCAAAAACAGGCACTGGGAATTGAGCAGATCAACACGGCCCTGGGAGAAATCAGCCGTACGGCTCAAGAGAATGCCATCAGCGCCCGGGAATCCGCTTCTGTTGCCGAGCAAATCAACGTCCATGCCCAAAACATGGCAAGAATCGTGGAAGAATTGAAAAGAGTGGCAGGAGACCGGGGGTGAGGGCTCCGGTGGAATCGGGTTGATCAATGACGTTTTGCCTGTCGCCGCCGGGATTCCTAAACGGTATCGACGTTATCAGCCTCCATTGCCAAGGTCATACCCTTTCAGTAACCGTAACCTTTGAAAAAAAGCCAAGCATATCATCCGCCAACGTATAAAAGATGGGAATATAGAGCAGGGTCAAAAAGGTGGACACCAAAAGGCCGCCAATGGCCACCACCGCCAGGGGCGAGAGCCGTTCCAGGCCCACGGCCATTTCCATGGCAATGGGAAGCATGCCGACAATCGTGCTGGCCGCAGTCATGATGATGGGCCGGGCGCGCGTCCGAATGGCCCCCAGAACCGCCTCATTGCGGGTTTTTCCCTGAGCCCTTGCCTGCTGAATAAAATCCATGAGCAAAATGGAGTTGTTGACCACAATTCCGGACAAGAGAATCATGCCCATGGATGCGGGCATGCAGAAATGACGGCCGGCCAGCAGCATGGCCCAGGATATTCCGATGAAGGCCAGGGGAATTGCGATCATCACGGTCAGGGGATGAACAAAAGATCTAAAAACCGGCACCATGGTAAAATAGACCAGGATAATGGCGATGACCATGGCTTTGCCCAGGTTTGAAAAACTCTCGTTCATATTCATAATCTCCCCTTTCTGGCGAATCTCATAGCCCGAGGGAAGGACCATTTCTGCAAGGGTGCTGTCCACTTGGTCCTGAATATGGGAAATCGCTGTTGTGGATCGAAAACCGTGGATATTCACCACGGAATTGAGATCTTCCCGAATGAGTCGAGTCTGTTTCAAACGCTGCTCAAAATGGCCCAGTTCCTTGAGCGGCACCGGGCCTTTTGGACTTGCCACGGTCAACATCTCCAGATCCCCCCGGTTTTTCAGGCCTGATCCGGAATATTTAAGGGTGACAGCATACCCCAGCTGACCGGAAACGCGCATCATGGTGGCCCGGACCCCCTGGGTTGAGGTATTGAGGACCTGGCCCACACGCACCGGATCAATGCCATATCGGGCGAGTTGTTCCGGGTTTAAAATCAGAACCATCTCCTTTTTGTTCATTTCCCAGGATCGGCTGATGTCGGTCAATCCCTTGACTTTGGACAGACGATTCAGAACCTCTTCAGCCAACCGGTTCAAAATCTCCGGGTCCGGTCCGGTAATCCGGACATCAATGGGAGCGCTGATGGAAGAAAGGGGAGTGGCTCCGTAGTCATATACTTCAACGGATTTCATTCCGGGAATGGCCTCGAATTTTAGCCGAAGCGCTGCTTCGATCTCCCAGATGGTGGATTTGCGTTTGAACCGGTCCACAAAATGAACGGTGATGGTTCCTTCCTGGGGGGTTCTTTCAGCGCCGAAACTGATCACGCCGCTTTCAGACCCCACCAGGGTGGACATCCTCACAAAGCCCGGAATCTGCCGGATCATGGTTTCCATGGTCCGGGCGATTTCTTCCGTGGATGAAACGGGTGATCCGGCCCCGGTTTCAAAACTTATTTTGACAATGCCCGTATCCATGGGCGGCATGAGATCCCGGCCCACAAGGGGCATTTGACGCATGCTGATGACAAGCAGTACAACACCGGCGACAATAAATAGAAGTCTTCGGTGTTCCGCCAGTACAAAAAGCCTGGAAAACAGCTTCCGGACCGGTTCCAGCAGAAACTCGGAAAAGCGTGTCAGCCCATGGCTCAACTTTTCTTCCCAACCAAAGCTGCCTTGAAGATAGGGTGCCAGCAGGGGAATCACGGTGACGGAAACCACGTAAGAAAAAGACAAGGCCAAAGAAAGGGTCATGGATAAAGGACGGAGAATCTTCTGGGCATACCCCCCCACAAACATGACCGGTAATAGTACGACCAGGGTGGTGAGGGTTCCTGAAAAATCAGCCAGGTAGATTTCTTGCGTTCCCACAATTGCCGCTTCCTTGGGCGTATTGCCGGGCATGCGCATATGACGGTCGATGTTTTCGATCACAACAATGGAATCATCCACCAGCAGGCCCACAGCCAGGATGATACCGGTCAGGGTGACGATGTTTAACTCCAGGCCCAAAAGGTCCATTCCGGCAAAGGTGAGCAGAAAGGTAAAGGGAATGGAAATGGCGGTCAATAACGTGGCCCGGGTCCTGGCCAGAAGGATGAAGATCACTCCCACGGTGAGAAGGATCGCGTCTCTTAACGCGGAAACCATGTTTGAAATGGAGGTCTCGATAATGTCGCCGGAAGTATCGACGATTTCAATCTCCAGGTTGGAAAATTCTTTTTTCAATTCCGGCAGTGCTTTTTTAAGTGTGTTCAGGGTGGTGGTGACATGGCCGGTTTCCGGTCGGAGGATATTCACGGCAATGGCCGGTTTTCCATTGCCGTGAAAAAAGGAGAACCGATCCTCGGAATCTGCTGAAATGTTTGCGATATCCCTTAAGTGGACCACGCCGGAACCTTCTTTTTTGAGGACGATATCCAACAGGTTTTCAAATTCAAGCTTCTCCTGGTGGATGGTGATCAGAAATTGCTCCTGGTCCCGAATGATGGTGCCGCCCGGGATATTGCGGTTTTGAACGGCGATGGCGGCCGCGATTTCGCCGATGTCTAAATTGTGGGCCCGGATCAAGTCCTGATTCAACGCAATCCGGACCTCGGGCTTATGCCCGCCGAAGACCTCCACCCGGGCCACATCCGGCAAGCGCAGAAGAAAATTCCGAAGATCATTGTCACAAATCTGGCGGACTTTTATCATATCCGGTACAGCATCGTTGTTTGGCCGGATCGCCAGGGTGGCCACGGGCGCTGTGGCGTCGATAATTTTGAAAATCCTTGGGGGCAGCATATCTGCGGGCAACGACGCCCGAATCCGGTCCAATGCGGAACTCACATCCACCACCGCCGCGCTGATTCCTTTTTCATATTC
>VMSV01000053.1 GCA_013791935.1 Desulfobacteraceae bacterium | reverse complement strand
CACCAGGAATTTGTCCACATCGCGTTTGTCGTAGCTGTCCATGAACAGATCCTCAGCTTCATAGGTTTTGAAGGGGACGGCCCTGCTGACCAGTCCTGCCCTGTTGTAGACGATAAACAGATCGCAAAGGGGTGCGAATTCATATTTGTACCGAACCTGTCCGATGAAAGACCCGTAATCGAAGGATCTGTTGTCGTCACTTTTGAGTTCAGTTCCCTGATTCCAATCAATGGCGGCCTGCTGAAGCCTGCCATCCGACCCGATGACATACCGAATTTTATCCTCCGTATCAATGCCCAGCCATTGGATTTGCAATCGAATTTCCTGTTTGGCCGTGACCTTGAAATTGGAACCCAGGGTCACCTGAACCTGTTCCGCGTTAAAGGCATCCACCCGCTCGTCCGATCTTCTGCCCACGATCCAGTGCTGTTTATTCCAGTAGGTGACTTCTGTTTCTATGGACCACCGTTCAAAGGGGGAATATTTGATCCTGCCTTTGTAATGTTTGGTGATGCCTCCTGTGAGTTCCGTGTAGTATCTGGGGTTGATGTAAACACTGAAGGGTTTGCTTTCATCGGAAAACCAGCTCAGCCACAGATACCACCCTTCCTTGGTGCGAAAGGCTTTTTGCTGGTAGGTGGCGACATCATCCCAGGCTTTTGGAACGTAATAGGCCTGGATAAAGGCTTTTTGAAGATTATTTAACATGGCGAAGGTGGTGAAACCGAGGTTGGTTTTCAGAAGATGTCCGTTATTATAATCTCCCAGGGCGTAAAGCCGATAATTCATCCACTTCATTCCCTGGATATGATTGAGGTTGTTTCGATATTCATTGTTGAAATTCAAGCGATCCAATCTTGAAGAATATCCGAAATCATTAAGATTGAATTTGCTGTCCATGAGGTTCCACTGGGATGTAAAAGAAGATGAAGGGGTGGGATAGTAAATGGCTGTTCCATTATAGGCGTAACCCACTGAATCATTCAACTTATTGAAGTCGGAGTACTCGACCGCAGCAGGATTGCTCCCCACGTTGATGTCGCTCACAGCCACCTGGCCTTCCAACCTAAGTTTCTGGCCCATGGTGAGCCATTGGCCGTCCACGGAATTCACCATGGCGTCGTAGGTATCATGTTCCACAAGGGTTCCCAGATATCCCAGGCCGATATAATCGCTTTTTCTGGAGTTGTTTTCAAACAGAGCCCGTGCAGCGTAAAAATTTCGACCCTCCGATTCGGGTCGTCGTAAATTTGTATAATATTCCGTGTCATCTTCAAAGGCCGTGATAGCCCCGTACCGGAATTTATTGGCCGAACCGGTGACTTTCACCGCACCCAGAATATCTGAAATCTGGGGTTTATAGTCGAACTTTTCACCGGTCGGCAGAACAGGCTCATCCGGTGCATCGCCGATCCTCCGGGTATTGACCAGGTTTAGCCCCTTGGTTTCAAAGATATCTTTGCTCTGGACAAAAAAGGTTCGCTTTTCCTGGAGCAGGGTTTCCGTGGAGTCGAAATTGGCCTCCACCGTGTCATTTTCCACATCCCCGAAATCAGGGTTGATGGTGGCGGAAACCAGTGCATTGCCGGTGGCCTGCCAGAAGGTGTCTATGCCGATGTCCTGGGTTCGCTCACCCAACACTCCATCATACCCTACGGAGGCATAGGGGAAGAGGGTTAGTTTGCCCTGGGGATTGATATCCTTCACGTCCATTTTCCCGAAGTTGTGCAAAAACACAGGAGCGTTTTTCAGAATGGCAGGATAAGCCCAGCGTTCTGAAAGATGAGCCACATCCCTCTGAAGATAGATGCCGATGATTCGCCGGTCCTCTTCCTTGCCGGGGGGGAAATCCATAATATCCCATGGGATGGCGTATTCTGCATACCAGTGGCTATCATCCTGGGTGGTGACGACCCGGAAGGGTGCGTCCCAGTTAAAGGAAAAATCCTTCTCGGGAATGAGGGTCCCATCGGTTAAGGAGCCTCCCAAAAACACATCAAAGGTATACCCGTAAAGCCCCTGTGAAGTGGGATCGATGATTACCCGGACCATGTCCCGGTCCACATAGGTGTTTTCCTTGTCCCTGGCGCTGATGCGTTTCACCTGGGTGGCGACAGGCTGCTCATTGATGATGCCGATATAGAGGTTTTTCTTGTCATATAAAAATTTAAACCGGGTTTTTAAAGAAGGTGTTGCACTGGTTTCGGGGTCAACCACTTTAAAATCTTTGATTTCAAAGGCGCTTTCCCATTCGGCTTCGCTCAAAATCCCGTTGATCGTCGGGGCCTTGCTGACCAAAACCGGACCGGTCAGCTCCGAAGACCACGCGGCGCCCACGTTGAAAAGAATCATGCTGATGGTTGCAATCCAGACGAATCGATGTCGGATTTTTTCTTTGGAAACCTTGGATACTTGCCGTAGGGCCTTGAATTGATTCATCATGGAACCTTCCTTTTTTTTCTCCAATTAAAGGGCAAAGATCTTTTGATTTTCACCCAGGACTCGTTGAATTGAAGAGCTGAAAGAAAATAAAAATATCTTTTAATAACACCTATTTCAAAAAATAAAATATTGGTCAAGTAAAATTTATTTACCCTCCGAATAATTTGGAAACCCCCGGCTTTCCAAATGAAAAGCATTGGAAAAGGAAGGGGGAATGTTGTATACGTTGAGAAAAATTTAATTGGCACAAGATTTTATTGCTATGCTTTGGAACGATTGGAAAACCCGTTCACAGGATTTTAACTCATGAAAATGCGCAAAATAATTTTATTTTTTTTGACCGTCCTGGTTCTGTCAATAAACCTTGCCTGCGGTCCCAGGGCCGCGGTGAAACCTTCACAAGTTATCACCGGAGAGGAAGAGTTTTCCAAGGCCGAGGAACTCTATGAAAAAGGAGACCACGGCCAAGCCCTTGAAAAATATCTCGATTATGTGGAAATGTTTCCCCGTACGTCCTTTACACCGGCGGCATTTATGAAAATCGGAAGCCTGTACAAAGAGGCGGGGCAAAATGAAAGTGCACGAAACGTCTATAAAAAATTGATCAATGATTTTCCGGGCTCTGAATTTGCTTTGGACGCCCAGATCGAAATTCTCGCCACCCTCATGAACGAACAAAAGTACACCCAACTCCTTCAGTGGGCGGTAACGATTTCTCAAAAGAATTTTTCCAGGGTTCAGAAACTCAGAATTTTTATGATGAACGCTGAATCCTATCTTGCCACAGGAGAAAGGATTGATGCTGCAGTTGAATTTTTTAAGGCATACGGTTTGGCAACACCCCTGGAAAAACAAACCGTTGGCGGGAAAATCAAGGTAGCGCTTGAAGGACTCTCGGATATGGAAATTCAAACCCTCATCAGCCGTTTGAAAAATCCTGACGATGTTAACATGGTCATGGCCATGAAGGAAGCCACATCCTTCAACAGGGATGTGGTCGTCTGCCTGCTGCCGCTATCCGGCCCTTATAAAAGCATTGGTGATAGGGCCTTAAAGGGAATTGAAATGGCCTTCAGCCAGTGGATGGCGAGAAATTTCGCTCGGTTTAGAATAATTGTCAAGGACACCGGAGGGGATGGGAAGAAAACGGCTTCCGTTATGGAGGAAATCCTTAAAGAAAAACCGGCCTGCATTATCGGTCCCGTCATGGCTGCTGAAGAAGCTTCCAGCATCGCCCAGGCCCATCAAATCCCCATCATCACACTTTCCCAGAAGGAATTGGTTCCGGAGGTGGGGGATTTTGTTTTTCGGAATTTCATCACCCCGGACATGCAAACCAGGGCACTGGTGTCTTATGCCTTCCATGTACGCGGCGCCAAGAATTTTGCAATTCTGTATCCCAAGGAAAAATTCGGTGAAACATACATGAACGCCTTCCTTCATGAAGTGAGCGCAATCGGTGGAGAAATCACGGCTGTAGAGTCGTACGCTCCTGACCTTACGGATTTTGCAGGGCCGGTAAAAAGACTTGCGGCCTTGAGAAAATCGGTGGCCCGGGACAATGCAACCGAGCCGACGATGGGGGATAAAACAGGGGTCGGTCAAAAAACCGCGATTTCAAACCTTGATTTTGATGCGCTTTTCATTCCTGAATCCGCAAAAAAGTCAGCCATGATCCTTCCCCAGTTGACCTATTATGATGTGAAGAATGTGCTTCTGTTGGGAACGAATCTCTGGCATTCCGGTGAGTTCATCAAGCAAGCCGGAAATAATGCCGATGCCGTTGTTTTGTCCGAGGGATTTTTTGAGGAGAGTTCCTTCCCTATGGTGAGACAGTTCTCGGCGGAATTCATGGAAGCCTATGGAGAAAAACCCCAATTCGTTGAAGCCATTGCCTATGACACCGCCTGGCTTGTTTTTCAGACCCTTTCAAGGGGAAGTTACAGGAACAGGGCGGAGGTCAAAGATGCTTTCCTCCGTATGCCTCCTTTTGAGGGTGTTACCGGACTTACAACCTTTGGTAAAAATGGTGAGGCTGAAAAAAAAATATACCTTCTTTCCATCGAGGGCGGCAAATTTGTTCAACTAATCCACTGATTCAAGCGATAATCTCATGGCGGCAGCTTATTATTTCTATAAAACCCTGACCCGGTTTTTCACTCCCCTGGGTCCTTCTTTTCAATGGTATGCCGGGATTTCCGGCAAACACAAGGAAAGCATGGACCAACGTTGGGGCATCTATCCCCAAGGGCTTTCAAGGGTAAACCTTAAAAAGCCGAGGATATGGATCCATGCCGCCTCGGTGGGTGAAGTGGGGGTTTCCGGCGCAATTGTGGAAGAATTGACGGCTATTGCCAAAGAATTTGAGATCGTCCTCTCCACCACAACCGAAACCGGTCATGCCTGGGCAAAGATAAAGCTTCCGCCGGATATTCCTCTCATTTATGCCCCCCTGGACATCCCATCGGTTGTGGAAAAGGCACTGGTTTTTATCCAACCCGATCTGATTGTTTTTGTGGAAACGGAAATATGGCCCAACTGGGTTTGCAGTGCCCGTGAACGGAATATTAAAATTATTCTGGTGAATGGCCGGGTTTCCGGACGGTCCATTAAAAAATACCTGAAAATCAAATCCCTCATGGGGGAAACCCTCAAATCGTTTGATGGCCTTAACATGATTCACCGGGAGGATGCCGACAGAATGATTCTCATGGGTGCATTGGAAGAAAAAATCAGAATCCATGGCAACGCCAAATTTGATGGCCTCACTCGGAAAGATGAGAAAAGCGAACGTGAAGCCATGGCGCGAATCTATTCCATCCATGAAAAGGATCTTGTTTTTGTGGCGGGCAGCACCAGGGAGGGCGAAGAAGAACTCATTTTAAAGGCCTACGGGGAAATGCTTCAGACCCATCCTTCCTTGAAGCTCCTTATGGCACCCAGGCATGTGGAACGTTCAAGCGAGGTTGTCCAAAAGGTGAAAAGCGCAGGTTTTTCGCATCGGTTGAGATCCGGGTTCGGCGGCAAGAACGATGACCCGAATGCCCGGGTGGTGATTATTGATATCATCGGCGAGCTTGCTTCCGTTTATGGATTAGGTGCCTTCAGTTTTTGCGGGGGAAGTTTGGTTCCCAAGGGTGGGCAGAATATTCTTGAAGCAGCTGCCTGGGGAAAACCTGTTTTTTACGGCCCCCACATGGACGACTTCAAGGAGGCCATGGATCTTATTGAGGAGGCTGTGGGCCAGGCGTTTCTGGTCAACTCCTGGAAAGCGCTGGCGGAAAAGGCATTGACCTATTTACAGAATCCCGACCTCAGCCGGAGCCATGGCGAAAAGGCCCGGGCCGCAGTTCTGAAAAACAACGGTGCGGCCCGGAAATACGCCTTGGAAATCATTAATACCTGCTATTCCTCGCTATGATTCTTTAACGGACCCTGGCCGGTGGCTTCCAATACACTTCTCCAGAGTGCGCCGCAGGGATCAACATGCTTTCTTTTTCCGGCCGTGGCAGCCAGGGGAATGTGAACAAAATGGTCGTTCCAATGGGAGATCAACACTTTTGTTTTTCCGGCCATCCCCGCATGAACGGCGTTTCTCCCCAGAAAACTGCAGAAAACCCCGTCATTGGCATTGGCAGGCAAGCTTCGAATCATATAACTTGGATCAATGTACTTCACCGTAACTTCCATCCCTTTGTTGGAAAAATAAGAGGTGATTTCTTCTTTAAGCAGGGGCCCGATGTCCTTGAGCCGGACATTTCCAGATTCATCCTTTTCCACTTTTTTGTTTATGAAATATTTCTGGCCAGCCCCTTCCGCCACTAGAATGACCGCATGGGTTCGAAGTTCCAGCCGTTTTTGAAGGGTTTTCAACAGGCCCCGATCTCCTTCAAGGTCAAAATCAATTTCAGGAATCAAAACAAAATTGACATTCTGCTCCGCCAGGGCGGCTGTGGCCGCGATAAAGCCTGAATACCTGCCCATGAGTTTAATCAGCCCGATGCCGTTGGGGTAAGACTCTGCTTCGTTATGGGCCGCTTTGATGGCCTGGGTGGCCACATCCACCGCTGTGTCAAACCCGAAGGACCGAGACACAAGATGAATGTCGTTATCAATGGTCTTGGGAATGCAAACCACGGCAATGTTGAGTTTTCGCTCGGTGATGGTTTCCGCGATCTTGGATGCGCCCATGATGGTGCCGTCCCCTCCGATCATGAAGAGGATGCCGATGTTCATTCGCTCAAGGCTGTCCACAACGTCTTCCACCGGCTGGGGTCCCCTGGACGAACCGAGAATGGATCCCCCCATTTCAAGAATATTGGTGACGGCTTCGGGATTCAATTCCACCATGTGGTGACCGTATTGGGGAATAAAACCCTGAAGGCCGTATCGTATGCCGAAAACATGTCTCACGCCGTAGCCATAGTGAAGCTCGAGGACAATGGCGCGAATGATATCATTTAATCCCGGGCAAAGACCACCACATGTGACCAATGCGCATTTGAGTTTGCTGGGATCAAAATAGATTTTATCTCTGGGGCCAGCCATTTCAAAAGAAGGGATGGGAGATTCATTTTTCATTCTTTCAGCAAGTTTCACCCATTCAACCTCAATCAAGACCCGTTCATCGTCAGATACAAAATCATAGTTGGTGAAACCGTTTTCACCTTTTCTAACGGGTGAAACAATTTTGGCAGAGCCAAGGGAGTCTATTTCCGTTAATATTAATTCGTCTGTCATGGGAGGATTCCTTTATGTAAAATACAAGAATATCTTGTTTTCATTTATCTTTCAGCTTCCGTTAAACTTAAACTCACCATTTCCGAGAATATCATGGAGATGCAAAACGCCTTTGACCTTTCCCGAATCATCCGTTACGGGCAGAATCGTGATCTGGCGCTGCTCCATCATATTCAAGGCATCATAGGTTGGGGATTCGGGCCTCACCGTTAAAGGATTTTGGGTCATAATCTGGGCCAGGGAAAGGTCCAATACGTTCTTTTTCTTCACCAGTTGCCTTCTGATATCGCCATCCGTGACGATGCCTTTCAGTGAAAGGTCCCGGGTGACGATGAATACAGCACCGCGATTGATCCGGTCGATGGTGGTGATGATTTCCTCCATGGCCTGGTTTTCAAACGCCAGGGGTACGGAATCTCCGGTAACCATGAGATCCGAGACGCAGCTGGAAAGCCTCTGGCCCAGATTCCCTCCGGGGTGAACCTTTTTGAAATCACTGGATTTAAACCGTTTTTTCTGAATGAGGACCACGGCCAGGGCATCCCCCATGGCCAGCAGGGCTGTTGTA
The DNA here is from genome assembly GCA_013791935.1 of Desulfobacteraceae bacterium. Lineage (GTDB taxonomy): Bacteria > Desulfobacterota > Desulfobacteria > Desulfobacterales > UBA5616 > VMSV01. Next base: position 7,482 of record VMSV01000053.1, on the reverse strand, counting down.
CTGGCCGTGGGAGCCCCCAGAGAGCAGGCCTCCTTTTTTACCCCAACATCAATGACGATATCGCTGATTTTGGCCAGGGTGGATTTGGGGTTTCCCGTGAGGGCGATGATGGTACATCCCAGGCTGTGAATGCTTGGAATCAGGGCATTCATCTCCGCGGTTTCCCCGGTGTAGGACAGGGCCAAAAACACGTCCTCTTTGGAGACAATACCCAGGTCTCCATGCATGGCTTCAACCGGATGCAGGAAAATGGATTGGGTGCCGGTGCTGTTCAAAGTGGCGACGATTTTTCGTCCCACCAGGCCGGATTTGCCGATTCCGCTGATCACCACGCGTTGAGTGCAGTTGTAGATGGCCTCCACCGCGGCGGTAAATTCCTCTCCTAAACGATCGATGAGATCCAGAATGCCTTGGGCTTCAATTCTCAGAACTTCAGCAGCTTGTTCGATGATCATGAATGTAATACCCCTTTATAAAAATCAGATAATATGAATGATTCCGTTCATCCCCTCCACCAAGGTCGAACAGTTTAGAAAAAAATCCCGAATTGATCAAACAAAATCATCTGAAATCATTATCGTCTTTTTTTGGGAAAGGATGATTTCTCATTTCTCGGCCCTTTTTGGTGAAATTGTTTTCGGGTCGAAGATTTTCTGGAATTTTAACCTTGATAATGAAGCTTTGATCTACAATCGGCGGCAAGTTACTTCACTGTTCGATGAAAAGTAGTTGATTTTCGTTATAAATTGTATTACCCTTACCGTTATTACGTAATACTGGAGGGTGAAAAATGAGAGTGACAACTAAGGGACAAGTTACGATACCAATTAACATACGAGAAAAATTAGGAATTACACCCAATACCGAAGTCGAGTTTTTACAGGAGGGGAATCGAGTTTATTTAGTAAAACGAAAAGGAACAGCCCCTGCCACCCGTAGGTTTAACAAACTCCGCGGTGTTGCAACTGTCAAAATGACCACAGACGAAATTATGGCTCTCACAAGAGACGATAAATGAAAGGAATTCTCGTCGATTCCAATATCGTCCTGGATATTTTCCTTGATGATCCTAATTGGGCTGAATGGTCGGAGGCTGTGCTATCTGAATATTCCATTCATACCCCTCTCTATATTAATCCGATTATCTATACTGAGATTTCCATTGGGTTCAATAAAATTGAGGAATTGGAAACGGCTCTTATAAAAGGCGGGTTTCAGATGTTGGAAATCCCGAAAGAAGCTCTTTTCCTTGCCGGTAAAGCCTTCTTAAAATATAGAAGGAGCAAAGGTGTCAAGAAATCTCCTTTGCCAGACTTTTTTATCGGTGCACAGGCTGCAGTATTAGACCTTGAATTAATTACTCGAGATACTAAAAGGTATCGGAGCTATTTCCCAACGGTCAAAATTATTTCCCCGGAATAAAAGAGTGCCATCGAACATTTGCTTTCACTGCAACGGCAAAAAGCCGCCGCGCGTGAAGCTGGTTAAGTAACCGAAGATGAATCGATGTGCAGAATAAAAGCAATTTCTGCCCACTGGGGTCGGACCAAGATAACATGTTGGAAACAATGAGATATCAATTTATAAACTTCCAAAATTAAGGTCAATAGCCTTGTTCTTGGCACCAAAATGGAGGATATAACGAAATCCAACATCCCCGGCAAAAAAATATTCTAATTGACTACGAAACACTGGGAAAACTTTCTGGTTTCACGAATTTTGATGGGTTTCAGGTAGCGCATCGAAGATGGGTTGAGTCGGTAATATCAAATAACAAGATGGAAAGGGAACAATCCTGGACCCGGAGCATAGCAGCCGGGAGTCAGAAGTATGTTGAGGATGTAAAATTTCAAATGGGCAGCTTTGGAGTTGGGCGTCAAATTCGAAAGAATGGGAAAAACTTCGAGCTTCGGGAAACCCAGTCACCCTATAATGCTATTTTTGATGCTGAAAAGAACGATATTGACGGTGAAAGCCTATGGTTATTGAACGAATAAAACATAATATCAGCCGGTTGACTTGGTCCGACCCCGAGGCCCAATGTATATAAAAATCCCGCAGCCATTTTAGATACGTCTGTTCTGTTCTATAGGAGCGTTGTTTAAGTCTGAGCATTCGTACCATGGTATCACCGGCTGTCTTCCAATCATGGATGGAAGGTTTTCCACTATCCTCATTCCGTTTTGAATCCTTTCCGATAAAAAAACAATACAGGCTGGTTGCCTCTTTGGCCTGGTCCACTTGCCATTGCTCATGGTTTCTGCTCATCTGCTTTAAAAAGGGTTCGATTTGATGATCAGGAATAATGAGGTCTGGTTGGGTCTGGCAATATTGAATAAAACTCTTTACCCAGTTGAGATAGAAAGGCAACCGCCGTTTGCTAACTTTATTGTTTGATTCCAGGTAGGTACGAAATTTGTCAAGCGACATTGCATAATTCCTTTCAGTATTATCTATCTGGGAAGATAATATTGATAATTCATGCAAAATCTTAAGTTCAGAATTGATAACATCGACCGAAATCTATTTTGAATAACATTATAATTTATAAAAGCTACTTGATTTTAAAGTAATAATATGTTTTAAGGGACTTCCGTCATTATTTCCAGCCATTGATAGCAAATTTGTATAGGGTATGTCCACACTTTATTTTGCGCAAAACAGCATTTAATATAAAAATAATATATAAAAATAAGGCATTATATTTTAATATAATTAATATTAATTTGAACAATCAAACCAACCTACCGAAAAAAATAGAAAGGTAGGTAATAATAATGTTAACAGCAAACCATGGAACTAAAACAGGCAAAATATGAATCAGAATGGAAAATAGCGAATGAGATTTTAAACGCTACTGTCCATTACCTTTATTCTATTGGCAAACCGTTGTGGACTGAAGAGCAAATTTCTATTGATGGTCTAAAAAATTCTTACAAATTAAATGAGCTTCATTTTGTAATAGAAAACGATGAACCAATTGGAGTTGTTTTCCTTCAAACATCAGATCCAATATTTTGGCCTGAAATAGCTGGAGGTGGGAGTTTGTTTTTTCATAAATTAGCAATGCACCCAAAGTACATGGGAAAGAAAAAAGGAAACAAAGTGGTTGAACTGATAGTTGAGCATGCAATAAAAAATGATTTCACATGGATCAGGCTTGATTGCAATGATAGACAAGAACTTCTTCAATTTTACCAGAATAATGGTTTTTCATACGTTGATACAAAAATTATTGAAGGTTTCAATACAGCCCGTCATCAGCTATTAACCACGAACTTTACCCGACAGCAAGGGCCTGCCGGCCCATGCTGCGTGTAAGTTCGACCGTTAGCTTGGGTGAAAGTACTTTCAAAAGGATAGATGGAAATGCAATTAATACAGCTTTACGATACCTTTCTCTCGTTGGGGCGGCTTGCTGTGATTATGGAACTCGGCAGGGTTTCAAAGAAAACTGATGCGCAATTACACTCCGACCTCGTCAAGTTCTGTGCGATGGACACAGATATTGCGCCAAACTTCGATAATGCCAAAAAACTCATGATTGCGGACCCGCCGATATCTTGGCCGCCCGGAGATATCTCAGAATGGGCACGTATTTCGGAATCATTCAACAAAGCTGCCCGTTCCGGTGACCCTAGGCTTGAGATATTTTGGCGAATTGCCGGAGCGCTTGGGTGGACTCTCTGGGTACCGCTTCCCGAGGGCACAAAGGATTTGTTCCGCGAGCAATTAAACGAACTTGGCTTTTCGCATGAAGAGGTAAACGACATACTTGGTGGTCTATTATCCAAAGAGGACGGTCAACGTCTTGAAGCAGGAGAACGAATTCGTAAATTCGTACGGAGTTTGTCAGTCTCGGATGACTACCGATTCTTACAAAATAAAACAACTCAGCAAGAATCAAGGACCTCTGAGTCGCAATTGCCCATCTTTCACCGGCGCTCGGTGCCACACGAACAGGATCTAGTTTTTGTACTTATGCCGTTCACCGAAAGCTGGTCGGAATATATTTGGAAAGAAGAAATTCAGAAATCTGTTCATCAATATCAAAGTACGAAGCTCCGTTGCATGAGAGCTGATGACCTCTTCGGGCATGATGTCATGATTGACATTTACGAATCGATTACCAAGGCACGAATCGTAATTGCTGACATAACGAATCGAAACGCCAATGTCTTTTACGAATTGGGAATAGCGCACAGTCTTGGGAAAGATGTAATACTCCTATCTCAAGGCACCGATCATATACCCTTTGACTTGCTTCGCTTTCGTCACTGCATTTATTCAAATGATGGGCCTGGATATAAGAGGTTACGTGAGTACCTTCCGAAGGCGATAGAAAGCATATTGAACGATGAAATATCCGGCTAACGATTCACTGGTGCTGACCCGGCCAAAAAGCGGCCGGGCCGCACAGTTCAATTGTTGTGCGTATAAACAGATGAGTAGAGAATCTATTATTAAGAAACGCTATGCAGGAATATTAGCCACTGTACTATTTGCGGTTTGGGTACTGATATCCGAATTTTGCCCTGTGATTATTGGTGGAGACATTGGTTCTTTTCTCTATGTGACATTTCATTTTATTTTGAACCCTTTAATAGGAATTATCATCCTCGCTTACGCGGTATGGCACAGTTATCGGACTGATAAGGTGTTTGTTAAATTTGCAGATATTATCGCATGCACTTTTCCAGTTTTCATAATTTATACAGGATTTACTGGCAGCCTGTGGTTAACTGAAGTACTTGGAATAACTTTTCGATAAGGTGATGCGCTGTGGAAATATTAAAAGGTAAAGCGCACAACAAATCGCTGTTGGGGACGGCGAATAGCATGCCGCCCCAAAGCTTGCCGTTGGGTCGAGAGAATATGAATAAAACCGAAATTACTACTATGTCAGAATTCATTTTAGAAATTGAATCTCTTGCGCAAAAAACAACTTATGCAGAAGACAGGCCGATCTATGAAAAGCTTCTAGCGCAATCAGCTAAATTAATAGCAAAGCTCATAAATAAGCAACCAATTGGCGATGATATCGCTTCAATGGAAAGGCTTTTTGGAAATACCTGGTTTAAAGACACAACATCATATTCAAAGGCATACGGTGCTTGGGACAGATTTAAGGAATTATTTTCTAGATCAATTCACGGGATGACAGTTAATGAGCGACTATTCAATTTAGGGTTACTCAACGAATTTGATGCAGCAGTTGCTAAAAAAGATAAAGCAAGGTTACGAGCAGTTCTTTTTAAGTGTTTTTTAGATGAAGAAAATATACAGGCAATAATAGTTAGTGAAATAAAGTAAATGAAAGACCCAACCAGGCGCTAGAGCCGATCGCAGCGCCAGGGCGCTGCTCCGGCTCAGCTCGTCGTTCGCTTTCACAGAGATTTTTATGGATTTAATCGAAATAAACGATACTCTCTTAGAATACCGACCAGATAATTTAATTTTGCAGTCGTTTCAGGCGCGGGACAGAAAACTTTGCATAGCCTTCACCTGTGATGGCGGAGAAAGAGAGGATTTTGCTTACATCGTAGAATTTACGCATGCAGTCTGTTTTCATGTGCCATCAGTCCTTTATGTTCCAATTCAGTTTCGGGTGTCGGATGCCAAACTGGCAAAAAATTATATTCCATCAATAAGTTTGGATGAATCAGAGTTCGGAGAAAAAGGTTTAAAGTTAGTCTTATTATGCAACGAAAAAGCACTACCAGTAGGGTATTATATCGCCGCGGAATCCGTTCTATCCGAATGGGTATCACGTGAGAAGTGCGATTTTGTGTGGTGATAATAACGAATAAAAAAGCGAACAACCGCCTGCACAAGGACCGCAAAAGGCGGGCGGCCTTGGTTCTGGCGTATTCATCAATTAACTTTTCTCTGTCGAAGTCCGCATTTCTTTTGCGGCCTGTAAGGCGGAGCGTTATGCTGATAGAAGCGGAGCGTTATGCTGATAGAAAATGAACAATTATGAACCAAGACTGGATTCTACAAAAAAAAGAAACACGCCGAGCCTTCTCTAATGCGACCTGGGTTCCCTTGAGAGCATCCAGTAGTGTCGAGAAAGGTGACGTTCGAAATATTGGTTATGTCAGTGAGTACTTTGGATGTGGTTCTGTTGCTTTCCCTCCTGAGCACCGGGAAGTTGCGGAGCAACTTGGTTGGAGTAGCATTGGAATCAGTCACAATGCACAGCCATATGCTTACGAGGATGGTTATTACTCATCCATCGAGCAGTATCAATACAACGACAAAGAACCCATCGGAATTCACCTTGTCTTCGAGCATCCTCAACCGGTAGTTGGCGGAAGGTTATGGATACTGAATCCTGATTTGGTTGTCGCTCTACATTTAATAAAGGATGGGGAAAACTGGGTAAGGCCAGAAGAGAATTTTGTTGTAGTGGCTCGTGAGGATCTTGATGAAAAAGGAGAGCATCGCCTTATCGAGATCAAACGAGAATTTCTTCTCGATTATTTAGCGGCAAGAAACCTGTCACTTCGCCTCTCATACTACCGTCAAAGAGTGGAAAATGTCGCTGCACTTGAAGGCAGCGCATACGCTAATTTAACGAATCAACAAGAGCAACGAGATGGCGGGCGATTTGAGCTTCTAATTCGCAGTTTAAATGATGTCTATGGGGGAAGTTGGGCTTCTTTCAGGGTATGGCGAAATGATGTTGATGAAGATGAAGACGCCCCAGTGATGGGGCCAGAAAATAATGACAATACAGATTATGAAAGCGCGAAGGGGCATCGGAGTGGTTATGAAGGTATAAGGGTAGAAGGCGAGTTTTGGCGTGATGAATGGATCGAGCATCAAGGGCAAAGTAAGCGTGTGCGAGGAGATGCAGATACGAATCTTCCCCAATTCATAGTGGAGACTGACGGGACACGCTTGGCATCTGCCGATTTAGATAATGAAGACATTGGCCGGTGGCTGTGGTTCCGCTCAAGCGTAATCAACGAGCTGCTCGGTCTCCGTGGATTTTCTCTTGAGTGGTATACGGCAGAAACAGGTGGTATTCGCTCCACATCTGGGTATGTGACCCACTTCGGAATTAATTCTTCGGATTTAATCACTGTCTATGCCTATGACGTCGCCCGTCTTGCCGCATGGGAGCAGCATATTTGGGCTGCTCATAACGTTGTGCCGGATGGGAAGGTTTCAAATGAGTTATTAGCATCGCAAGTAAAAGCAAAGCCAGCATCTACACAAGCTGTTGAAGACCTTCTTTTCAAGGTTATGGAGTTGATAGATGGGGGATTTCGTCAAAAGTTCAACGTTTCTCTTTACACTCACGACATAGAGCATGCCGCAGCCATGGTGCATACCCCCTGTGTCAGGATAGATGTCGCCTCTGATGTTCCGAGTTGAGAGATTGTTCGCGCCAGGAGGAGGCCAGGAGCCCCCGGGGGCTCCTGGCCTCCTCCTGGCGCGGCGGTCGATGAGAAGCTGCTCTCAACCTACAAT
>VMSV01000193.1 GCA_013791935.1 Desulfobacteraceae bacterium | reverse complement strand
GACATGGGGCTCGGCAAGAAAGCAGAGAAAATCCTGGGCATCGGCAAAACCCCTGGGCACCCATATCAGTTGAACATATTTATCCCGAAACCGGCCGTAATACTCCACACCGATGCGGACATCCACGCCCATGATTTTTGCTGCGCTGAAAAGCTCTGCGGCAAACCTTGGCTCGATGAAATTATAATGAATCACCCGAAGACGCCGAATGCCCTTGATCCAGGCATCCATGACCAGATGGGTGGGGGTTTTCCTGCCCTTGGTGTTGACATCATGCACATGGTCATCAAAGGTGACCTGGTTCCATTCCTCGGGCATTTCAAGGAGACGAAAGCGCTTGAGATGACGGCGGACAACCAGAGGTTTTCCAAAGGCGGCGATCCTGAAATCATGGGCCAAAACAAGCTGGCGGTCGTAATCCCCCTTGGCTCTGACCAGTTCCTTCATGAGCTGCAACAGCACTCTTGCCGTATTTTTAGGCATGGAACCGCTGGCGTTGTCAATAACCTCGGCCCGCAACAACCGCAGGGCCATGATCCGGTCTTCCATGGCCCCCACTTCCAGGGAGTTCAAAAGGTGGGCAACGGCATAGGCGATACGCAGCCCTTTGGTTTCGATCATTTCCCGAATGCCGTTGGGATGAAAAACCGGGTAATACCATTTCCGGGCGTATTCCTTCCGGTCGTCACGGCTGAGTATTCCGTTGACGATGCGGATCAGTTCATGGTCTCTCTTGTCAAAAAGTATGCTGGGCGCCACTGTCCTCCGGACCTGAATATAGCTCGGGTTATGGGGTTGAATTTTTTTATAAAGCATGAATTCCATGAAAAAAGCAACACTTAAAGCGCCCCATCCTTCCCCCGCCTCCATGACCCGACCCTCGGCTTCTTCACCACCCCGGACCCGTTTTTTTCTCCGAATCTGGCGGCCACCGAATATTATTCCAAGGTTATTGAAAATAGCCAATACCCCATCAGTTATCCCGGCTCTTTCAATATCGTTGAATTTGCGCTATATTTCAGTAATCCTTAGCGGCTGAATAGGTCTGCAAAGCTTTTGAGAGGGTTAGTACAATCAAGATTTATCCAAGGGGGTGATTTTGAATCAGATTGTCTACAGAAGATACAGAAGGGTGAGATATGTTTTTTGGATATCCTTTATAGGCGCTTTTGTGCTCCTCCTTCCCGGGCGACATGACATTAGCCTCTATTTGTTTATTTGCGCCTTTCTTTCTAGTATGGTGTCCGTGGGGATGCCCTGCCCATATTGTGGTAAGACAATCGGATATCGTTATTTGGGAATTTTTGTTGCTGCTAATTGTTTTGGAGGGTGGTGTATACATTGTGGTTCACGACTATTTTTTTTAAAAAACAGAAGAAAGGATATTGGTGAAACCTAAGGGGACAGGTCTTCATTCTTCACTTTTCGATCCTGGTGCTTCCGTGACAACAAGACCCCGGCGCTTCCTAACAGCAACAGGCCTTGTCTTTTCCTTTTATCCAGACCTGGATAATATACGCCGCTCACCCCACGCCCGGATGGACCGAAACAGCATTCACCGGGCAGTTGTTGACACAGGCCCCGCATTCCATGCAGGCGTCAATGTCCACGATTTCGGCTTTGCCGTCCGCCATTTCAAACACGTGATGGGGGCAAACCTGGGTGCACAGGTTGCATCCTACGCAAAGAGCGGAATTGAGTTCAAGGGTTGAAACCCCTTCCAGATATCTTAAGCTTTCCATGCGATTCGTCCTCTTTTTATTAAAACGCGGAATATATCCAAAGTGTGATGGCCGCAACCAGGCCAAGGGCCTGCACGGGCATGAATCTTTTCATCTCTTTTTCAACCCCTGAAGGGGAAGTAAACGGCGTGGCCCCTGTGAAATTCATGGCCAGATACGAACTGATTGCCATACAAAAAAGCCATAGCGCATAAAACCCGGATGGCTTGACGGTTCCCGAAGAAACCACAAGGGCGGGCAGCCCTGCTGCAAAGGCTCCGGAAATAAAACCTTTAACCGCAAAAGCTTTAAAAGGGATGACCGGCAGCAAGGACGGTGTGATCAGAGCGCCGGACAAGATCCCTGCCATGAGGAACAATACACCGATCCATCCTCTTGACCATGCGCTTGAAAGTGAGAATACCTCCGGCCCGATACCGGAGAGAATAACCACTGCAACGGCTGCCATCAAGGCTGGCTTTGCGGACATTCTCAGCTCAATGGGCGTCAAAACAAGCCTCTCAAAAAAAGAAAAGGTAACCTGCCGCATTTTCGAATCCGCTTTTCGATGATTCTTCAGGAATGCAGGTATATCCTTGGCCCTTACCGGACCATAAACCACGGTGAATCCGGAAGCCTTTTTCACGGTTCCGGCAGAGACGCCGGTTGCCCCAAGCTGAGGAAGGATCAGTCGTTTATGGGCCACCAATCGATCCAGGTTGGTCATCTCTATTCTTTTCACCAGTTCCCGGGTGGAAAATGTTTTTTTCCCTGCCGCACACCAAACGTTTACGCCGTTTGTATCCAGAACCAGAATCCAGATATTGAGGCCTTGAAGTTCCTTTCTTAAATAATCAAACGTCAGCTTGTAGTTGGCCGTGACCAGCACCTCCGAATCCTTATCCGGATTCCCCGCCGCATAAAGCCCCGGAGAAACCTTGTAGTTATTCCGGTTTACGCCGATCCTCACAAGGATGGCATTGGCAACGTCTTTTCGGTCCATAGCGGTTTTAATACGGGGAACCTGCCCGGCTTCGGTTTCAAAAAACCCCTCCACAAATCCAGACAAAGTATGGCCGGGTTTTCGGTATTCATCCAGAGGATGAAACGGCCCGGGATTGTCTTTCCCTGCATTCATGAACGGCTGAATCATAACACCCATGGTTTGAATCCCCTTTTGGGGTTCGCCGCAACAACCGCCTGCCGGATCAGAAATCTTCACCATCCTAAACCTCTCAGTTTAAAAGGCTTACGTAAGCCTTGAATTCATTTAATACCCTTTTGTCCACGCAATAACAGGTGGCAGGCCCTTCGATATTACCATTAACAATTCCCGATTCCTTGAGCAGCTTCAGGTGCTGGCTGATGGTGGACTGGGAAAATGGGAAGATGTCCACGATTTGTCCGCAAAAACAGGAATCTTTTTCCAAAAGATGTTCCAGTATTTTTATCCGAGTGGGGTGACCCAAAGCTTTAAATATTTTCGAAAGTCCGTCTTTATCCATTGTCATTCCATTCTTGTTTTTAAGTTTTCCTATATCGTTTATTTACGATTTAGTCAAATCATAAATTCATTAACTCCAGGGCCGTGGTCTCAATTCCGCTGCATGAATGGTCAATTCATGGGTAAAAAGGCAAAAATAACCGTGCTCCAGATGGAATGGGAGATGATGACAGCCCAGAGGTTGTTGAAACGCCAGTACATGGCCCCCCAAAAGGCGCCTGCCACGGCTGCCGCTCCCACCAGCATGAAGTTAAAAGACCAGATATGAACCCCGGCATAAACCGCCGTGGCCAGAAGCCAGCCCTGCATGTTTCCGTACCTGGCCATGAGGTTTTTCTGAAGATACCCCCGCCAGTAAATTTCTTCTGCCGGACCGGTGATAAAAAAAAGAAGAAGGGAAATGATACTGGAAGAGGTCCCGACCCCCTTCCCGTAGATTCCACCGATTTGATCCCCTGCAAAAGGAAGAATAAGGGTGGAAACCGCTTTCCCCAGAAAGAATATTCCGTATAAAACAAATGCGGATAAAATGCCGGCCAGCACCCATCCACCGTTTAATTTATACTGTTCCCTATCAAAGGGTTGAAGCACAAAAGACAGGAATGCCAGAATGGACGCCGAGGCTGAAATCTTGATCCAGAAAACAGACCACGAAAGATAAAAGGTCACAAACCACAACCCCGCGGCAAGCACAATGGTTCCCGCCAGGGCATCCGGCCATCGGTCCTTTGAATTCAGCAAATCCCCTCCAGAACCAGGGACAGTACCAGAAGAATTCCAAAAGCCGTGTCCAGCTGTGCTGTTCTGGCGTCCGCGTCAATGGGAATCTGCTTTTGCATGAGCCGGAAAAGTTTCAGCGCCAGGGGTACGGATAAAAGCACAATGAGGGACCACAGATAGAGGGGACCTAAAATGGACATCAGAACAATGCCAAGGTAAGCCGAGAGGATCAGGATGAAATACAGGGTCAGCCCTTTGCGCTGACCCAGAACAATGGCCAGGGTTGAAATCCCCTTGCTTTGATCGTGACTGATATCCCGGATATTGTTGGCCAGAATCACCAGGGCCACCAGAATGCCGAAGGGGATGGATATCCAGAAAGCTTTCATACTGAATGCCTGACGCTGGACGAAATAGGCCCCGAGAACCATCAGAGGTCCCCACATGAGAAAAACTGAAATTTCACCCAGAGCCAGGTATTTGTACTTCACCGGCGGCGCTGTGTATAGAATACTGGCCAGAACCCCGACAAGGCAGATGATCAGAAGCTCCCAGCCCCGGACAAGCACCAGAAAAATCCCGATGCCAAAAGCAATCCCGTATAGCAGGAAAACCGCCATGGCCACCTGCCGGGAATTCAATTTGCCTTCCACCAGGGGATGGGGCCGGTATTGGGCCGTGGCCGCCTCTTGGGTATCCACCCCGTTTTTAACGTCGTAATAATCGTTGATCAGGTTGGTGGCGGCATGGAGAACCACAGCCCCGAAAATCGTGACCAGAAAATAGCTCCATGAAAAATCGCCGTCAATGGCGGCAAGGGCTCCCCCTACACTGACTGAAATGGCAGTCATGGTGAAGGACCATGGACGGCTCGCCAAAAACCAGTTCCGATAAGCATGCATTGTTTTACATTCCCTTTCCAATTTTTTTCTTACAACCTGAATCTTGCACGTGTCTGTGGTTTTCATCTGCCAAGATTCAGGTACAAACTTGAGTCTGAAATAGAGCCTTTCGAATATAGCAGCCGGACCTTGTTGTCAATTCAGATTCTCTCTTGGGATCTGTGCCACTCAACTACTTTTCCATAGGGCAGTTTTCCCCCGAAAATGTCCAGGGCACTGCCCACGGTGGCATCCACCCGCCCCTGCCCCAAGTCTTTCACCAGATCAAGATCGGCCAATTCCCTGACCCCTCCGGCATAGGTCACAGGGAGGGGGGAATGCTTTCCCAGAAGCTCAACCAAGGCTGTCTGGATTCCGGCCATCTTCCCTTCCACATCCACTCCGTGAACCAGAAACTCCGAGCAGAAATGGGACAACCACTCCAGAGTTTCAGGGCTGATTGCCACTTTCGTAAATTTCTGCCAGCGGTCAGTCACAATCATGAATTGTTTTTCTTTCTTTCGGCAGCTTAAATCCAGAACCAGTCGATGGATTCCCACCCTATCCACAAGGGCTTTCAAGCGCCCTTCATCCACCCTGCCGTTGGAAAATACGTGGGAGGTCACAATGACGTGACTGGCTCCTGCATCCAGATAAACCCCGGCGTTTTCAAGATTGATTCCACCCCCCAAATGGAATCCCCCCGGAAATGCAGTGAGGGCTGAAATGGCCGCTTCATGGTTACCCGGCCCCAGCGCAATGACATGTCCCCCTGAAAGGCCATCTTCCCTGTACAGTTGAGCAAAAACCGCAGACGACCTTTCGGTTTCAAAATTTATTTCCGGGTTTTGACCCGGGGCGTCGGAGAGAGTGTCACCCACAATCTGGACAACCCTTCCGCCTCGAAGATCAATGCAAGGCCTGAAACGCATTCAGTTTTTCCTTCTTTGTTAGGGCTTAAAATGGCTGTTATTTTTATCTTTATCACATAAACCCTAAAGACTGAATAAAAAATGACGATATAAACAATGTATTGAATCTTCGCCGTTTTAAAAAAGATTCAAGCAATTATATACGGGAAAAAGAATAAACAGGGGGAGAATATGTTAAAAAAATTAGGCTTTTTAAAAATGGCCGTAATTGTTTGTGGTTTTCTGTTGCTCATGACCGGATGCAGCATGGATTATTCCTCTTCGGATCCATCCACCGGAGGCGGGGGCACAGATACCGGTGGAGGGTCAACCGATGGGGGATCGACCGATGATATCGTCGCCGATGAGGTGGAACTTCCCGGAGAGCTTGCTGACCTGACAGATATCGGGGATCTTCTGGATGGAGTTGGAGATAACTGGTATTTCACTAAAGTCATGGCCATTGCTGAAGATGGAAACATTGTTGGCCAATCCAATGCGGGTGGCCCGGTGAAAGCCGCATTTCTCTGGGACGCAACCAGTGAAACCATGACCTATCTGGGAATTCATCCTGGAGGGCCATGGAGCGATTATTATTTTCTTAAAGAAGAACCCCCCAACGATTGGCTAATCTACAGTGAAGCTGTGGGCATTTCATCCCTGGGGGAGGTCATCGGAAATTCAACAACAGGAGCCGGATGGCCGGAAGAGCCTGCCAAACGAGGCTTTTACTGGAGTCCGGGAACGGGTTTTGTCGATCTTGCCCCCAATCATTGGGAAAAAGATATCGATACGTTGACCGTTGAATCCTTCTCAGAAGCGATTGCTATCAATGACGATTATGTACTCGTGAATGCCGACGGCAAAACAGGCCGTCATGGTTATTACTGGGATAAAGTTTCAACAAAGCAATATACAGTACTGGATGATGCAGACAATCCTGTGACCATTATCATGCCGGATTACGATGTTTTAGGCGGTGTGGTAGGCGCGGATTCAGAAGCTGTTGCCATAAACAGTTATAACCAGGCAATCCTTAATTCCGGCGGGACCGTGATTTTCCATGATATCGATAAAGGAGTCGTTGAAGCCCTCAACCAACTTCCCGGGGCTTCATCCACTTCTGCAGTTGACATCAACGACAGCCAACCCACCGGACACGTGGTTGGGACTTCAGGGAATGAAGCTTTTTTCTGGGACGGTGGCGCAATGTATCCCTGCGGCTCGTTAGGGGGCGGAATCAGCATGGCCACTGATATCAACAATCATGATCAGGTGGTTGGAAATTCAAAAGCTACCAACGGAAATACCCATGCCTTTGTCTGGGCACTCAGTTCCAACGGACAGGGTGTAATGACCGACCTGGGCACGCTAGGAGGAAAAAACAGTTGGGCCACGGCCATCAACGACAACGGTGTGGTCATAGGGTATTCTGAAACAGGGGAAACTTATACCCAGGGAGAACAAAGCCGAGCAGTGGTCCACGGCTGTGTTTGGTATGACAACATTATCTATGACCTGGGCATTCACAATGATTTTTATGAGTACCCGTTTGTCCAGTCCTATCCCTTCAGCGAAGCCGTGGTTATCAACGAGAGCAACCGTATTGCCGGAAACTCAACAACGATCAATAGCCATTCCAGGGGATTCATTATAGATCCGGTCTTTCCGTAACCCTTCAAACAACCACAGGCGCATGGAAAATTCCATGCGCCTGTGCTTTTATGACCTGCCCATTTATGTTTTATAAAAACATAAATGTTATTTCACGTAATAGGATTTATACCATTCCACAAATTTTTTGATGCCGGTTTCTATGGAGGTCTGGGGTTTAAAGCCCACGTCCTTGATTAAATCATCAACATCCGCGTAGGTTGCCGGCACATCACCGGGCTGCATATCAAGAAACTCTTTTCTTGCCTCTTTGCCTATCATTTTTTCAAGCGTCGATATATAGGTCATCAGCTCAACGGGCTGGTTGTTTCCAATATTGTATATTTTATAGGGAACATAGGATGTTCCGGGGTCAGGCGCCTCTCCATTCCAATCCGGATTGGGTTCCGGTAAGCTATCCATCACGCGGAAAACGCCTTCAACGATGTCGTCAATATACGTAAAATCTCTCCGCATCCTTCCGTGGTTGTAGACCATGATGGGTCTATCATTTAAGATAGCATCCGTAAATAAAAACAGAGCCATATCCGGGCGTCCCCAGGGACCGTAAACGGTGAAAAACCTGAGCCCGGTAGTTTTGAGCCCGAACAGATGACTGTAAGTATGAGCCATTAACTCGTTGGATTTTTTGGTGGCTGCATACAGGGATACCGGATGGTCAACATTGTGATGCACTGAAAACGGCATTTTGGTATTGGCCCCGTAAACAGAAGAAGAGGAGGCGAAGACAAGATGCCCTACCTTGTTGTGACGGCATCCCTCAAGGATATTGGTAAAACCCACCAGATTGGAGGCCACATATGCCTGGGGATTGATCAGTGAGTAGCGGACGCCTGCTTGGGCAGCCAGATTAACCACAACATCGAACTGGTTTGTCTTAAAAAGGAGCGCCATGGCTTCGTTATCCGCCAGATCGATTTTCTGAAATGAGAAATCTCGGAAAGAGGACAGCAAATTCAGCCTGGCTTGTTTTAAGCTCACATCATAATAATCGTTCATGTTGTCTATTCCAACAACACGAACACCCTGCTCTGCGAGTCGCTTGGAAAGATGAAAACCAATAAACCCCGCAGCGCCGGTGACAAGGACATTTTCGATTTTATTTTTCATCATGAATTCAAGGCTCCGAATCTTAGAACGGCCTTTAAATAAGACCGGATAGGGTTAATCGAATATCGGCTATTTTCCCCAAAAAATTGTTTTGTATAATTTACTTGACCTGACAAGAAAACAAAATGTATTTTTGCCTTATTTAGAACATATCCTATAAATTAGCAAGACCAACCGCTTTAGGCCAACAGCCTGCAACCCGGCTACCATTTTGCTTATTCCAAGGGGGTGCCATGTCCTCACAGAGTTTAATAGAACTGATCAGAGAAAAATCCAATGCCCAATCCCTCCAAGGCCAATCTTCTCATCCCTCCATTTCCCATAAGGACATTGAAAACTTGTCTGCACACACCCTCGTAAAATATCGTGAAATAGAAATAATGGCCCTTGAAAACAACATAATACCCGAACGTTATGTGCGTAATCTGAACACCTTTTCCGCCGGCGACCAGATTCGGTTGCTTAAATCCTCGGTATGCGTGGTGGGTTTAGGAGGCCTGGGCGGGATCGTTGTTGAGATACTTTCAAGAACCGGTATCGGCAAATTAAAATTTATTGACGGGGATGTGTTTGAAGAGAGCAATTTAAACCGGCAGTTCATAAGCACCTCTGAAACCATTGGCTTTTCAAAGGCCCGGGAAGCCGAAAATCGTGTTCATAAAATCAATCCTTCCATAGAAACACAATGTTTCGATTCCTTTTTGAATAAAGACAACGCACAAGACCTTCTGACCGGTACGGATGTGGTTGTGGATTGCCTGGACAATTTAAAAACGCGCTTTTTAATTGAACAGGAGTGTAAATCACTTAACATCCCCTTGGTCTTCGGGGCCGTTGCCGGGCATCAAGGTCAGGTCATGACAATTTTTCCCGAGGATGAAGGGCTTGCAAAGATATACGGCCATGAGGGCGCCTTGCCTGAAAAGGGAATTGAGCTGCAACTCGGAGCTTTGGCTTCTTGTGTATCTGTGATTGCATCCATGGAATGCACGGAAGTGATCAAGATCCTCTTGAAAAAAGGAAATGTTTTGAGAAATCGGCTGTTATTGGTCAACTTATGGGAATCTGTTTTTGAGGTAATTGCTTTGTAGCGACTTATTCAGGAAGATCAAATCCAGCTCTTGGCATAAAAAAACACCCGGTTATTGGCCGGGTGTTTTATTCTTCAACGCAATGTCTATGCCGAATGGTTTTATACGTCTTTTTCCGGGCTTTTGTTATCGCCGGCAACCTCGGTTTCGCTTTCAACATCGGACGTAACAGCTTCTTTACTTTCAGCCGCAGTTACTACAGGGGCTTCTACAAGAGCTTCCTTTTTTCCCTCGGCATCTATTTTTGTTTCTACCGTTTCTTTAGATACTTTCTGTGAGGACTTCTCCACAAGGGACTTATCTGATTTGGTCCCTTTTTTTGATTTCGTTTTCGCTTCCGCAGTATCTTTTGAAATGATTTCAATAAGGGAAACAGGAGCAGCATCACCGGGCCTTCTACCGACTTTAACAATTCGGGTATACCCCCCTGCCCTCTCCCCATATTTTTCGTTGGCGTTTTCAAACAATTTATGAACAACGTCTTTTTCTCTTATGATTGAAAGAACCTGCCGCCGGGCGTGAAGATCACCTCTTTTGGCGAGGGTAATAATGTTATCCGCCCATTTCCTCAACTCTTTTGCTTTGGTATCGGTGGTTTGGATTTTCTCATATTTAAACAATGAGGTCACCATATTACGGAACATGGCGTTCCTATGACTCGATGTTCGATTTAATTTTACTCCGCTTTTACGATGTCTCATACCGCTCTTTATTCTCCTTCCTCAACTTCCTCTAAAGGATAATCGAAGCCTTCTAATTTTATTCCTAATGACAGCCCCATCTCACCTAAGACTTCTTTAATCTCGTTTAAAGATTTTCGGCCAAAATTTTTGGTCTTCAACATTTCAGCTTCCGTCCTGCTGACCAATTGGTATATCTTGTGAATTTGAGCGTTTTTAAGGCAATTTGCACTTCTTACGGACAGCTCTAGTTCTTCAACGCTCCGATACAAATTATCGTTAAATTTCGGCTTCTCATCTTCGTTTACATAGGTTACTATTTCCGGTTCTTGTTCTTCATCAAAATTAATGAACATATTCATTTGTTCTTTTAATATTTTGGCTGAAAACGCCACAGCATCTTCAGGAAGAATACTCCCATCCGTCCATACTTCAAGCGTGAGCTTATCATAATCTGTTCTTTGACCGACCCTGGCGTTGCCTACCACGTAAACGACTCGCTTAATGGGTGAAAACACAGAGTCTATTGGAAGGGTTCCAATGGGCATGTCTTCATCCCTGTTATTCTCTGACAGAGAATATCCCTTCCCGATTTTTACGGTCATTTCCATTCTGAGGTTTGCATTTTCAGATAAAGTAGCAATGTGTTGTGTGGGATTAAGAACTTCGCATCTACCGTCTTCGCTTATAAGGTCAACTGCTGTAACTTTGCCTTCACCTCTTTTGTTAATGTAAATCTTTTTGAGTTCAGAGCCACTGACTTTCAAACGAACTTCTTTTAAATTTAAAATAATTTCTGAGACATCTTCCAGTACATCAGGAATTGAGGAAAACTCGTGCATTACTTCGTCAAATTTAACAGAGACGATCGCTGCGCCATGAAGAGAAGATAGTAGGATTCGTCTCAATGAATTTCCTATGGTGATTCCGAACCCTCTCTCTAAAGGTTCACAAACGAATTTCCCATACAAAGGAGTACTTGAAACCTGTACCTTCTCCGGCTTAATCATTTCTTGCCAATTCATGTACATAAGCTCATTTGACGACATATTTTATCTCCAGATGATTATTCGGAAAATACTTGATTGTTAATTAATGATTCATTTCTTAAGTTGTTAATTTTTTATTTTGAATATAGTTCAACAATCAATTGCTCCTGAATCGGCATGTTCAAATCTTCACGAGTCGGGTAACTTCTAATAACACCCTTAAAATTGTCTTTTTCAAAATTCAGCCACTGAGGAATACTTCTCCTGACAACAGCTTCTGTGGAATCGATAATCGTTTGTTTGTTCCTACTTTTTTCCCGAACCTCAATAATATCACCAACTTTGATTAGGTAGGAAGGAATGTTAACTTTTTTCCCATTAACCAAGAAATGTTGGTGCAGGACATAATGACGGCCCTGAGTTCTTGAGTTAGCAAAGCCAAGCCGATAGACGATATTGTCTAAGCGCCTTTCAAGAAGAACCAACAGGTTTGTGCCGGTAATGCCTTTTTGCTTATCAGCTCTTTCAAAAAACAATCTGAATTGCTTTTCGGAAAGGCCGTACATTTTTTTTACTTTTTGTTTTTCACGTAACTGAATTCCGTAATCAGAGGTTTTTCTCCCCCTACGTTGTCCATGCTCTCCCGGCGGGTAACCTCGCCTGTCAAAAGCGCACTTATCTGAATAGCATCTGTCCCCTTTTAGAAAAAGTTTAATGTTTTCGCGGCGACAAATTCTGCATGTTGAACCGGTATATCTTGCCAAATTATCCTCCTTTTGACTTTATTTGGCCTTAATTACACCCGACGCCTTTTTGGCGGACGGCAACCGTTATGGGGAATCGGTGTAACATCTTTAATCAGCAGCACATTAAAGCCAACGGCTTGAAGAGATCTCAATGCAGATTCCCTTCCTGCACCCGGCCCTTTTACGTAGACTTCCACATTTCGCATTCCATGTTCCATGGCTTTCTTTGCCGCATCCTCAGCGGCGAGTTGCGCTGCAAAAGGAGTGCTTTTTCTGGAGCCTTTAAAGCCCTGAACACCAGAGCTTGACCAAGCCACAACGTTCCCGGTTGCGTCGGTAATGGACACGATGGTATTATTAAAAGTCGATTGAATATGAACAACGCCTGTGGAGATATTCTTTTTTTCTTTTTTTTTGGTTCTTATTTTCTTTGCCATGAATAAGCCTCGGACTTGATGATTATTAATTTTTTTAATTATTTTTTGGTGGCAGCGCCTTTTTTCTTAACAGCAGCCCGCTTCGGTCCTTTTCTGGTCCTGGCGTTGGTTTTGGTCCGCTGTCCGTGAGCCGGCAGAGAACGTCTGTGCCTTAGTCCTCTGTAAGCGCCAAGATCCATCAACCGCTTAATATTCATGGAGACATGAGAACGCAACTCGCCTTCTACTTTATAGTTCTCATCAATGACCTTACGGATATCGTTGATTTCTTCTGGGCTTAAATCATCCGTATGCATGTTAGGGTTAATGTTTAGCTTGGTTAAGATCCTTTTGGATATGGACCTACCGATCCCATATATATAGGTTAATCCTATTTCCACCCTTTTTTTTCTAGGCAGGTCAACGCCCGCGATTCTTGCCAAAGCTTATCCTCCTTATTATAATTATCCTTGCCGCTGTTTATGCCTTTTATTTTCGCAGATAACCCGGACGATTCCATGCCTGCGAATTATTTTGCATTTTATGCACACTTTTTTTACAGACGCTCTGACTTTCATAGCCGCGTTCCCCTTTTAATTCGATAATAAATTCAAAATCAATTAATATCTTTATTTCGCCCTGTAGGTAATACGCCCTCTGGTTAAATCATAGGGCGACAATTCAACGGTAACCTTGTCACCCGGCAGGATCTTTATAAAATGCATCCGCATTTTTCCTGAAATATGAGCCAGCACTTGATGTTTATTCTCAAGTTCAACTTTAAACATAGCGTTCGGCAATGTTTCCAGAACCGTACCTTCAACTTTTATTGCCTCTTCCTTTGCCATTTCACACTCCAATCATGCAAAACCGAATGCGTTGAAACTGAATACAATATTGGTTGAAAATATCGTTTTTCTGCTGCTGCCTGTTAACCTATTTTGTTTATGGAAACAATTAGATTATCTTCTTCCTTTTATTCGTCCGCCTGCAGTTTTCTTTAAAAAACCCTCATAATGCCTGGTAAGCATATGAGACTCGATTTGAGCAATGGTGTCAATAGCAACACCAACAACGATTAAAAGCGCGGTTCCTCCGAAATAAAAAGGGGTATTCAGTTTTGTCGTTAGTATTGAGGGAAGAACGCAGACCGCAGAAACATAGAAAGCACCGCCTAAAGTGATTCGGCTTAGAACTTTATCTATATATTCAGCAGTTCGTTTTCCAGGCCTAATCCCTGGAATATATCCCCCTTGTTTTTTCATATTTTCAGCCACATCCTCGGGATTGAAGGTCATTGCAGTGTAAAAGTAGCAAAAAAAGAATATAAAAATAACGTATAATAATTCATAGGTTATCTTTCCAGGGCTTATGGCATCGGCAATGCCTTTCATCCAGGAAATATTGATGAAATTTGCAAGTGTTGCAGG
>VMSV01000151.1 GCA_013791935.1 Desulfobacteraceae bacterium | reverse complement strand
GGTCCCCACCATGCCATCCGTATGGGAGACGGGGGTGCTTCCTGAAGTTGCATGGGATGGGTTGCTTAGCGCGCTTTTCCAGGAAGAAGCTTCTTCTGCGATCTGCGCGGCCCGCTTGATGGCCCGCCGTATCCGGTCATAAACCCACACCGGCAAAGATTGTCGGACATGGCGCTTTTGATCTCTCCATCCGTGGGGTTGGGGTTCCGGTCCAGCAGGGCTTTGGCGGAAATGATCATGCCCGGCACGCAGAACCCGCACTGGATGGCCTGTTCATCAATAAAAGCCTGCTGCAACGGGTGAAGGTTTTCCCTTGTCCCAAGCCCTTCCAGGGTGGTGATCTCCTTGCCCTGAACGGAACGGGCCGTGATGTGACAGGAGGGAACGGCCTGGCCGTCGATGATCACTTTGCAGGCCCCGCACTGTTCCAGGCCGCAGGCAAACTTGGCGGCCTTGAGGCCCAGATCGTTTCGAAGCACATAAAGCAGAGGAGTATCCTGGTCCACGTGGACGGAATGGGCATGGCCATTGATATTCAGGGTGATTTTTTGCATGGAGGCCTCCTGGTTAAATGGTTAAGCCTTTTACCAACCGAGCGGGGTTTCCTGGCGGCAGGTTTGCAGGACGGGCACAAAAACACCCATGTGGGGAGTAACGCCTTCAAGGGGTTGGATGAACAATTTGTTTTCTTCGGTCATGGCTGGTTTCCTGTGGAATCTTGAGGGTGATGGGTGACGGATTTGTGAGCAAGAATAAATCCTACCAGAAGGCATTTGAATGATCAACCTCTGACTGCTTTATCTCTATTTGAGCCCATTTTTAGATTATTTTAAACCCGCTGATTTTTCAAAGCACTCTTTCCAAGCCATGTCCAGCCGGATCAATGCGTTTCAGAATTATTTACAAACACAGAATATAAAATCCATTAAAAAGGTTTCCTACAAGCAGCTTTTGAAGTTTGCCGGAGACTTTCAAACCCCGTCCATTCATATCACCAAATCCCACGTCCGGATTCTGCGCCAGTTTTATCATTACCTGACCTTGCAAGGGTATGTGAAAGAAAACATCGCTACCCGATTGCCCTATTCGAAGATCAATAAAACTGTCCCGGACTTGTTGATCTCTGATGAGCTGAAACGATTGATTCAGTATTTTGCCGGGCAGGACCATGACCTGATCGGTTTAAGAAACCTGCTCATCATCCTGCTGCTGGGCTTTTTTGGCATCAGAACCTCTGCCTTGATCGGCATCAATATCGAAGATGCTGGCGTGAACTCCTGCCTGTTATGGGTTTACGAAAAAAGATGCAGGCATCCCACCCTGATACTGCCCCATTGTCTCTGTAATATTGTGGAAAAATATTTTCGCGTTATCCGGTTGAAAAAAGCTCCTTTTTTGATCACTGAAAAAAGCGGGCCTCTGCCCTGACCCTTTAGTAGGTCTGTAGAACCGCTAAGGATTGCCCAACAGCTTTTTGCCTATCCACCCCGATATTTTAATTGGGTTAGCATCCGTTTTCAGCTATAATTTTATGAATATGCAGCATATTGCACCAACAAAAATGTTGACAATCAAATGTAAAAAAAACTATATTCATTCCTCAGAAAAGCAAGGTATTATCACTTTTCACTCACCTGATTTAATCCGGAACGAACAAGAGAAATCTACAGAACTGACTTCCTCTGCAAGCAAAAATCCGATGGCCTTGAATCATTTCATGGATTGGGCGTTCTGCCTAAAAGCGTTTTATCGAACCCATAGCCTTAAACATCAGGAGGAGGGAGACATGAATACAAAACGGCATCGTTTATTATTTTTTGCTTGGATTGGCTTCATCGCATGGCTGTGGCCTGGTCTGCCTGCCAATGCAGCGAGGATTGTCAGTATTGAATTCCGGGGAGGTGGCTGCAACATGGCGGGAGGAACCTGTGCGGGTCAATCCTATACACTTGGCAACAATGGCTCGGTAACCGTCACCAAGAATTTTTCCAAGATTGAGGGCGGTGACACCAGTGGTGGCTGCACAGATGGGCATGAGGATGGTTCCAGCTGTTCCGGCCAGGGCGGGGCTGGGGGGAGTGGCGCCTGCTCCGGTGCCGGCGGTTCCGGAGGGTCGGGTAACGCTGGCGGCGGTTCCGGAAACAGCGGCTCGGAGGGAGGCGAATCAGGCAGTGGATCCCACGAAAGTGAATCTGTTTACGACCGACTGCCTCCGATCCACATGTTCCTTACCCTGGTGAATACCTGTGAAAGCAACCTTTACCATTTCGACGAAACCATCACAAACGGCACGGATCAAGACTGGACCGGGTTTCTCATGGCCCTGAAACAGAATGAAACCGGGTTGGCCATGTTCAAGCACGCTAACGATGAGGAAGATCTTTCATCAAATATCTTCAAGGATATCTATCCCGCAGATAAAAGCCAGAGTAAAAAGCTTGAATGGACCGGGGGAAAATTCTCTGTTGATGCAGATTTAGGGTTAACCTTTGCATACGACATCCTGTTTGCGGACTGCGTCGGAGACGAATGCATCGATGCTGTATCCCATTGGACCAATTCTGATGATTCCGGCTACCAGATCATGCTTCAGTCTTTTCCCCTCGTTCCGAAGCCAGTGCCTGAACCGGCAACGGTTCTGCTGCTGGGCATCGGTATAATCTCCCTAACCGGTATCGTGCGCAAATTCGAACGATCATGACCTATACATACTCCCCTGTATTCACAAGTTCGGATGACCGACACTTCCGTGCCGCACCCTGCCATCAGTATGATCATAAAGGCATAAAGGTGGCAGGCTGGAAAAACACATCACAAGAAAGCGACAATCCATGAAATTTGGAGCAAGAAACCTCATCAAGGCAAAAGTAAAGTCCGTTAAAAAAGGGGATATCATGTCTCTGGTGAAATTCGATGTTATTTCCCCGGCGGAAATGGCCTCGGTCCTGTCAACGGAATCGGCGGACCATCTGGATCTGAAGCCGGGAGACGAAGTAGAGCTTGTCGTAAAGGCCATCCATGTTCTTCCGGTGAAAAACTAAGTCGTGCCCATCCAGAAACGGATAATTCGCCCGATTTCTGCGCTGGATAGACACTAAGTCATTTTTTCCAGGGAATTTTTGATTCGCTTGGGGTTCGCGATGCCGCAGACGCAGGGCTTCACCAGCATTTTCATGCCCTCTTCGCAGGTCAATTTCCCCTTTTTTATGCTTTTGACCACGTGCTCAACATAAAGAGAAGAAATCAAGGCATGGCCGCACTGGGTGGTGATCTCCAGGACGGATTCATCGGGAAGCCGGTCCGCCTTGCCGAATACACCCAGGGAAATATTATGGGTGTGCTCACAGGCACCGATATTGCTGCACAGGGTGTTGATACCATCAAACAACCCTGAAAGCACAATGGACACCCCGAGGTTTTTATCTTTTACTTCTTTGACGGCATTTTGAATGGACACCGGGTTGTTGAATGCCGCCGTCAGGATGGTCGCATTGGCGGCCATTTTCCTTAACCCCTCCTCATCCAGCCCGGCTGGAATACCAATCATGTTATCCGGCTTGTGCTTGAGAAGGATATCGCAGATTTCCACCATTTCAGCGGTTTTCGTGCCTTTCCAGGCCGCGGGGATCATGCAAAGGAAGATGAATTCATTGGAGGATTCCGGCGATGCCAGCCCTGTTCGGTTCAATGTGTGGGTCATGATGCTCCTTTTGCCAAACCTATGTTGACTTTCCCGTTGGGGTAGGGATGAAATCCCTGGTCTTTCAATTTTTCATAGAAAACGGATCGCCCGTTCTCATCCGCCCTTTCGATGACACTCAGGGTGGCCACCGTATCCAGTTCGGAATCCAGAAAAGCGGTAAGCTCACGTATCAGATTCAGTGCCCGGGGTTCTTCCACCAGAAACTCTGCGATGGCGGAAAGGACCTTTTCTCCCAGAATCTCAGGAAGAAGCGCACCGGTTTTCATGTCCTGAATCAAAGGAATCACCGGGTTGTCTTTGGCAAACACCACGCCCATTTCCGTGACCTTCCGGGTGACCTTGTCCAGCTCGGAAAGCCGGGCTCCCAGTCCGGGCCGGCCCAGCTCCACGGAAAAGCCGATATAGCCCTTTGTGAAGATATTGGTGATGTCATTGGTTTTCATTTCCTCGGTTCCCCGACCCAGAACACCTGTGGTGGGATGGTTTTTTGTGGGATCTGAAAATACCTGCCGCAGCAACCGGGGATAAGGGATTTCCTTGACCTGCATAATGGCTTTTTCCTTGCAGATTCGAAGTCTCCTGCACACCCCGCATTCCACGCATTCATCATAGTCGATTTCAATCCTATGGTTCCTGGCCTTGATGGCGGCAACCGGGCACACCGGCAAGCAATCCAGGCATTTCTGGCACAGTTCGTTGTCTATATACATAATGATCCTGACAGGTTGATGGTTGAAGATTTCAATAATTTGAAAATTTAGACCCCGGGGACTTTCCAACCCGTAAAAAGGGTCAAGGTCTTTTCTCCCCTTGATGCTTTCCAAAAAAAGCCAACGCCGCCATGGCATTGGCACAGGTCTCCGGGGACTCGAAAAACGGGATGTTCCCCCGCTTTAAAATTTCATACATGGCGGTTTCACTGTAGCTCCGCATGGCAAAGGCCAGGACCGGCTTCCCGTATTTTTTGGGGATATCGGAGATGATGGAACAGCAATCCACCAGGTCTTTCATGTCCCGGGGAGGTAATTTCCGGTTGAACTGGCCATAGGGCGGCATGATGATCAACCCGTCGATATCGTCCTGTTGGGCCAGAATGTCGATGACTCTGGCATAGGCCAGATGGCCTTTTCGAGCGATGAGATCCACCGGGTTGGAAGGCTTGGGGGAAAAGTCAAACAAATGCTCCATCATCTGCTTCTGGGTTTCTTCCTCCAGAATCGGCACCTTCAATCCGGCTTTTGAGCAGGCCTCGGCGCTCACCACACAGAAGCCACCGCCTCCGGAGGCTACGCCGATCCGGTTTCCCTTGGGCAGGGGTTGATGGCCCAAGGCTTCGGCATAATCGAACATGTCCAGCATGTTGTCACAAACCAGAACCCCGGCCTGGCGACAAGCCGCCATGAACAGATCACTGCTTCCGGTGAGCGATGCCGTATGGGTGGAAGCAGCCCTGGCGCCCTCTTCAGTCTGGCCAATCTTATAGACCAGAACAGGCTTTTTCTTCGTCACTTTTTTTGCCGCTTCAAGGAACCTGCGGCCGTCTTTTACTCCCTCCAGATACAAGACCACCACCCGGGTGTCCTCATCGTCGGCCATGTATTCCAGGTAATCGGAAACATCCAAGCTCGCTTGGTTACCCGAGGAAATGAATTTGGCAAACCCGTATTTTTTGGCCTGGGACATGTCAAAGAGGTAATCCCCCATGGTGCCGCTCTGGGAGATGAAGGCAATGGGCCCGGGCCGCACCATTTTTGCGAAGCATAGGTTCAGCCCCACGGCAGATGTCCAGATCCCCATGCAATTCGGGCCAACAAAGGGAATGTCGCTTTGAACGGAAAGCTCCGCAAGCTGCCTTTGAAGCGCAGCTCCTTCGGCACCGATTTCCGCAAAACCCGCGGTAATGATCACGGCTCCTCCCACCTTCTTTTCAATGCACTGGCGGAAGACATCCACCACGAAGTTGGAATTGACCACGATCACCGCAAGGTCCACCGGACCCGGAATCTCCGTAACCGATTTATAGGCTTTTATGCCAAGAACGTTTTCCTCCCTAGGGTTGACGGGATATACCGTTCCCCGGAACAGGCTGCGCCGCAGAATGCACAACATGGTGTCGTACCCCCATTTCCCTGGGGTATTGGAAGCCCCGATCACGGCTACGGATTGGGGTTTGAAAATGGGATCCAGCCTTTCTTTGATGCTTTTGCTCATAAACAGTTCCTTTTGGACTTGGTTTGGATGCTTCAGATTTTTCCTTGACAGGCATTCGGGTTTTCCTTATATAGCAAATTCATTTTACTTTCGAAACCCAATAATTGGGAACCATCACAATGCTCAAAAGCACCATTGGATTAACTGCAAAGCTATCGCCTGTGGCCATGGCCGCCGCAACGGACACCGTCCGGGCAAAGGCGTGCCAACCCTGACAACGCTTTGCCATGGACTGAAACCCGGTTCATGGCCTTTATTGCAATCGCCCTGAACCAAGACCGGTTCGGGGCTTTTTTTTGGGGCCCCCATCGAAAATCATTTTTCAGGTTGAGGATATTTTAAAATGATCACCCCATCTTCTAATTCATTGGAGAAACATAAACTTCCCGGATTGTATCAGCTCATGGCCGGGGCCGCCATGATCAGTTTTTCGGCCGTCTTTGTGAAGCTTGCCCATGTAGGCCCCACGGCATCAGGCTTTTATCGAATGATCTTTGGAAGTATCCTGCTTTGTGCCGTCCTTTTGATTTCCCGACAAAAGCTGCGATTCAGGGTCAAACCCATGGCCATCATGATGGCTTGCGGTGTTTTTTTTGCCATGGATCTGATTCTATGGCATCGAAGTGTTTTCTTTGTGGGACCGGGGTTGAGCACCATTCTGGCCAATTTCCAGGTGTTTTTTCTGGCGGGGTTCGGGGTCTTCATGCTCAAGGAAAAGCTTTCCCTGAAATATGTGCTTTCCATTCCCATGGGATTTTTCGGGTTGTTTCTCATCATCGGAGGGGACTGGCTGGCCCTGGACGCGCAGTACAAGACCGGTTTACTCCTGGGGCTTTTAACCGCCCTCACCTACTCGGCCTATCTGCTATCCTTCAGGAAGTTGCAATCCGCTTACCCGGACATTTCTCCGTTTTTCACCATGGCGGTGATTTCAATCACGGCAGCGGTACTTCTTGGCATTGAAATGGTGGCGGAAAAGGCGTCCTTTGACATTCCGGATATGCAATCCTGGATATCCCTTACAGCTTACGGTCTTTTCGGGCAGGTTTTGGGCTGGGTGCTCATTTCCAGAGGTATTGCAAAGGTGGAAGCATCCCGGGCCGGGCTGATTTTACTGCTTCAGCCCAGCCTGGCCTTTGTGTGGGATGTGCTTCTCTTCAACCGGCCCGCAGGCCCCATAGAAATTGCTGGCTGCATTCTGGCCATCTCAGGCATCTACCTGGGATCTTCGGTGGGGAAAAAGAATTAACCCTTCAAACATTCCAAAGCTTTTTCCACTATATTTTCCGAGGTAAACCCGTATTTTTCCATGACCACGTTGCCGGGAGCGGATGCGCCGTAACCGGTGATGCACACCGTTGCGCCCTTTGATCCCACGTATTTTTCCCAACCCATGGGAATGCCCGCTTCCACGGCCAGGCGTTTTTCAACGTCCGGGGGCAAGATCTCATCCCGGTATTTTTTCGGCATCTTGTCAAACAGTTCCCAGCTGGGCATGCTCACAACGCGAACCTTAACATTCTGGCTTTCCAGTTCAACCTTGGCCTTCAGGGTCACGGCTACTTCCGAGCCTGTGGCGATGAGAATGAGTTCGGGTTTGCCTTGGCAATCCGAAGCCACGTAAGCCCCTTTGGACACACCGGTTTTATATCCTTCTCCCGCAAGGATGGGGAGGTTCTGGCGGCTGAAAATCAAGGCCGTGGGTCCGTTGCTGGTGATCAGGGCCTGGCGCCAGGCCTCGGCGGTTTCATTGGCATCCGCCGGACGGATCACGGTGAGACCCGGAATGGCCCGAAGGGAGGCCAGATGCTCGATGGGCTGGTGGGTGGGGCCGTCTTCACCCACGGCAATGCTGTCGTGGGTGAACACATAGATCACGGGCAGTTTCATGAGGGAGGCCACCCGGATGGCCGGCCGCATGTAATCGGCAAACACCAGGAAGGTTCCACCATAGGGCCGGATGCCGTTGTGGAGAAACATGCCGGACAGGATCGAGCCCAGGGCATGCTCCCGGACCCCGAACCGGATATTCCGGCCTTCATAATGATCCTTCTGAAACTCCGGTAGACCATCCAGAAAAGTCATATTGGAAGGGGCAAGGTCAGCAGATCCGCCCATCAAAGTGGGAAGATTCCTGGCAATGGCGTTCAATACTTTGCCGGAAGCCACCCGAGTGGAAACGGGTTTGTCGGCAGGCGTATATTTCGGAATATCCGAATCCCATCCGTCGGTTAAATAACCGCTCATGGCATCAGCCCATTTTTTGGCCATGTCCGGATATTTATGAATATAGTCAGAGAACTTTTCCATCCAGGCCGCCTCTGCCTCAGCCCCTGATTCCAGGGTTTTTCTGAAAACCGAAAGGGCGTTTTCCGGCACCAGGAAGGAGGCCTTTTCATCCCAGTTGAGGTTTTTCTTGGTAAGACGCACTTCCGCTTCGCCCAGGGGCGAACCGTGGGCCTCGCAGGAACCCTGTTTGTTGGGACTGCCGCAGGCGATAATGGTTCGGATGGCGATGAGGGAAGGCTTGCTGGTTTCAGCTTTGGCCGCTTTGATGGCTTCGGCAATGGCCCGGACATCACAACCGTCGGCCACCTTCAGCACGTGCCAGTGATAGGCCTCGAACCGCTTGGCCACATCTTCGGTAAACGCGATGTCCGTACTGCCCTCAATGGAAATTTTGTTGTCGTCATACAGGCAGATCAATTTGGAAAGACCCAGATGACCGGCCAGGGATGCGGCTTCAGAGGCCACCCCTTCCATCATGTCCCCGTCTCCGCACATCATATAGGTGTAATGATCCACGATATCATCGCCTTGCTTGTTGTAGCAGGCCGCCAGGTGCCGTTCGGCCATGGCCATGCCCACGGCATTGGCAAACCCCTGCCCCAAAGGCCCGGTGGTGGTTTCCACCCCGGATGTGTGACCCAGTTCAGGATGTCCCGGGGTTTTGCTACCCCATTGCCGGAAGTTTTTCAAATCCTCAAGACTGACGTCATACCCCGTGAGATGCAACAGGCTATAGAGGAGCATGGAGGCATGGCCCCCGGACAGGACGAACCGGTCCCGGTCCAGCCAGGCGGGATTTTTGGGGTTGTGATTCATGAACTGCATCCACAAAACATAGGCGGCAGGCGCAAGACCCATGGGCGCTCCGGGATGACCGGAATTCGCCTTCTGAACCGCATCCATGGACAACGTTCGAATGGTGTTGATACACAGGGTTTCCAACTCAGACCCGTATTCCGGCAGTTCTTTCGTCATTATGTAATCTCCTTATTATTGGATTAATTCTTCATCCTTCACTCATAACCCATTACTCATCACTTGCCACGGCCCTTACAACCCCCTCATCCACTCGGACCTCAAAGAAACTTTCCCCTCCAGGGCTTTATTGATAAGCCGCAGAACCGCCCCTTTTTCCTTGGGCAATTGGGCTCGAATCGGCAGGTAATTGGAGGCGTGGTTTGAGGTGAACATGCCATGGGTCATGTGGGTGTGTTCGATCATGATTTTCAACTCTTCCAGCAATTCCCGAACATTCAGGGGATGAAACCGCCCTGCTTCCGCCTCCCGGAACAACGGGGTGCCCGGAATCAGCATGAGGCTTAAAGCCCCCACAAAATCAGGATCCATGGAGGTTAAAACCCTTCCGGTTTCCCGGGCATGGATTTCAGTACGCTCTTTTCCCCCAAGCCCCAACAAAACCGTCACCGACAGCTTGATGCCTGCGGCCATGGCCTTTTTTCCCATCTCAATCATTTTTCGGGAATCCGCGCCTTTTTGAACATGCGCAAGGGTCACGTCATCCCCGGACTCCAGGCCCATGTAGGCAATGCCCAGTCCCAAGTCTTTAAGGGTTTTCAGCTCGTCCGCGCTTTTCATTGCCAGAGCCTTGGCATTGGCGTAGGTCCCGATGCGGGTTACCCGGGGAAGTTTTTTTTGGATTTGCAAAAGGATAGCTTCCAGGCGTTTCTGGGGAACGATCAGCGCATCCCGGTCGCACAAAAACAGACGGTCCTGACGCTTGCAGTATTGGGCTGCAAAAGCGATATCCTCGGCAATGATTTCATCGGATTTGATTTTAAACCGTCGATTTTCATTGGCGCTGCAAAACGTGCATTTGTTGTGGGAGCACCCCACGGTGATCTGAAGAAGAATGCTGTCTGCTTCACTGGGGGGTCGAATGATATTTCCTTCGTAATGCATGGGGCTCCTTTAATTCCTGATTCGTTTTCCCAGGTCCCTGGTGAGGGCCAGTTTGTGTTTCATACAGGGATTGAAATCCAAGAAAAACTCCTGATTTTCCAATGGTTTTCATTGTTTGGAAATAACAATTGAAGGGGTGATAACCCAATCTTGACGAAAAATCAAGAAGATGATATTCGAATTTCTCGCGGGAAACGAAATGGATTTCCGGCAGGGGCTGGCCGGAAGGATAGAAAACGGGTTGTTCGGTATGGGGCATTTTTCAGAGAAGTGAGACGACTTCTTTTCATCCGAACAACCCGTTTTCTATTTTCTATGATTGCAGGTTGCATTCAAACAATTCCAAGGATCCTTGGCCCGGCAGCCAGCCAAGGGAACGTTTGAAAGCGGCCTGGAATCAGTCTTCCTGTTCAAACACCTTGCTTGGATACCTTATCAATTCCTGGATTTTCGCATCCTGGATTTTTTTATCGTGGGCGTATTTTTTCTCAAAGGCAGCAGCGATCTTCTGAAGCAAATCATCAAATTTAATGGGCTTCAGAAGGTAATCAAAGGCCCCGAGTTTCATCCCTTCAATGCTGGTTTCCACCGACGCATGGCCCGTGAGAAGAATGACCTCCACCAGGGGTTTGAGCCTTTTGACTTCCCTCAGCACCTCAATGCCGTCCATCCCGCCGGGCATTTTAATGTCCAGCAGGACCACATCAAACAATTGTTCTTGGACAAGGGTCAAGGCTTCTTCTCCGCTGGCCACACCAACGGCATCAATTTGCCTTTTATTCAACCGGTTGATGATGGTTTCCAAAAAATCAACTTCGTCATCCACAACTAAAATTCTGAACATTGCCATATGGCCTCCTTTATTTTCTCTCCGGTTTCACCAGGGGCAGCTTTATGGTAAAAGCCGCGCCATGGGGAGTTTTATTTTCAAAATGGATTACGCCTCCGAGCTTTTCAATGATATTATGGCTGATGGAAAGACCCAGACCCGTTCCCTTACCGGTTTCCTTTGTGGTAAAAAAGGGGTCGAATACCTTTCTCTCATATTCTTTTGGAATTCCCGGGCCATCATCTTCAATCTCAATAAAAACATGGGCCGCGTTGTTCCAGGTTCTTATGTCAATAAAACCTTCTTTTTTATGAACCCCCTCCACCGCATCAATTGCATTGGTGATGAGATTTAAAAACACCTGCTGTAGCTGGGATTGGTCACTGGCCACAATGGGAATGCCTGGCTGAAGATCCTTCCGTATGGTGATATTGCTCAGCCTGGCTTGGTTCTGCAAAAGGTCTGTGGTTTGAATCAGCACTTGGTTCACATCCACATCATCCAGTCGCGGCTCCATTTTCCGAATAAATCCCAGCATGTTATGGGTTATTTTTCTGGCCCTTTCCACATGCTCTTCTATCTTGTCGATGGATACGGAATATTCCCTGAAATTTTCACTGTTTTTGAACTCCTCATCCATCAGAAGATCCCGCATCCATCCGGCCTTTTCTCCGATGACGGCAAGGGGATTGTTGATCTCATGGGCGATTCCCGCAGCCATTTTCCCGAGAGCCGCCAGTTTATCAGACTGCATGAGCTGGCTGTTCAATTCATCAATTCCCTTGTTGGCCTGCTCCAGTTTCTTCACCGTCATCCGCGTGGTGGCGATGGTGGTATAGATAATGGCTGCGCACCCTAACACAAGGATGATAATCGCGAAATTGCGGGTGGCCAGGAGGCCTCCCATTTCCTCCCCGGATTCCTGGCTGATGACCAGAAGCCAGTCATTGTTCTTTAACCAGGCCCCGGCATAATATTTTTTTTTGCCTTCTATTTTCATCTTTTCGGTGTTGGGGGTTCCGGCTCCGAAAATAGACGGATCAATATTGGATTTCTCCAGAATATGGCCTGAAAACCGGGTATCCGTCTGGTACAACCCATCCCGGTTGATGATAAAGGCGTCCCCGGATCTTCCAATCTGGGCGGTTTGAACCATGTTTTGGAAAATATCCGGATCAATGGTGGTTCTCAAAATCCAGTTTTTACCATTGGTGATCCCCCGAACCGCGATGATGAAGTGGGGGGATTTTCGAAACCCCATGAACACATCGCTCACATGCTGACCTTTTCTCATGACCACGTCAAACCAGTCCGTGGCAAAGTAATTCAATCCCGCAAGAGCATAGGGGCCGGAGTAGGCCACATGGTCTCCTGAATCATTGATGAGGCCGATATCCACAAACCCGGAAGTTCTGCGTCTTACGATTTCAAACATTCGGGCAAGATTTTCCGGGTTTTTGAGAAAATCATAACTGTGGGTGTCCGCAAGGGTGGATAAAACCGCCACCCGCTCCCCCAGAAAGACGTCGATGGACTTTGCCTGTGAGTTGGCCCGATACTGAATCTGATCGGAAATATTCTCCCGGTAAACCTTGGCGAAATTATAATAAATGATGCCGCCGAGCAAAACAAGCGGCATCAGGGAAACCAGCAATGTAAAGAAAATGATGGTTCGAGAAAACTGACGGTACATTGTGCTTTTCATAATTTTTTACCGTCCGAATGAATCCTACCAGTTCAAGAACTTCCAATACCCCAGAATGGTCCAGAACCATAAGACCAGCCAGGCCAGGATGGTGATGGGCAACCCGTATTTAACAAAATCCATCACACTCAGCAGCCGCTCTCCGGTTTCAGGATCTTTGGCCATGCCGAATGCGATGGCGTTGTTGGGGGTTCCAACGATAAGAATGTTTGCAAAAGAAGACGAAAATGCGCAGGAAAGACCCACTTGCCAGGCATTCACCCCGGCCAGAGTGGCCATGGGAAGTACGATGGGACCCAATGCCGCAACGGTTGCGCCATCGCTCATGAAATTCGTCATAATTCCGGTGAGCAAAGAAACCCCGATGGTAAGCCCGTCTCCCTTGGCCATGAAATCCGGCAGGGCCGCCACAAAGGCATGGGCGATCCAAAGTCCGCCGCCGGTGAATTTCAACGCAACTCCGATGGCGCAAGCGGAAGCATAAAGCCCCACCACATCAAAAGCCACGCCCTGCTGAACATCCTCCCAGTCGATAATCCTGAAGAGGAACATGGCCATGACGGCATAGAGGGTCGGGCCTCCAAGCCCTGCGTGTTCTCCGATGAGTATCCACGCCGCCACCGTTAAAACCAAAATCACAGCCATGATGGCTTCCTTGCCGCCGAATTTCGGCATGCTGGCCACTTCCGCTTTCACCACTTCAGAGGGATTGACATCTTTTACCAAGAATTTGGGTTTGCACCGAAGATACATGAAGGCCCCGATCACCACCGACATGAAGGGAACAAAAGGCATGCCGTAGATCATCCAGGTACCGAAGGACATGGGAATGCCATAATCCGCGAAATAGCTCATCATGATTGCGTTTCGGCCTCCGGCGGCAGGCGACCCGGGGCCCCCGTGATTGGCCGCCAGACACACGCTTAAAATCAGAAATATGGCAAGAGCCGGATCTTTTTTCACTCCGTGGATTCGGCAGGTCACCTTGTAAATTCCCATGAGTACCGGAACCAGAAGAGCCACCAGGGCGTGCTCGGATAAAAATGCAGCGGATATGGCCAGCATGGGAAGAAAAATAAAAGCAAATCCCTTGGCGCTTTTAATCCGGCTTAAAAGAATGAGCCCGATTCGTTTATCCAGGCCGGTTTTGGCCACCCCCACAGCCACGGCCAGAATACCGAAGATAAAAAAGACCGCATCCGTCATATAGGCCCTTGATATATCGGCCAGAGGCAGCATGGCAAACAGGTACAAAATCACCGCCACCATAACATCCGTGGCCCCCAGGGGAAGTGCCTCGGTTCCCCATAAAAAGGCTGCCATCAGCAATAGCATGACCGAGAGTTTCGCCAAGTTGGCCACTTCAACGGCCGTAAGAAGGGGCTTGACATGCCCCGCGCCATCATGCTCATCCTTGACGGTCTCCTTCCCGGCCTCGGGCCTCAGTTTCTGATTCACGCTATCGGTGATGGTTTTTGCGTTTTTCCCCAGGCTGTAGCCCGATGGATTTTCTTTATTTACCATCTCCACCATGCTCTGGGGGGGAGGCAGCAACCACACAACAATAAAAACAATTAATGCGGCCAGGATAAACCTCGGTTTATACCCGGGCCCCCCTTTCCAGGTGAAGGGTTGGTTTTGGCTTGCTCCGGCAAAATTCACATGTGACATAGCTCCTCCGCGTTCTTCTTGAATTCGTCGTTCATCTTTTGAATAGATGACCCGTTTCATTAAATGGTTTTTTCATCGGTCCTTTATGCCTTCCGTCTTATCAGCAATGTTTGTGCCATACGCAAAGACAGAAATTTGCATTCGGAACCCATGGAATATTAAGGTGTATTCCCTTTCCTGAAAGCATTAATGGCCGGAAACTTCATCTTTTAGTGTCGGTTTTTTTTACAGCTTGCAAAAAAGAGGATGACGATAGATGCCTTAGCGCGTCATGTTAAGGGTGATTTGGAAAAACAGGACAAGTAAAATGACGGACAGGGAGAGGATCACGATCACTTTTTTTATGCTGATTCCGCATCCTTTTACCAGCCCGTATCCGATCAGCCACCATCTCCATATCTCGGTGATCCACAACATAAAAGGCATCCATGCCAGAACCAGCACCGCGGCTGAGGAATAGGCATAAATACTGAATATTTTAAGGAATGACACGGATGGACCCTTTAAAAGACCGGTGATGCCGTAGCCCAGGGTGGAAAAAATAAAAACCATGCCCACGGCATTTATCAAGAATATCATTCCCATCAAAACCGGGTTCGGGTGCATTCCTGAGATCACCGAAGCCATGGAGAAGATCGCGGCGGACAGAATTAGGCTCCATAAGGGTTTGGACCAGGATTCCTCTTGGGTCGTGGCCGTTTCCGCGTAAAATTCTTTGGGATGCATCAGCACCCTGGAT
Organism: Desulfobacteraceae bacterium; assembly: GCA_013791935.1. GTDB lineage: Bacteria > Desulfobacterota > Desulfobacteria > Desulfobacterales > UBA5616 > VMSV01. The sequence continues at coordinate 11,724 of VMSV01000151.1, read as the reverse complement.
ATGGTTTGAAAATACTTGCCGAGCTGAAATCTTTCCATGACCACTTCCATTAAAGGTATCCCATTTTGACCAGGGCCCCCCAAATTAGCATGGCCAGGGTCATGATGAAAAGAACTTTTCGTTCGGTTTGTTTTGTAAAATAAACACGGTTGCTTCGCAAAATCGTTCGCACCGCATTCAAGGCTTTTTGCATGTTCACCTCCTATAAAACCCTTTATGACCGGCCGGAACCACACAAAACCGGCCGGTCATTGATTCAAAGCACGTTAAAAAGGATTCATGCCTGAAAAACCTCTGAATCCCCAGTAGGTCCCCGTCATGACAAGCAGCAGGACATTGGAAACGATCCACATGAAAATGCCCACCCTCAGAAAATCTTTGGGTTCCAGGTATCCGCTGGCATAAACGATGGCATTGGGTGGTGTTCCAATAATCAAGCAGTAGGCAAATGACGAGGCCATGGCCGTGGACATGGCCATGAAAGGCAGGAATGTTGTGTTGGCATGAGCCAGTCCTGCAACATTGAGCACAATGGGTCCCACCGCAGCAGCAGCCGGGCCGTCCGCCATGAGATTGGTGACCACCGAGGTGATTCCGTTGGACACGGCCAGAAGGGGGAGACCGGAGTCCATGCCCAGGGGTGCCAGGAAATCAAGGGCCGACCTGGCAAGCCAGTAAGCAGCGCCTGTGGAATCCAGGGTTCTGCCGAAAATGATGGCCCCTGCATACAGCCAGATGACGCCCCAGTCCACTTTCTGCTGGTAATCCCGCCAGTTGACAATGCCGGCCAGCAGGTAGGCCACGGCTCCGGCCATGGCCACAACACCGATGCCAAGACGAATGGGTAAAACACCGATATCAAAAAAGGTTTTTTCAGTAAACCATCCGAACATCATGACCACAAAAATGACCAGGGCCACGATCTGCTCCCGGCTCCATCCCCCCATTTTATCAATTTCATTTTTTAGATGGGCCATGGCCGGCGCAAGGGAAGTGATTTTCGGCCTGAACCGCCAGTTGATGAGGATCCATGTAACCGGGATCATCATGAACACAAACGGAAAACAGTAGGTGATCCACTGTAAGTACCCGATATCGATACCGAACATATCCGTAAGGTACGTCATCATGATAACGTTTCTGGCTCCTCCGGAAGGGGCTCCCGGCCCTCCGATGTTGCAGGCCATGGCAATGGTGATCATGAGCATTTTACCCAGCTCAGGATCTTCCGGGATATCCTTGGTGAGGCTGTTTTCATAGAGGAGCATACCGATGGGAAGAAACATGGCGGCCAGGGCGTGATCGGAAATGAAGGCGGCCAGGGGCGCGATGATGATGAAAAATATCAAGGTGATCCATCGCACATTGGGCACCGCGAGCCTTTTGAAAATCATGAGGCAGGCCCTTTTGTCCACCCCGGTTTTTACAAAGGCTGCTGCAAACATGAGGCTTCCCATGATAAACCATACGGCATCATCCCAATATAGGGCCGCCACATCCTTCCTGCTTACAACCCCGGTAAACACCAGAATCAACCCCACGCAAAAAGAAACCCCGGGAAGGGGAATGCATTCGGTGAGAAAACACAGGACCACAAATATCGCCATGGCGATGGCCACTTTGATGGCCCAAGCCCCTTTGTCCGCCGCCTCCTTGTCGTTGCCGGACAGACTTTCGTAGGTAAGATGTTGCTTTCGAAGATCCAGGGCCTCCTGCATGAGGGCTTTGAATGCTTCATCGGAAAAATTGGCCGTCATGTGCGCCTGGGCCAGATCAAAATTCTTTTTATCCGCTTGGATTTTATAAGTGCTGCACCATTTAAGATCCCGGTCCGTAAACCGCTTCTTGGCCAGGGCCCCCATCTGCATGTTCTGCTCCATGATTCGGGCCGTGAGAAGCTGCCATTGCTCCGCATCCGTGCTGGGTTTGCTGAATATCTTTTCGGTTAGAAAATTGATGACCTTTTTCGGACCGAGGTTGAATTCGGTTCCCACATCCTTCATTCCATAAGGGGTGGGAATTGCCAGCATCAGGAAAAAAAGCACCACTGGAATGGAAAACATCTTCCAGTCCACATATTTATCATACCCTGAGCCCTTCTTCTTGTCTTGATCAGTCATCGCTCACTCCTTAACCGGTTTTTCCAGTATGTTTGAAATTTCAAAAAACATCTCCTGTTCGCGCAAAATGCCAACTATTTCGTTATTTTTTGTCACAATGACGCGCCTGGCTTTTTCCCTGAACATCAAATCCGCCACTTCCATGAGGTTGGAATTATGATCCACCCGGAGCGGCGATTCGGACATGATTTCCGAAACCTTTCTGCTGCCCATGGCAAGGGCTCTCCTGGTGAACAGCCCGCTCCAAAACATGGGTGAGTATTGAATGCTGTCGGCCATGGATGGCTTCGGAGCTGAAAGATAGGCAGGCCGTATGGCTGCAATCAGGTCCACGATGCTCAGGGTGCCCGCAAGCTTTCCGCTATGATTAAAAACCAGAATGGATCGATGACCGGTTTCCATGAATCTGGAGCTTGCAACCAATCCTTCAAAGGTTTTTTTCAATTCATGAATGGCTTCAAGAATGGTGGTGTCGATGCTGATCTTTGTGTAATCTTCCACCCGGATCATGATATCACCGGCTGTTTTTTCTTTCTTGACCTCGGTTTTGTGGGCCGCGTCATAAGCCGAATTGATTTTCGCACTGAGAAGATCGATATCACAGGGTTTGGACAAATAGTCAAAAGCCCCTTGTTCCAGGGATTTTTTTGCGGAAGCCAGGCCTCCGTGACCGGTTAGCATAATCACTTGGGTTGTTGGCGATATCTTCTTGATCTGGGCCAGGGCTTCATGTCCGCCCATGCCGGGCATCATGATGTCCAAAATAATCACATCCTGGGGGTTGGCCTTCAATACTTCGAGGGCTTCTTCCCCGCTTGCCGCAATCACCGTGTTAAATCCTTTTTTGATCAATATCTTTGATGTGGTCGCTCGAAACTGGGCCTCATCATCCACCATGAGTACATTGATCTTGTTTGTCATAGCCAAATATCTCCTATGGTTAAGCTGCTGGGGTCTTTAATAATAAATCATCTTGTTTCTTTTAAGATCTCCTGGGGAGATTTTGTTACAAAACGCATCTGGGCTACACGAATCTTTTCTTCAATATGCTGCCTTCTGGAAAAGGCATCCTTCGCCTTATCAATGATTTCACCAATATCTGCCGGCTTCATGAGATAATCGGTGGCTCCTGATTTCAACCCCTCAATGGCCGATTCCACCGTGGCATGGCCTGTGAGCATGATGACTTCCACCATGGGAAACTGCCTTTTGATCTCCTTTAATGTTGCGATCCCGTCCATGCCAGGCATTTTCACATCCAAAATGACCACGTGGGCCCGATGACTTCTCAGCATTTCCAGGGCTTTTTCTCCGCTGGTTGCGGTTGTGGCTTCAATGCCTTTTTTCTGAAGCAATTTTTGGGTGGTCTCCAGGAACCTTTCCTCATCGTCCACCAGCATGATTCTCATCTGTTCCATAATGCTTTCCTTTTTTCTTGGTTTATGTTTCTTGAGTCCTTTTTTATTTTTTTATGACCGGCAGGCTGATGGCAAAGTTTGTGCCGCCTTCGGGATTGTTGAAAACTTCCATGGTGCCACCCATTTTATTGATAATGCCAAAGCATACGGAGAGCCCCAATCCGGTTCCCTTGCCGACGGGTTTGGTGGTGAAAAACGGTGTGAATATCTTGTTCATGTCTTCAGGACTGATGCCCTTGCCGTTATCCGCGATTTCGATTTTGGCAAAGCCATCTTCTCCCAGGCCGGTTTTTATGGTGAGTGTGCCCGAAGACCGGTTGACACTTTCCTCAATGGCATCCATGGCGTTGTTGAGAAGGTTGAGAAGGACCTGCTGGAATTCCGAAGGGTCCCCACGAACCAATACAGGAGATTCCCCATAGAATTCTTTGATTTCAACATCCTGAACCAAGGCCTTCTTCTTGATCATCTCCACCACTTCCGGCGTGGTGAGATGGATATCCAGGTTCTGGGGAAGGGGTTCCCCCTGCCTGCCGAATTTCAGAATGGATTGGGTGATGGTTCCACAACGGGAGATTTGAAGTTCGATTTGATTCAAGGAGTCATAAATATCTGCGAGGGGTTCCGATTCTTCCAGGTTTTTTTCTTCAATGATTTCCCCGAGAAGCATTTTGATCAGGGAATGCTCGCTTTTCATGATCTGGAGGGGATTGTTGATCTCGTGGGCAAAGCCTGCGGCCATCTCCCCGAGCTCCGCAAGACGGCTTGCACCGATCAACTGCTGATTGAGCTGGGTTTTTTCAGTATCCAGTCCCTCCATGCGCCGAACAAGCCTGTCGGTTAAATAAAAAGCGATGCCCACAATCATGATGCTGCCGAACAGCGTGACCAAAATGGTCAAATAAGCCGCAGACCGGATGCTTTTAAAAGCATCCGCTTCTTCCTGCCTAACCACCAGCAGCCAATGCTTATCCTTCATCCAGGTGACGGCATACAGGTACTTGACGCCATCCTCGTTTTTTGCCAGAAACGTGTGGCTTTCAGAATCATTTTCAGGAAAAAGAATCTTATCCGTATCCATTTCCAGAAGGTTTCCGCCCGACCGGCGTTTGGTTTGAAACAAGCTTTGTGCGTTGATGATGTAGGCTTCCCCGGTTTGCCCGATGCGAATATTCTCCACCAGGTCATTAAAAACATAGGTGTCAATGGTTGCGCGAAGAACCCAGGTATGCCCGTTCATTTTGCGGGTTACAGCAATGATGAAATGGGGGGTGTTGCGAAAACCCATGAAAGCATCGCTGATATAATATCCCTGCCGGAGAACGGTTTTAAACCATTCCTCGTTGTTGTAATTTTTTCCGGTGAGTTTATAAGGACCATGATAGGCCATATGAACCCCTGAATCGTTGAAGACCCCGATGTCCAGAAAAGCATTGGATTCACGCTGCAAACGCTCCAGGATATCCCCCAGCATTTTGGGTTTCATCAGGTCTTCAAAGGTATAGGAATCGGCCACAAACTCCAGGCTTGCCTTCCGCTCCATGAGAAAGGACTCGATCATGTGGCGATGGTCGTTGACGATCCTCTTCAGGGTCTGCATGGTTCGGGTTTCAATGGTATGGGAAAAAGTAAAGTAACCGATGCACAGAATCGTGATAAAGGTCACCACCGGAACCATGATCATGGCCAGCAATATGGTTTTTCTCATTGTCGAATATTGTTCTTTATCCATGCAAAATGCTCTTGGGTGTTGTTGACATTTCCTTGTGAACTGATGGGGCAAAAACCCTCATTCAACTTTTATCCATTGGCTAATGAGCAATCCTTATGCCAATTGAGCCTGCCAATAATTAGCCATAACCCATTGATTTTCATGGTTCGAAATTTTGGCAACCAGCGGGGATCGATCTGGAGAGCAAATATCTGTCGATAAATTTTACAGTCTGTAAAAAACTTGTAAAATCCCGGGAGAAAAACCGCTGTAAATCATGGCCCGGATCATTTCACCAGGGTTTCAAATTTAAGCTGATATTTTTCAATTTTCGTGTGAAGGGTGGGTCTGGACAATCCCAATAGTTTCGCTGCCCTGGACCGGTTCCCATCGGTGATCTGAAGGGTTTCGCCAATAATGATGCCTGCGATCTTATCCATGTAATGGTCAAAAATATTTTCTCCACCGGTTTCGGCGCTGAGCTCCCGCCGGATAATCCTGCGAAGAGCCTCATTGTCATTGACTTCTGAAACGTTGTTTCCCACGACCTTTTCCACAATGGCCTGGCGAATATCTTCCTGGGATATGGGAGCCCCCCGGTTGAAAATAATGGCTTTATGGATGGTATTGGCCAGTTCCCGAACATTGCCCGGCCAAGGGTAGTTGTTCAGCGTGTCCTTGGCTTCGACGGTAATTCCCGGATTTTCCATTTCCAGTTCGGCGGTGTATCTTGCAATAAAATACTGGGCCAGAAGGTTGATATCCCCCTTTCTTTCCCGAAGGGACGGAAGCCAAAGAGTCACCACTTTGAGCCGATAATACAGGTCTTCCCGGAAGGAGCCGTTTTGTATGGCTGATTCCAGGTTCCGATTGGTGGCCGCGATGATCCGGACATCCACCGGAATGGTTTCACGGCCTCCAATGCGCTCAATGCTTTTTTCCTCCAGAAGCCGAAGGATCTTTGCCTGAAGACTGAATGGCATGTCCCCGATTTCATCCAGAAAAATGGTGCCTCCGCTGGCCTGCTCAATTTTTCCGATCCTACGATGGGTGGCCCCTGTAAAAGCCCCTTTCTCATAGCCGAACAACTCACTTTCCAGAAGGGTTTCCGGAATGGCCACGCAGTTGATCACCAGAAAAGGCTTCTCGGATCTTAAGCTGTGCTGATAGATGGCCCTTGCGGTGAGTTCCTTCCCGGTTCCGGATTCCCCCCGAATCAGCACCGTGGCCTCCGTTGAAGAAACACGGCCGATGGACTTGTAAGTTTCCTGCATGGGCTGACTGCGACCAATGATGGCTTCTCTGGACGCCTTATCCGGTTCGATATTCATCTCAATGTGGGCTCTCATGAACCGGCCCACCTCAAGCCCATTTTTAACCAGGTCCAGCATATCCGGAATATCAAAAGGTTTCAGGATATAGTCGAACACCCCGTTTTTGGTGGCTTCAATGGCAATATCGGTGGTTCCGTAAGCCGTCATGATGATTACCGGAAGCTTGGGTTCCATTTTGTGGATATGCTTGAAGGTTTCAAGTCCGTTCATGCCGGGCAGACGAAGATCCACAATTACAAGATCCGGAATCTGTTTTTCCACAAGTTTTATGCCGGCCTCTCCCGAAGCAGCGCTTAATACGCCATAGCCTTCTTCTTCAAGAAGCTTCTGAAAGCTTTTCCTGAGTTGGTCATCATCATCAATCACCAATACGGTACTCATACTTTATTCCCCTCTGATGGGCAGTGTAATGATAAAAGTGGCTCCACCCAAAGGCATGGATGTAACATCCAGAATCCCGCCATGCTCTTCAACGATCCTTGCGGCGATGCTTAAACCCAGTCCGGTTCCTTCCTCTTTAGTGGTGAAAAAAGGCTGAAAAAGCTTGTCTATATTGGGCTGTGAAATCCCCGGCCCATTATCGCGAATCTTTAGGGTTGCAAACTTCTTTCCCTTCTTGTTCTCTTCCACTTCCTCTTCAATGACGATGAGGCCTTTGTCCGTAAAAGCCTCGCAGGCATTGATGATGAGGTTCACAAGGACTTCCTTCAACTGTTCCGGGTCCGCCAGAGTTTCCGGCAGAACCTGATCCCGGATCACTTCCACGGTAACGTCATAGGACCTCAAACGGTGCTCCAGCAACTGGATGGCAAAATCCACCACCTGTGACGGACTGATGAGTTGCATCTTCAGTTTGGGAGGCCGGGAGAATTCCAGAAAGTTCTGCAAGATGGTATCAATATGTTTTATTTCCTGGGTGATGACATCAAAATCTTCTTTCTGATAATCGGTTAAAACAATGGATCGGTTTAGAGAAAAAAGCCTCATTTTTACGGAAGTAAATGGGTTCCGAATGCTGTGGGCCATGCCTGCGGCAAGTTTTCCCACCAGGGCCAGTTTTTCAGCCTGCATCAGGGATTCCCGGCTTTTCATCAGCTCCGTATAGGTTTGATCCGCATTTTCGATGAGATGGTGCACGCTGGAGCTTAGGGCCTTCATCTCATCATGGTTGGCTTCTTTGGAAGGATCATCCCCCCTGGCTTCCAGGGTTAGTTTCTGAATGGGTCCAAGGATCTCGCTCACCAGGAGAAAGGCCAGGAAAAGGGCCAGGCAGATCCCTGCCAGAAGCGCCAGAAAGGCAAATACCCGAAATTTCATGGCCCGATCATGGCTGTTGTTCTTGGCCTGTAAAATCTTCTCCGTTTGCATGGTTTTGTACTGTTCGCAAAGGTGAAGTATTTTGAAAAAAATCCCCCTCACGGACTGGTGCAGTTCAATCCCCGCTTTCCTCTCTCCTTTTTTATACAGTTCAATGACTTGATCCTTTTCCGATACATACAAACGATACTGCAACTCTATTTCCTGAACCCCTTCCCGTTCCTTATCACCTTCCGCCAGGTTTTTGGTTTCTTCCAGCCTTTCATCAAAAATCCCCCGGTAGAGGGCCATCTGCTCCAGCCAGTCTTCATTATTGTCCAGAAAATAATAGGAGAGAAATCCTTTCTGGTTTACCAGGGCGGATTCCAGCCCTTGGGCGGTTTGCAGAGAAACCAGGTTATTTTCCGTAATGATGGACAGAAGTCCTTCCATCTGGTAGGTATACCAGACGGTCAGCAGACCCCCTGAAAGGGTGATGAGAACCAGCACGACAAGAAGAATATAGATTCTATAGCGAAGGTTTAAGCGGAGCCACATAATTATTATCCAATCAGAGCTAATAACGATTCCGAAACCCGGATTTAATCAATTAATCCATCCATTTCTTTCTGCATCTTTGCTTTATGAAAAGCAACCCTTTCGCGGCTGGCCATGATCATATCCAGTTGCCGGGTATGGAGGGTGAGATACCCCAGTAATTTCAGCCGATCCATCATATATTGCTTCTCATGGTTTTCCGTTCGGGAGATCAGGGCATCCCCTTTAATGTCCACCCTAAAACCATAAAGTTCAAGCAATTCACCAATAAAGGTCACCCTTTTTAGACGACGATTTTCATCCGCCGCCCCCCCTTTGAATTGGAAGTTGATATAATTTTCCGTGGGCCGATCTCCCACCAGGGCCTCCAGGATGGAAAAATGAAACCCGAGCCTTGAATTAAGACTCAGATAATGCTTTGATATCATAAAATAATTTCGTTCTGAATATTTAGAGCGAAGCCCGGTGGTGAGAGCGGGGTTGGTGGTGGCCTGGAACATCACGGACATAAGCCCCTTGCCGTCAATGGCAGGCGGTCCCTCCCAGGGAATGGCCGCAAAGCCTTCCCAGAAGGCCAGCATGGGAATGGAAACAATGTTGTCCAGTTTTACATATTTTCCGGTAACTTCTTCATTGAATCCGTCATCCAGGTTCAGTATCCACCACTGCATGGGAGCCTTGTAATAAAGCTGTTTGCTGGACCGCTCTAAAAAATTGTGTTCCTTCCCGAAATTGAACATCTCGGAAACCGATTTTTCATGGACAAACCGGGTGATATCGTGCAACGTTTTGCAGGCGGAGGGAGAAAAATCCCTGGAATCCGGATCCAGTAGATTCAATGGGACCACCCATCGGCTGATGTCCAAAAGTGTTTGATAAACTGGAGTTCCCATCATGAGGTTCTTGGGTTTTCGGGAAACGGGCGCGAGGTCTATGCTTCCCTTGTAAACCATAACCCCTCCGGCATCCAGGGTAATGATCTCACCGTTATTTAGCTTCTCCATGGCTTGCTCAACACCGAAAAGAGCCGGGATTCCAAACTCCCGGGCCACATTGGCCAGATGCCCGGCAAATCCCCCCTGCTCTGAAATCACACCCGAAGCCCTGCTTAAAAGGGATGCCCATCGAGGAAGGGCCTGGCGAACCACCAATATGGCTCCCCTTGGAAATTGGAAAAGGTCCTCGCCCCGGTCCACTTTATAAACCTCACCCATGGCCACGCCGGGGCTTGCTGTGGTACCGCCGGAAAGGAGGACTTCGGAAGTATTCCCTGCGCCTGAGGGGCTACCGGGTTGAAAAATATCCCGGGATTGCCCGGACTGGAAAAGGGGGCGGCACTGCAAAACCACGATATCTCCCTTTTCTGAGATGGCCCATTCAATATCCTGGGGCAAGCCGTAATGTTCTTCCATGCGCAAGGCCTGTTCAGCCAGCTGCAAGACCTGTTCATGGGTCAGGGAAGGGGATTTTCGAATCCACTCCTCGGTAATATCATCCCGGCAGATCCCCTCGTCAGGGTAACAGGAATACCGGATTTTCTTGTCCTTGATCTCCTCATGAACCACGGCCAGGTTCGGCATTCTTGTCACCACAAACGTGTCGCAGTCCACACTTCCATCCACCACGGATTTGGGAAGGCCCCAGGCGGCATTGATGAAAATGGAGTTGTCGGTTCTGTCCACCGGATTTCGCGTATACGTCACCCCGCCTGCCTCCGCTTCCACCATCACCAGACATCCCACCGACATGGGCACGTCTTCATCCTTGATCCCCTTATTCAGACGATAGGTCATGGCCTGAAGGCTGTATTTGCTGGCAAGCACCTCCTTATAGGCTTCAAACAGGTGGTCTTGATTGACATTGAGTTCCGTTCGGTATTGGCCTGCAAAAGCACTTTCACCTGCATCCTCTCCAATGGCGCTGCTGCGAACGGCCATATTGGCGGGCTTTCCGGATTTTTTCTCCATGGTGGATAGGGCGGTTTGGACCCCGAGGGCAAGATCATCCGGTATATTCGCACGAATGATCATCTGCTGGATTTCAGCACTCACCGTATAGAGATCCTGAATATCTTCCGTATCCGCCGATTGCAGCCTGCGATCAATTTCCGGCTGAATGTCGTTGGCTTCCATGAACCGCTGATAGGCCCGGACGGTAATGGCAAATCCGTCGGGGACCGTAAGATTGAGTATGTTTTTTAATTGGCCCAGATGGGCCATTTTGTTCCCCACGGAATCCGTCAGATCGGAATGGATTTCCTGAAGATCCACCACCAGCCTTTCATCTTTATGGGACTTCTGGTTTTTCAACAGCTGGTCAATTTCTTTTTGAATTTCATCAAAACGGGCGTATAGCGCCATGTATTTTCCCGGCGCAAGGTCATTAAGGTTTTTTACCATTCGAAAAACGTTGACGGAAAGGGCTGTGCAGTTGGATCGGATAAACATCATGCCAAAGGGCAGAGTGCCGTAAAGGGTTTTTTCAATACCGGCCATAATCTCAAGCGCGCGATTGTTGGCATTTAAAAGGAGTTTGAAATTGTGATATCGCGACCTGAAGGTCACACGAAGCTGTTCAACATCCTCCGGCTCGGCGGTCTGCGGATCACCTTGAAGGATTTTTTTTATGAAATCTCTGAGCCCCATGATTTTTTCTGTAAATACCCTGTACCAGACTAAAAAGGGCCAAGGCGCGATGGCGCTTTGGCCCTTTTTTTGTGTTAAAGCCATTGACCGTTAGTGGCTTTCAAGTTGAAGACCCCATCCTTCTGCCATATACAGGATGGCATACCCGTACCACAGTGTATAAACCACATAGAACACCAGGGAGAACAATACGATTCCGATCTTGTCCTTAATATTCTGGGCCTTGATGCCGTAGTAATTATAAGCGGTTTCCACGGCTTTGGTCTCCACCTGGTAGATGACTTTGGCTTCTTTGAACAATTCCTGTTTCTTCAGGTCTTTATCCATTTCCTTCAGGGATAGCCACCAGCAATAAACCATCTCTCTTGCGGCATTGATGCCGTACTTGGATTTAATGCTTTCATCATCGTTTTTATAGAGCGCATCCGCGTCCTCCAGGCAGTTTGCCAGAATCGCTCCCAAGTCCCCGGAAACCTTCACCTGGGTCCCGGATACGTTGAGGAGTGCGCCACTTTTGTTGAGCAATAAAGCAGCCTTTTCAGCCATGGCCTCATCCGGAAGGGAGAGGGTGACATTAACGGCCTGGCCTTTGACCGCCTTGATTTCCTCTTTCATTTTAGGGATGTAATAAGCCGACCCCTT
>VMSV01000123.1 GCA_013791935.1 Desulfobacteraceae bacterium | reverse complement strand
GATCCGCTCGGTATGGCCGAAAAGTCAGGTGTTGAGATTATGAACTTTTCTGGCGACGTCGCTATGCTTTTGGGGAAAATTCCGCTGCACCACAAAGATTCCTTTGACAGGATCATTATCGCTCAGGCCATAGCAAATGGATTACCCGTAATGACGGATGACCCAAAATTTCTGGAATATGAATGCAAAATTGTATGACCTGCTGAATGCCTGCACCCAAAAGTGCCAGGGTCTGAGTTTAAAACCTATGGCAACACAAACCCCTCCTTATTAACCACGTAACACACAGAATATACGGAAGCATGAGGAACAGTTTTCCGGACTTTTTATACGCCCATCAATCATCCATGGGCCAGGTTCCAAAAACATCTTTTTGTTCATGCCGGGCAATTTCCTCCCGGGGAAGGCCCAGAATCTTCTCCAGGACATATTCATTGTGGTCACCCAAACAGGGGGCAGGTCTGGAGGTGGATTCAGGCGAGTTTGAAAACTTTAAAGGAAGGGTTGGCTATTCTGGAACAAGTTATCGCGACAATATTCAAAATTGCGTGAAAGGAGTTAAGAAAAATGAAAGGCACTCCCTATTTTAGTTCAACCACCGCCCAGAATAGGCAGCAAATGAACAACATCGCCCCCGGTCAAGACGGTTTGACGGGGGGCGTTATTTTTGTTGACCAGCAACATCAGCAGGGTTTCATCATCGGTAAAAACCGGGTTGTCAAACCGTTTGGCCAGGGCATCCAGCAAGTCGCTCACTGTCGCTCCTGTATCCAGTTCAACCATTACTTCATCGACACCTGCATAATGCCGAAACATGGAAAATAGCTTAACGGTGATTTGCATTTTTGAGGTTTCTGTCTTTTTTATTCGCCGTAAAGATCCTTGATCACCGCTTCCATACCGCCTAAAGCTTCAAGAGATTCCCGTTTCGGTTTACAGGTCTCGATATCCCAATCCATGGCTGCAAAAAAGTTTTTGGCCAGCAACTTATAGTCCACGGTAACGCCCTTTAAAGGGCCTTCGGCCTGGGGGGGCTCCCCCACGGCGCGCTTTGGCATTTCAATATCAAACGGCTTTAAGCCTTCCCGGAGATTAAAGGCGTGCCGGATGCCCATGGTGCGCTTCAAGATGGCGATTTGTCGGGCTTCATCAATAGCTTCCCCGGTCACGGCTTCCATCAATTTTACCGTCATTTCGCGCATTCCGGTAAATTGACTCATCAGGCACAAACCGGAAAGTTGGAGAATTTCATTGCCGCTGGTCATCTTAAGATCTTTGCCGCCGGTGCCTTCATAATTATATTTGTCGGGCCGTCTGGCTTGACCTGTCTGGGTCCCCCCCTTGACATGTCTGCCAGGAGTAGGATCTGTATAATACGTACGGCCATAACCCGGAGCAAGCTTGGGATCATGCATGGGAAGTTCGATGCCCCGGACGCAGACCAGGTAATCTTCACCTTTTCCTATTTTTTCAGAAGCCGCTTTTGAGCCCAAGGACAGGATTTTCCCGAATCCCTGATGATCGGCAATGGCCTGACACATGTCGACAATCGCTTCTCCGTTTCCCCAGGTGAGCTCGATGCCCTCGGTATCGGCTTTGGTAATCAGCCCGTTTTCATAACATTCCATGGCCCAGGCAATGGTTGCACCCATGGAAATGGTGTCGAAACCAACCCGGTTGCAGATATCGTTGCATTTCAGTACGGATTCCGCATTGTCATTGAGCATCATGGTGCCGAAACTGCCCAATGTTTCATATTCGGGCCGGAAGGTCTGTTTCATCGGCCATTTACCGTCCTTTACCTCATAATCAGCGCCGCAGCCGATAATGCAGTTGGCACAGGCATATTTTTTCGTTCGATATTTCTCATCAAAACTCCCGGAATCCAGCTTGTGCGCATTTTCATCGCCGAAATCAACGATTCCCACACCCCCCCAGTTCTTAACCGGCGTATCGCCGGACAGGGCATTGGCGCCAGTGCCCATGCCGGTTCCCAATTGTCCGAAAGCCTTCACGACCTGGGCCATCGGGCCGTTCTGTGCAGCCTCCCGGATGGTTTTATTGACTTCCGCAAGCTTCTCCGGCTCGGCCACAGGAATCTTCTGCGTTCCCCGAACCGCCAAGGCTTTAAGTTTTTTCGATCCCATAACAGCACCAGGGCCACCCCGTCCTGCGGCCCTGTGTTCCTCATTCATGACAGCTGCCATTAAGGAGAGATTTTCACCTGCCGGTCCGATGAGGGAAGCCCGCAATTTTCGCTCTCCGGTCTCTTCCTTCAAAGCCTCCAAAGTCTCGACACTGTCTTTGCCCCACAATTTCGACGCATCTCTTATTTCAACGTTTCCATCGTTGATCCAGATATACACAGGCTTATCCGACGCGCCCGATACAAAGACTGCATCGTAGCCCGCTTTTTTCAATTCCGGTCCGAAAAAGCCGCCGGAATTTGCATCATTCCAGGTGCCGGAGACGGGGGATTTACAAACAACGGTATACCGTCCACCCATGAGGGCACCTGTGGCATTCAGCGGCCCGGTTACAAATCCGATCACATTGTCCGGTCCCAGCGGATCAACGCCGGGTTTCATCATTTCATACAAAACTTTTCCACCGATCCCGTAGCCACCGATAAAGTTTTCGGCCACATCATCCGTAAGCTTCTTTTCTTCGATCTTACGGGACGAAAGATCCACAAACAGCATTTTCCCTGCATAACCACCTTTCATATCACACCTCCCCTATTCATGGTTTTTGGTCCAATTATATTTTAATGGATGAAGGAAAAGTCTTTGAAACCGTCTCTCAATTCACAAGGACCTTCCCAAAAAGTTCTCCACCGTCAACCAACCCCATTTTGTTTGTCTCCTGTCTGTTATGAAATTGATTAAAGCCTTTTAAAGAAGTTGCCGGTTCACCAATCTTTTTAAAATATCATAAGACTGGGCTCCTTCCACCATCCGGCCATTGATCAGAAAGGTTGGGACAGCCCTGATACCGACTTTGAGGGCATACGCCCAGTCTTCATCCACAGCATTTTTGTAGATTCTTTTGGCGATGACCGTTTCAGCTTCAAGGGGATCCAAACCCAGTTTTGCGCAGATCTGTTTTAAAACCGAAATGTCGGCAATGTTCAGGGCGTCGGCAAAATACGCTCTGAAAAGGGCATCATGAAAGGCTTCCCCTTTTCCCTGCGCTTCGGCCCATTTGCCAAGCTCGGTTGCCTTTCGGCTGTTATACGTCATGTTTCGGACTGTTAGAGGAAGGCTTACTTCATCGGCGGCCATCTTAAGCCTCATCCTTACAGCGTCTAAGTCAATGTTCCTGCCGGCAAAGAGTTCCTCCAGACTCTGGCCCTGTTCAGGCGTCTCAGGATGAAGGGGAAAGGCCACCCATTTTATTTTTAAATTAAATTCAGTTTTAAGCTGTTCAATACGCCCGGTACTGAAATAACACCAGGGTCAGACATAGTCCGAGAATACTTCCAATGTGGATTGGTTTTCAGTCATTAGGAACCCCTTTTCATGTATCTTATTTTTCATTTTGCTGGAACTTCGTCATAAAGTTTTCGGTCAAGATAATCTTTTTCTAAAATACCAAAGGGCTGATTAATATGGCAAGCCCTATTCACTTTTTTTGTTTTCTACCACGTTCCAGAATCCCTTCTCTCCGCTGCGCAATGGCTTCCGATTTTACCGTTTTAAATTGCGCGTAATTTACTTCTCTTTCCAAGGCAATCCCCTCACCGAAACTCACTTGGAACCCATCGTCGATGAGTTTTTTATATGCCTGGACCATATCCTGGGGGCAGGACAGGATGTCATTGGCAATGGCCTCGCAAGTCGGCAACAATTGCGCCGGTTCCACCACACGGTTCACCAAACCCCATGCTTCCGCCTGATCAGCGCTGATAAAATTACCGGTGAGAGACACTTCCTTGGCCCGGTAGATACCGATCAAGCGCGACAGTTTCTGGCTGAGCCCGGCTCCCGGAAGAATACCCACTCTTGCATGCGTATCGGCGAATTTGGCTTCGGTTGAGGCAACCAGAATATCACAGGCAAGAGCCAGTTCGAAGCCACCGGTGATGGCAACCCCGTTAATGGCGCCGATGACGGGACGGCCAAAGGTTTTTATTGCGTAGGTGAGATGGTTTTCCGGTTTTCTTTCTCCCGTTGATTTTTCCGCCATATTTTCTTTTGATGCAAGCTCTTTTAAATCCAGGCCGGCACAAAAAGCCCGGCCGGCAACGGTGAGGATGGCAACGGCAATGGATCCATCATTTTTTAGATCCATAAAGGTATCATGGATGGCGGCCCTTAATTCCGTTGACAGGGCATTCATGGCTTTCGGCCGATTCAAGGTAACGATGGCAATATGATCTTTTTTTTCTATAAGGATGACAGGTTCCGTCATTCAAAGGCCTCCTTTAAAAATGACTGCCAATTGATAATGCGAAGGAATAGAGGAATAAAAATAAGATCTTGCTTTCGTGATGGATGAGTATAGGTTTTGAACATTTGTGTGTCAACAATTATACTGTTTATTAAAACCTTTTTTGAATGCTGGTGTCTATCAATATCGTTGGATATATTACTTCTATTACATCAACAGACACTTTTTCGGAGCACGATGAAATATTCATTAAACGTTTTTAAAAGAAATTTAAACAGCAGTTCAGAAGAAAGGATACACGCTCATGACTGAAAAACAGAAACATGCCCAGAAATTATCCCTTTCCATAAAACTATGTTTCGTCGCCCCTCCATTGCCGGTTCGGCAATAGCGATTCCGATCGGGACTCATAATGGGATGTTTTGCGTGCAGTCGGGACAACCCTTTTGTTCTGCTTGGTTTCGATATGGCTGGCCTTCAATGCGATCACCGATGTCATTAATCCACCCGGACCTTTTGCCGTGCTGGCTATTGTCTCTACCGGTTTATGTTTTACGGTATTTGTTTTTGAAGCACTCCGTATCGGACCGGCCTGTCGGATGGCAAAAACGCCTGTACCTGATCAAATCATCGAACAGCACCTTTCTTCAGATATGGCTGTGTCCCTGTGTCCATGATCCCTTTCCATAATTTCGTTCTTGCGTCATGATTGACTGCCGTTCGCCGATATTGCCCCGGTGGGTGGCTTCATCACGATGGCGAGCAGTGCGCAAAGAAGCATCAGGGGAATGAGAAAATAAAAGATGGGCAGATACGTGTGATAGGTATCAAAAACATATCCGGCACCCACGGGCCCGATGGCGCCGCCGATGGTTCCCATGATATTTAATATACCGAAAAGGGTGGCAAAGTTCTTTACACCGAGATAGTTTCCCGTCAGAAGGGGGTTGATAACCAACGGGGCACCACAGGCAAATCCATAGATACTTGCAAAGATCACCACAACCCAGAAGGGTTTTGCAAAAATCAGAAAACAAACGGATATGGAAAACAGAACACAGGAAATAGCCATTACGACCTTGGCACCCCATCGGTCCGCTAAGGGACCGAACACCACTTTCCCGAGGACCATGGCGCCCATCACGAGACTCCAGGCAAACGACGCCTTTGTGGGGGAATGATCCAGATCCGTGAGGTAGGCCACACAATGATTGCCCACTCCCCCGTAGGCGATGCCGGTAAGAAGCATGATGGCGGCAATCTGCCAGAATACTTTCAATGAAAAGGCTTCCTTTACGCTTACGCCCCCAACTTCGCCGATCACTTCACCTTCCTCTTGCTGACGCCAGTAGGGCTTGAGCCCCATTTCCGCGGGATGGGTTCGAATGACAAAGAGAATCAGGGGAATCACAACCAGCAAAATGATGCTGCCGCCGAAAACAAAAGCGGTACGCCAGCCGTAATCAATAATAATCCAGCTGGATACGGGCGACATCACCATTCCACCGAAACTGGTGCCCACAAAAGCGGCACTCATGGCGACACCCCGTCGGGAAATGAACCAGTTTGATATGAGCAGGGAGCAGGGGATGATGGTGGAGAACATCAACCCGACGCCGATGAATCCGAAAAGCACACAGAAATGCCACAACTCAGTAACCCGACTTTCGAGGATGAGGCCGACCCCCACCACGCCTGCACCAACCGCCATAACCCGTTTGCTCCCCATACGATCAATCAAAATGCCGGCCACCGGCGATGCTATGGCGGAAACTATTGATCCCACCAAAAGGGCGATGGCCAATTCTCCTCTTCCCCACTTCATGCTTTCGGCGATGGGTTTTAGAAAAATGGGAAAGGTGTTTAACACCATCCCCCAGAGAAAAAAAAGAATGAAAAAACAGGCGGCTACAACATAAAACCCATAAAACAGCCGGGGTGAAGATGAAGAATTCATATAAAATAATCCTTTCTCTAACATAATCCGAAGGTCTTTTTCCATTCATGGTATTGTCTGTCACCTTGGTCTTTAGACCATTTCAGGTTGAATACCTTATCGATTCTGCGGAGTCTTTTGGAGCTGTAAGGCTTCCATATGCCGGAGGCTTCTCCGGCCAGAAGAGCCGTTTCGTAAGCGGTGGCTTCTGTTGGGTCCAGGCGTTCTATGGGCATGCCTAAAATATCGGCATGAATTTGCATCCATACATCATTTTCAGTGGCCCCGCCATCCAATTTAAAGGCATATTCAGTTATTTGGTCAAGCGAGGACGTTAAAAAGTCTTATGGAGCAATAAGTTTGTAGTAAAATAAAATCCCTCAAGTTGACCCTATGCGGACCCCATAAAAAAGGCCCCTCAAGGACTTTCCTTGAGAGGCCTTTAACTTATTGTTTTTACTATTTTTTATTGGTGCGCCCGGCCCGATTCGAACGGGCGACCGACGGATTCGTAGTCCGTTACTCTATCCAGCTGAGCTACGGGCGCGTTTGGCGGGAAATTTTGTTTGCTTCATAGGACAAAGTTTGAAATATGTCAATTATTAGTTGAATAATCATGCAAAACCCATGGAAGCGGATGTTAAATTCAATGGACATGGATCATGACTCATATATGGCTATAGCCCTGGAACAGGCGAAACTTGCGGCCCTGAAGGATGAAGTGCCGGTTGGGGCGGTTCTGGTATCGGCAAACGGCGAGATTCTGGGCAAAGGTTATAATCAGGCCATCACCCAGTCCGATCCCACGGCCCATGCTGAAATTTTAGCATTGCGTGAGAGTGCAAAAAAGGCTATGAACTACCGGCTGGTCCATGGGGTTTTGTATGTGACCATCGAGCCCTGCATCATGTGCATGGGAGCCCTGATTCATGCCAGGATATCCAAGGTGGTATTCGGTGCCCACGATCCCAAATGGGGTGCCTGCGGGTCACTCTATGACCTGTCCTGTGATTTACGGCTCAACCATCGAATGGAAGTTGTTTCAGGCATCCGCGAAAAAGAGTGCCGGAACCTGATTCAGGATTTTTTCCGGGCTAAAAGGAAAACCGGGAATTCAGGATAACCACCATTATTTCATTTAAAGGAGTACTTCGTGTCAAATATCGTCATTATCGGCACCCAATGGGGAGATGAAGGCAAAGGCAAAATCGTCGACCTTCTTGCGGAGTATGCAGATACCGTTGTACGGTTCCAGGGCGGCAACAATGCTGGTCACACCATGGTGGTCAACGGAGAGCAGTTCATCAGCCACCTGGTGCCGTCGGGCATTCTCCAGGGAAAAACCTGCATCATCGGAAACGGCCTGGTGGTGGATCCCGCTGTTTTGATAGAGGAAATAGATTACCTTCAGAATAAGGGAGTTCAGGTCCATCACGACAACCTCAAAATCAGCGAACGCGCCCATGTGATCATGCCCTGGCACAAACAGATGGATGTAGCCCGGGAAAATGCAATCGGAGATAAAAAAATTGGCACCACGGGACGGGGCATCGGCCCTTGTTACGAGGACAAGGCCTCCCGGCGAGGCATCCGGTTTTCCGATCTTCTGGATTCCGACGTTTTTGAAGAGATGGTGAGGGAAAATCTTAAGGAAAAGAATTTCATTCTGGAGAATTTCCATTCAGAACCCGGAATCAACCCGGACGATGTCATCAGAGAATACACATCCTATGCCGCCCGGCTGAAACCCTATGTGGAGAATATTTCAGAAACCCTGGACAGGCAGTTGAAGTCCGGATCCAGGATCCTGTTTGAAGGGGCCCAGGGCACCCATCTGGACATCGATCACGGCACTTACCCCTTTGTCACCTCTTCCATCTGTGTGAGTTCAAATGCAGCCAGTGGGTCCGGTTTGGGCCCCCGATCCTTGACGGATATTCTGGGAATCGTGAAAGCCTATACCACCAGGGTGGGGGCTGGACCTTTTCCCACGGAGCTCTTCGATGATATCGGAAACAGAATCCAGAAAAAAGGGGCTGAATTCGGAGCCACCACAGGTCGCAAGCGCCGGTGCGGGTGGCTGGACATGGTGATTCTGAACAACGCGGTTCGTCTGAACAGCCTAACCGGACTTGTCATCACCAAACTGGACGTGCTTGGAGGGCTGGATGAGCTGAAAATCTGTTTGGGTTATGATTACAACGGGAATAAATTGGATTATTTTCCCACGAGCCTGAAGGTATTGGCCCAATGTACGCCAATCTATGAAACCCTGCCCGGATGGCCTGAGGATATTTCAGGCATACGCACCTATGACGAGCTGCCGGCCAATACAAAATCCTATCTAAAAAGGATTGAAGAGTTGTCCGCGGTTCCCATCGACATTATTTCTGTGGGACCCGGAAGGGATGAAACCATTGTCTTAAACAACCCGTTTAAGAGATAGGGGAATGAAAACCGTCCGGCAATTTTTCATTGACATTTCCGGACATGTAAAATAAATAGCCTTCCAAAGTCGGGACGTGGCTCAGCCTGGTAGAGCACAGCGTTCGGGACGCTGGGGTCGCTGGTTCAAATCCAGTCGTCCCGACCAATGATTTTATTTTGATAACCGAAACCCAACCGGGTTTCGGTTTTTTTTGGCAGATTTATCATCCCCCCTCTTTCCTTTGCCGGGTTTATTTTTTCCTTGTTTTTTATCGGGTCCCGGATTAAATTCTCAGGGTTTATTCAGACTGTTTTCTTTTGCTTAATTTAAGCTAAACTTTATCCATGGGCGGCCACAGCCTTGCCGGATACCATCCACACTTTCCACAGGGAGGAATTGAATGCCAAGACGCGAAGACATAAAAAAAGTTCTCATCATCGGCTCCGGACCCATCATCATCGGCCAGGCCTGCGAATTTGACTATTCCGGAACCCAGGCCTG
Source organism: Desulfobacteraceae bacterium (assembly GCA_013791935.1). Taxonomy (GTDB): domain Bacteria; phylum Desulfobacterota; class Desulfobacteria; order Desulfobacterales; family UBA5616; genus VMSV01. The sequence goes on along the minus strand of VMSV01000123.1, from coordinate 18,281 downwards.
CAAAGCCTTGCGAAGCCTGGGTTATCAAATCGTTCTGGTCAATTCCAACCCCGCCACCATCATGACCGATCCTGGCATGGCAGATAAAACCTATATCGAGCCTCTTACCCTGGAAGCTATTGAAAAAATCATCGAAATAGAAAAGCCGGACGCGTTGTTGCCCAACCTTGGGGGCCAGACCGGTCTGAACCTATCCTCGGAGCTGGCCCAGGCCGGTATCCTTGAAAAACACGGGGTTAAAGTCATCGGGGTCAATATTGAGGCCATTGAACGGGGGGAGGATCGAACCGCCTTTAAGAATACCATGGAAAAGCTCGGTCTGGAAATGCCCAAAAGCAAGGCGGTGAACTCCGTGGAAGACGCCGAAAAAGTGGCTTCGGAACTGGGTTATCCTGTGGTGATCCGCCCGGCTTATACCATGGGCGGAACCGGCGGTGGCCTGGTGTATAACGTGGAAGAGCTACAAACCATTGCCGCCAGGGGACTTGCCGCAAGTCGTGTGAATCAGGTTCTGGTGGAGGAATCGGTTCTGGGTTGGGAAGAGCTGGAGCTTGAAGTGGTGAGGGATTCCAAAAACCAGATGATCACCGTCTGTTTCATCGAGAATGTGGATGCCATGGGGATTCACACCGGCGATTCCTTCTGCACGGCCCCCATGCTCACCATCAGCCCTGAACTTCAGGAAAGACTTCAGAAATACTCCTATTCCATTGTAGAGGCCATAGAGGTCATCGGCGGCACCAATGTTCAGTTCGCCCATGACCCTAAAACCGATCGGGTGGTGGTCATTGAGATCAACCCCAGAACCTCACGGTCTTCTGCTCTTGCCTCCAAAGCCACGGGCTTTCCCATTGCCATGATTTCATCCCTTCTGGCCGGCGGGTTGACCCTGGATGAAATTCCCTATTGGCGTAACGGAACCCTTGAAAAATACACCCCGTTCGGAGAATACGTGGTGGTGAAATTCGCACGGTGGGCCTTTGAAAAATTCAAGGGAGTGAAGGATCAGCTCGGCACCCAGATGAGGGCGGTGGGGGAAGTCATGAGCATCGGTAAAAATTACAAGGAGGCTCTTCAAAAAGCCATCCGCTCCCTTGAAATCGGCCGCTACGGCCTAGGCTTCGCAAAGGATTTTCATGAAAAATCTTTGGAAGAGCTTATGGCCATGCTGAACACCCCCACCAGCGAGCGGCAGTTTATCCTGTACGAAGCGCTTAGAAAAGGTGCGGACATTCAAACCCTGTATGACCTCACCCACATCAAACCCTGGTTTTTAGAGCAAATGAGAGAGCTGGTGGATCTTGAGGAAAAGCTCCTTGCGTTCAAAGGGCGGGTCCCTGATGACAACCTGCTGATCCGGGCCAAAAAGGACGGATTTGCCGACAAATACCTGGCTTCCATCCTTCAAGTGAACGAAAGCCTGATCCGTGAAAAACGCATAGCCCTGGGTCTGGAGGAAGCCTGGGAGCCGGTTCCCGTGAGTGGTGTTGAGGATGCGGCCTATTACTACTCCACGTACAATGGTATAGACAAGGTCCCCGTGAGCACCAGAAAAAAAATCATGGTGCTGGGCGGAGGTCCCAACCGGATCGGCCAGGGAATCGAATTTGATTATTGCTGCGTCCATGCTGCCTTTGCCATTCGTAACGCGGGCTATGAATCCATCATGGTGAACTGCAACCCGGAAACCGTTTCCACGGATTACGATACTTCGGACAAACTGTATTTTGAGCCCCTCACTCTGGAGGATGTTTTAAGTATTTACAAAAAAGAAAAGCCCGAAGGCGTGATCGTTCAATTCGGAGGCCAGACGCCTCTGAATCTGGCTGGAGAACTGGCGGCGGCAGGGGTGAAAATCCTCGGCACAACTCCGGAGACCATTGATCTTGCGGAAGACCGGGAGCGCTTCAATAAAATCATCAAAAAAATAGGCATTCCTCAGCCGGAATCCGGCATGGCAAGCACCCTGGAAGAAGCCCTGACCATTACTGCGAAAATCGGGCTCCCGGTAATCGTACGCCCATCCTATGTGCTGGGGGGACGCGCCATGGAAATTGTCAGAGATGAAGAATCCCTCAAATATTATATGAATGCTGCCGTGGGGGTTTCGCCGGAACGGCCCATCCTCATTGACAAATTCCTTGAAAATGCCATTGAAGCCGAAGCGGATGCCATTGCTGATGGCGAAAACGCTTTTGTTCCTGCGGTCATGGAGCATATTGAGCTTGCGGGGGTTCACTCCGGGGATTCCGCCTGCGTGATTCCGCCGGTTAGCATTCCCAGAAAACACATTGACACCATTATGGAATATACCCGAAAAATCGCCGTTGAGCTGAAAGTTGTGGGGCTGATGAATATCCAGTATGCCATTTGCAATGACACGGTTTATATTCTTGAGGCCAACCCCAGAGCCTCCCGTACGGTTCCCATCGTATCCAAAGTCTGCAATATTTCCATGGCCAATCTCGCCACCCGGATCATGCTGGGCGCAAAACTTTCGGACCTGAACATTCAGCCCAAAACAGCGCCCTATTTCGGCGTAAAGGAATCGGTTTTCCCCTTCAACATGTTCCCCGAGGTGGACCCCCTGCTTGGCCCGGAAATGCGTTCCACAGGAGAAGTGCTTGGCCTGGCCGATTCCTTCGGTCTGGCCTATTTTAAAGCCCAGGAAGCCATCCAGTCTCCGCTTCCTCTGGAGGGAAGTGTGCTTCTCACTGTGGTGGACCGGGACAAGCCCAGTATTGTGGAACCGGCCCGAATTTTCCGGGATATGGGATTCACCATCCGGGCCACGCGAGGGACCCGGACTTTTCTTGCGGAACATGGAATTGACTCCGAACCCATCCAAAAAATCGGTCATGGAAGACCCGATATCGTGGATGCCATCAAGAACAACCAGGTTCAGCTGGTGATCAACACCCCCAGGGACAAGGAAAGCCAGGAAGACGACTCCTATATCCGTAAAGCCGCCATCCGCTACAAAATTCCCTACATGACCACATCCGCCGCAGCCCTTGCAGCTGCCAAGGGAATCGAAGCCAGACGCAACAACAGGACCATTACGGTCAAGTCTCTTCAGAACTATCATGGAGAAATTCGGTAAGAAAAACAGGAAAGCTTTGAGATTTCAGACTTCAGATTTGAAATTTGAAATCTCAAAGCTGAAATTGTTTTAAAGGAGGTATTCCGCCGGTTGAATACCCAGGGATGAAGGGTTGAGACTTTCCTGAATATTGCGCTTGAATACTCCGGTTTGCGGGTCCCGTTCCCCGAGATCCGCAGGTTCTCCCTTTTCATATTTTCCATTGGCCAGAGGCGACAGGAGCAGGACCCTGGGCCTTACACGATCATCCTCCGGGGCCTGTTGCATCACAATCCCCATCTCCCCGGTATCAAATTTTAGCAAAGTTCCCAAGGGATACACCCCCATCATATTGATGAACACTTTCAAAAGAATCGGATCAAAGTGGGTGCCGGACTGACTCATCATCTCCTCCAAAGCTTTGTTCGGGCTCATGGCGGTGGGGCGATAAATACGGGGAGAGGTAATGGCGTCATAAACATCCGTGATGGTAATAATACGCCCGAAAAGGCTTAATTGGCGGCCCATGCCGATTTTGGGATATCCGGAATGGTCATAGCCCATATGGTGCTCAAAGGGTGGCACCAGGATTTTCATTTTCCGGTTTCTATCGGCTTTTAATTTAAGGATCAGACGGGCACTGTGCATGGAATGATTTTTAAGCTCATTGTATTCTGCCTCGCTCAAGTCTCCCCTTTTATTCACGATATTCTTGGGGACTTCCACTTTTCCAAGATCGTGAAACAGCCCGCACATGCCCAGTCTTTCCTGGGCTTCATGGGTCAGTCCGATGCGCTTTCCAAGACACATGGATAGAATCGCCACATTCAGGGAGTGGACAAAGGTATAGTCATCGTAAACCCTGATGGTGCTGATCCCCAGAAACAGGGTTTCATCTTCCGCGATCATGTCCACCATTTTCTGAACCACTCGAACCGATTGCCGCATGCCCACATTCTTGTCGGCAGAGAGCTTTCTGGCCACATCCTTGATGGAGCTTAAAACATGGGCATAAGATTTCCGGACTTTTCCCTTTTTCCCTGAAGTATTTTTGTGTTGTTCCTTCTCTTGGGGTTCTGCGGGCAAATCCTCCCGTTGTTCCGGGTCCTCGGTAAAGGACTCCAGGTTGACCCAGTGCATATTCTGGTGCAACATTTGGTCGCTGAGCCATTCCAAGGGATCATCCTGATGGATGGAACGATCCAGGAGACGGGCAAAGGCAATGATGGTATTTGGCTTGACTGCTTTGATTTCCGAATCAATCGAAAGGGTGAAAATATTTCTGTTTTCCAGGAATCTCAACATACGATTAATCAGGTTGGCGCTGTCTTTTCTGAGAATAAGTCTCTGGCCTTGAATATAGAAACGGCTGTTTTGAATCCACAGGAGGACCTCTGACTCATTTTCGCAGATTTTTTCAACCAGGTGTTTGAAATTCTTTACGGCATCCTTTAGGAGATCATTGTTGTCCGAGTGAATTTTGGCCGTCTGGATCAAGCTGTTCAAGGCCATTAATAGGGCTTCACCCTCCAGGCTTAACTGATTATTGAATTCATCCGACATATCATTCAACTTACTCCATAAAATCAATTGGATTTGAAAATGTTATAAAACATCCCCTTGGAAACACGCTGGATCAGGTTGTTGGCCTTCTCGGAATCCAATTCTCTTAATGCATTGAGAACAGCCTGTTGATGTTTGTTCTTTATCGGCCTTAAAACCCCTAGGGAAGGCCAAAGGTAAAGCTGTTTGATCAGGAAATGGATGGACCGATCCGAGCCGCATCGTCCCAAAACCCGTAAGATCGCAAAATAAAACTCTTTGTCCATCATCTTTGGGTCGCGATTTTTGAAATATTCCAGAAGCATTCCTTCCACCTTCTCATCTCTTTTCTGACCCAGGCTGTAAAAGAGCAATTGCCGAATATTCTCATCCGGATCTTCCAGAAGATCAAAAAGCTCTGTCAATAAGATCTCCTCATCCACCAGGATGGCCTTCAGTGCCTCTTCCCTCACCATGGCGGATTCGTGCTTCACCAGGGACCGAAGTATTTTTGCGGCTTTTTCTTCTTTCAGCGCCCTTAGAACCACCACTAACTGAACCAGGATTTCAGGGGTTGAAGACCGGGTCACCTGCTCAAAAACAAACATGTCCCTGCGGGCCAAGATGCCCACAAGCTCCAGGAGTAGTTTCAAAGTCTTGCCGGAAGAGGTATCGGCAATCATGGGAACGAGTACATGGATGGAAGATTCAGGAAGGCTCAACAGGGCCTGTTTCAGGATTTTTATTTCATCGGCTGAGGCGTATTCAATATGATCCTCTATTTCTTTGAGTGCCCCCAGAAAACCTTCCGAGGAAAGTCCGGAAAAAAAACGGTCCCGATAATCGCCTGGCGATTCCCCTTTTGTGTTGATGTGTTGCAGACCCTCCTTCAGATACGTCAAAATATTCAAAAGATAAGCGTAGCGTCCCTGGACCAGAACTTCCCGAAGCTCGCGAATCAAAATCTCCAGGAGATTCTCAATGTCCGCTTCCGACTGCTCCTCCTTTTCAAGAATATACAGGAGCACATCGATCACATGATCCGTTCCGTCAAGCTTCTCCTCCTCGGCAATCATTTTTCGAAGCTGTTCCCGTTCCCGGGGGGTGAGAAGCCAGAGATCTTTCTTTTGAGCAAGAACCGGGACTTCCGGGCCACTATAGCTTTGGGATCTCGTTCCGCTTGTACTTTCCCCGGTGCTTTTATTGGTCTCGCTTTCAAAAAACTCTCCAGCCTCAATTTCGGGCCGGCATTTTAACTTGGAAATATCCAGATTCTCTTCGCCATCCAAGGCAGGGTCCGCGGCTTCATACTGGATACACGGCAGGTTGTACTGCCACAAAGCGGTGACGATATCATCCTCGTTGTCCTCCTCAAGCCTGCTGTATTTTTGAAGCACCTTCAGAAGGGTGTTCATTTCCCACAATTCCAGACCGGGGGAAAAATCAATCCATTTTATCCCGTCCCGGAAGAGAATAAAGGCGATATCAATTTGCTCGGACCCTACCTGGTAAATCACCTGATCGTCATAACAGATCCGGTCCCTGTGGATTGCAATTTTCAGATGGCCGAACCGGTCTGAAAAGTCTTTTAACGTGGCTTTGAGGGAATTTAAGGCGTCTTGATAGATCCTGTGGTTTTCCGAATAAAGATTCAGTTTTTTTAAGGTTCCTGAGAAAACCGTTAAAAACTTCTTGGCTCCTTGGAGTGCTTCGGCTTGATCAGGATTCCGTTTATCAGTGTCGGTTAAGTCCATGGTATCCCTTCGCGCTCCAAAATCAGGGTGAGAACAAACAGAACAGCCGTTGAAGCAATTTACCAAAATGCTTATGGCGAATTCCTCCTGATGTCAAGCATTATTAACCCCATACACCTTTTGCACCGAATTTTGAAATGTTAAAACTCAGGCGTTATTATTCTTTCTAATCTAAGAATAACTTATTCCTAATTTGAGCGTTTCAAAATTTTGGCTTCTAAAAGAGTTGAATCTCTTATGATCATAAAACATTTCTCAGGATCGAAATTTTGAAACGCTCAATTTAGGTTATTGATTGATCATAAAATAATGGATATAGTCACCCCATGAAAATCTCAATCCGGTGGAAAATCATCCTGTTGATCATCCTGCCCGTGGTTGCCATTTATTCGGCATCCATTCTGTATCATATTTTCTGGATGCGGAATTGGGCGGAGAACCAGCTCGAACAGCAGATGGTGGATCTTGCCGAGGATTATGCCGATCGGTTTGACAGCAGTCTTCAGCACACAGCCCAAGTGGCTGCCATCACAGCCGCCTACATTGAAAAAAATCCCCGGATGGGTTCGGATCAGATTCTTTCCCTTCTGGAAGCCAACCTTGAAAATAATCTCCTGATCTACGGTTCGGCTGTGGCCTATGACCATTACGCCTATGATCCTGGAAAAAGGCTGTTCATCCGATACCTTCACCGGGATGGATCGGCTCTTGTGAAGTCCGGGTTCATCTTCACCGGCTATGATTACACGGATACTGCTCACGAATACTGGACCCTCCCCAAAACAACCGGGAAACCATCCTGGACAGAACCCTATTATGATGAAGGCGGCGGCAATGCCCTCATGGTCACCTACTCCGTCCCCTTTTACTCGGCGGGCAAATTCATGGGAATTGCCCTTGTGGATGTTCCCCTTGCGCCCATTCGTGAGCTGGCCTTCATGGGGATTCCGGAACATTTCCGCTTCAACATTATCACATCCCGAGGAAAGTACGTCTACAGTTCCGAAAAGAGCCGGATAAACCAAAGAGTGGCGGAAGTGCTGGGAAAGAACCCCGATAAAAAGTTGCTGGCATTTTCAAAAACCATCACCTCAGGACAAACAGGCTTTTTAACATTGACCGGGTGGGAATTCCAAGAACCCGAGTTCACGGCCTTTGCACCGGTTCGATCCACCCAATGGGGATTTTCCATTAGTCTCTCTGAAAAAGACGCCTATGAGGACATTCAAAAGGAGTTTTATCGAAATATTCTCTTCTACCTCCTATCCCTTCTGTTGATTATTCCGGGGCTGTGGTTCCTTGGTTCCGGAATTTCAAAGGCCCTTCTAAAACTTAATAAAACCATGCTGGCCTTTGCCGAAGGCGACCCGGAAATAAGAGCGGATATTTCAAGCCGTGATGAAATCGGCTCCCTGGCTTCCACCTTTAATCATATGGCTTCCCGGCTCATGGATCGGGAAAGGAAATTGTTTGAGATTCAAAGGCTGCTTGAATCCACCATCGAGCAGTCCCCCATCCCTATTATGGTGGTTGATTCAGACAGAAACATTCACAACTTCAACAATGCTTGCCGGGACATCACGGGGTTTAAGGGTGACATCAAGCCGGGCATGAACATCATGAAGATGAACGTCACCTGGAAGGATTACGACAAGGATGGCAACCGGATCCAGCCTGAAAATTCGCCCTTGATGTTGGCTCTTGAGGGCAAATCCACCAAAGACCTGGAAATGAAAATCATACGTGGGGATGGAGAAGAAAGTTGGGTCATCGCCAATGGTATCCCGGTCAAAGACGATGGGGGAAACATCATCGCCGGGTTTGTGGCGTTTCCGGATATTACCGAAAGAAAGAAAACCGAGGAAAAACTTTGCGAAAGTGAGGAACGATTCAGAAGAATCGCGGAAAACGCCAAAGACATGATCTACCGTATGATTCTTCCGGATGGCCATTATGAATACGTTTCTCCTGCATCCCTGGACATTTTCGGCTACACGCCCGATGAGTTTTATGAATCACCACTTCTCATCCAACAGATTATTCATCCGGATTGGACCGGCTATTTCCAGGAACAATGGGCGAATCTGCAGAATGGCCTCATGCCCCCGGTGTACGAGTATCAGGCCATTCATAAATCAGGGGAAATCCGGTGGATTCACCAGAGAAACGTGCTGGTGAAAAATGACCGGGGCGAGCCCCTGGCCATTGAAGGCATTGTCACCGACGTCAGCCAGGCCAAGCGAGCCGGGGAGGAAAAAGCGAAACTCGAAGCAGACTTAAAACAGGCTCATAAGATGGAAGCCTTGGGCACCCTTGCTGGAGGAATCGCCCATGACTTTAACAATATTCTCGCCGCCATTATCGGGTTTTCCGAGCTGGCACGGGAGGATAGTCCTGAATCAAGCCGTGTCAGGGAGGAAATTGAGGAAGTCATTCGTGCGGGAAAAAGGGCCAGGGACCTGGTCAAACACATTCTGGCCTTCAGCAGAAAAACAGAGCAAAACCGTTTTCCCGTTAAAATCCAGCCCCTGGTGGAGGAATCGCTGAACCTACTCAGGGCCAGCATTCCATCCACCATTGAAATCCGTCAGGATTTGGACCCCCGCTGCGGAAACATTATGGCAGACCCCACCCAGATCCATCAGGTGATCATGAATCTATGCACCAATGCGGCCCAGGCCATGGATGAAAGGGGGGGAATTCTGGAAGTGACGCTCCGTCCGGAAGACCTTGCAAACATCCACGTTGGAGAGCCGGGGCCATACATCAAACTGACCGTCAAAGACACGGGCATGGGGATTGATAAAGATGCGATGGACAAAATCTTTGACCCCTATTTCACCACAAAACCCTATGGCAAAGGTTCGGGCATGGGTCTTGCCGTTGTGCATGGCATTGTTACCGCCCACCAGGGTTTGATTACCGTGGAAAGTACTCCTGGTACAGGGACCGCTTTCCATGTGTTTTTTCCCGAGTCATCAGAAGTTTCCCGAAATGAAGACATGGCAGCCGAGATACCACCCATGAAAGGGGTTGAGAGCATTCTGGTGGTGGATGATGAAAAAAGCATCATCGACATGACCCGGCTCAGACTGGAACGGCTCGGCTACAGGGTTTCCGCAAGAACAGACGGCCTGGAAGCATTAGAGCTTTTCCGCTCCTCACCGGAAGCTTTTGATCTTGTCATCACGGATCAAACCATGCCCAAGATGACCGGTGAGCAATTGGCGGAAGAATTGCTGAAAATTCGAAAAAATATCCCCATCATTCTTTGCACGGGATTCAGCTCCCAAATGAACTCCCAAAAGGCCACGTCCATGGGTATAAAAGCTTTTTTAATGAAACCGGTGGACACCCGTGAACTCGCCACATCCATTCGCAGGGTTTTGGATGCCGGGTGATCCGGGCAAACCCCCAGGCCCCATTCCATGGGCAATCAAACTCTTTTATATCGTCGAGCGGCCTCTATACAACCTTTCCAAAGGCCTTTCCGGCATCAAAAAGCGCACGAACATTTTCCACTTTCGCGCCCTGAAGCCCGGCCCCGGTTGAGAAAATATACCCCCCGTCCTTCCCGGCAACCTCCATCAGGGTTTTGCAATAGGCCATGACTTCTTGGGGTGTTCCGGTGCACATCAGATCCAGGGGAACATTGCCCTTGATACAGGCCACCTTTCCGATGGTTTCCTTGGCCCTTCCCATATCGGTCTGATCAAACATCCAGATGGTTTTTCCCTTGGGCAGATCTGAGATGATTTCAAGCCGCGAGTTATAGCCGCCCTCGGCAAAAGGCATGGGGATCAGCCCTTCGTCCATAATGCCTATGAGAACTTTTCTCAGGGTTGGCCAGTAGAAGGCGAGAAACTGCTTTTCAGACATGAAACCGTCTGCCCCCTTATGGAGAGGCATGCCGATAAAGGGAGATCCGCTTCTTTTGGCTGCGGTTACCGCTGTTTTCACCATGATGGGGGCCAGGCGCTCACAGGCCTCCTTGACTTCATCCGGATACCGGAACAGATCCATCATGATCTGTTGGGTGCCCCTCAGGGTATCCCCGAGTACATCAAAGGGGGCTTTGGCAAACCCGCCGCCCATGGCAGGATAGCCTTTGGCCAGAACCGACCGGGTGAATGGGGCTGTTTTTTTGCCCCAGTCCATGGCTACCTGGCCTGCTTCCATCAAGCTGGTCAAGGCTTTTTGGAGGTCCGGTGCTGCAAACGGAATTGCAAGGCCGTTCACCAGCACGATCTCGTTGATGGAAGGCATTACCGGCAGAAGTTCGAACCCCTTGAGGCTGCCGAAGACCCTGGGGAAGTACCGCGTTAAAAACCAGGCGGTGGGATCATCGATGAGGTCCTGATATTCATCGGCCCGCATGTACTCCCCTTCCACGTATTGAAATTCCCGGTTTTTTGAAACCCCGTGGCCGGGCCACTGGTACATTTTCAAATCCAGAATATCCAGAACCGAACCCGGCATGCCCCCTGCCCCGGCAAACACATCCTGTTCAAAATCGTTCAAACATTTTTCAGCGGCTTTGAGAGCCTTTTCAGGATCATACATGGCTTCATAGGGTGATACCCCGGCGTATTCCAGAGGGAAATATCCCATGGAAGGCGCGATGGGAATCCTTTCCGGTGTCTTTTTCAGTTGAATGGCGTCCTTGATGATCCGGGTTTTTTCAAGATATTTTGCCTTGGCTTCTTCACCCTCAAACTTTATCCGGTCCCCTGCAGCCCAGGTTTCCAGCCATTTTTCCTGTTTTTCATCCGCATCGGGACTTATTGTGATCCATCTTTCCTTCATGTCAGTCACCTCCCATCCATTGTTTGGCCAAGGATATTGCCGCCATGGCATCCGATCCATGGGCATCAGCCCCGGCATAAACGCATACTTTCTCGCTGGTTGGAGCCCCGCCGATCATGATTTTCACGCTGTCCCTCAGTCCGGACTCTTCAATGGCCTTGACGGTATTTTTCATGGAATCATAGGCCAGGGTCAAAAGACCGCTCATGCCCACCACCCGGGGTTTGAACTCCCGAATGGCTTCCACGAATTTTGCCGGGGAAACATCCACCCCGATATCCCGAACCTCAAATCCATTTACTTCCAGAAGGAAGCAAACAATGTCTTTGCCGATGTTGTGGATATCACCTTCCACCGTTCCCATGACCACCCGGCCAAGGGTTTTTCTTTCAAAACCAGTCGCCAGCCCGGATTTGACCTTTTCTGAGATCTGTTTGAGGATTTCACCACTCATGATGAGGTGGGGTAGAAAGTACTCCCCGGTTTCAAATCGTTTCCCCACAATGGCCATGGCTTCGGAACAGGCATCCAGAATCTTCATAGAGTTTTCCCCCTGACCCATGAGTTCTGCTACAAGTTTCAAGGCTTCCTCTTCCTGCATTTCGACGATGGCATCAACCAGCTTTTCCGTCATTCTTGAGTCCTTTCCCATGAAAACAATGGTGGAAATGAGTTATATTTAATTGATTTTATTGTCTTTAATCATGAAGCGAAAAACGGGGGCGAATGGTTCTTTTTCCGTTAAGATCCCATAAATGTCAATAAAAAAGATTGGTGAATTCCGTGTACCCATGGTATGAAGTCACTGCAAATTCAAACCCTTCCACGGAGAATCCCCTATGCTGATTATCGGAGAACGTATCAATTCCACCAGAAAATCCATTGCAGACGCCATGGAACGTCGAGACAGCGGTTTCATTCAGAATGAAGCCATCCTACAGGATGAAGCCGGGGCGGATTATATTGATGTGAATGCCGGGGCTTTTGCGGACCACGAGGAAAACCGACTGAAGTGGCTCATGGACACGGTTCAAAAGGCCACCCCGAAACCCCTGTGCCTGGACAGCGCTAACCCTGGAATCATTAAAGCAGTGATCCCTTATGCTGAAAACCCCCCCATGATCAATTCCGTGAGCCTTGAACCCAGGTCCCTGGAAATCATCCTTCCCCTTGTGAAACAATACCAGGCCAAAATCATCGGCCTTTGCCAGGCTGAAGGGAAGCTGGCCCAGACCGTGGAGGATAAAATCCGGATCGCCGGAAAGCTTGCCGAGGAAGTGACCACAGCAGGCATTCCCCTCTCGGACCTGTACATCGATCCCCTGGTGTTTCCCCTGGCCAATGACATCCATTCTGCAAAAGCCACTTTCACTGCTATTACAAAAATCATGGAGATGCTTCCCGGTGTTCACACCACCTGCGGGTTGACCAATGTGTCCTTCGGCCTTCCGGGAAGAAAGCTCATCAACCGCACCTTTTTGATCACCGCCATGGCTTCAGGACTGGACGCGGCCATTCTCGATCCTACGGACAACCTTCTCTTCGGCTCCTTGAAAGCCGCCTTGATGGTATTGGGAAAGGACCGGTTCTGCATGAATTACCTCGCGGCATTCAAAAAAAGACGCTTGGTGTGAGCTCGAATGAAAACCCATCGCATCCTATTCCAACCCATGGGACAAAGGGGAATTTTTCCTGAAGGAACCTCCATCCTGGAAGCCGCCCGGAGACTCAATATCGGGCTGTTGAATGTCTGCGGGGGAAACGGCACCTGCGGCCATTGCAAGGTACAGGTTGTTTCCGGGGCGGTTTCGGATCGGACGCAGGAAGAAGAGCAATTTCTTTCCCCGGAAGAGATAGAATCCGGATTCAGGCTCGCCTGCCGGACCATTCCCTTGGAAGATACCACACTCCAGGTTCCAGCCGAACCCCTGTCCGCCCCCCAGAGAACCCAGGTTGAATGCAGGATTGCTTATCCCTCTGGAATCGGCATGGCAGCATTCAATCCATCAGCCCCCATGGGTTTGGCAATGGATCTTGGAACCACCAAGATTGCTCTTTTTCTGGTGGATCTCGAAACCGGCGAAACCCTGGCTTCACAGGGATGGATGAATCCCCAGATCAAGTATGGGGAGGATGTAATCTCCCGGATTGCCCTTTCTGATCATGATCAACGCATGCAGAAAACGGTTGTGAACGAACTCAATTCATGGATTCAAAAGATCACCAAAGACATCGGAAGACACCCTGAAGACATTCAGCAGGCGGTGGCGGTGGGCAACACCGCCATGCACCATCTTTTTTTAAACCTGCCCGTTTCCCAACTGGCAAAGGCCCCCTATGTTCCGGCAATAAAATCCGAGGTAAATATCAAAGCCCGGGAAGTAGGTCTGAAGCTGGCAGAAAACGCCATCCTCCATTTGCCGCCTCTCATCGGCGGGTTTATCGGTTCAGACCATGTGGCGGCGATTCTCGCTTCAGATCACCAACAAAGCACCGGAACCCGGCTGATCCTGGACATCGGCACCAATACGGAAATCAGCTTGGTGGCCCCCGGGTTCATCTCCAGCGTCTCCTGCGCTTCAGGCCCGGCCTTTGAAGGGGCCCACATTCGTCACGGCATGCGGGGCGCGGAAGGTGCCATGGAGCATGTGCGCATCAACAATTGCCAGGTGGATGTTCAGACCATCGGCGATATTCCCCCCACGGGGATCTGCGGGTCAGGCATCCTGGATGCCGTAAGTCAGCTCCTGGAGAACGGAATCATAGACAAAACCGGCGTCATGAAGGACCCTGGTAGAACAAGAATCCGAAATAACGAACGGGAATTTGTCCTTTTTTCCGGAGATGGCGCCAATGGAACAAGGGAAATCACCCTGACTCAGAAAGATGTGAGGGAAGTTCAGCTGGCCAAGGCCGCGATTCAGACCGGCATCAAGGCATTGCTTCAAAACCATCACCTTACCGTGAAGGAACTTTCACAGGTCCTGGTGGCCGGGGCGTTCGGCAACTACATTGACCTCGAAAGCGCCAAAGCCATCGGTCTTTTGCCCATGCTTCCTTCAAGCCGATTCGTGCAAATGGGAAATGCCGCCGGAGCCGGAGCACGAATGATCCTGGTTTCAGCCCTGGAAAGAAAAAAATCCCTGGAAATTGCGGCCAAAGCAACCCTTTTGGAATTGGCCGTAAAACCTGATTTCCGCAAACTGTTCATGGAGAGCCTTGTTCTGGAACCTTATGCTTCATCCGTTGGGGTAAACACACCATGAAAAAGAAAACCATTGAAAAAGATACCGTCATCCTTGACCAAATCCCTTTTTCTCCGGATCTCCCGATCCTGATGAAAATGTTGGCTATCCCCGAAAACAGTAGATATGCCAACGATTTTTCGAAACTTTCCAAAATATCCATGGATGTTGCCAGGCCCAAATCCATGGTCAGGATGTTAGGCCTTGAGGAGATAAATGAGGACAGCACCCTTGCCGGAGGCATGCTCTTCAAAAGCCGGGTTCTCGCAGTAAACCTGAAAAATCAAACCCGATTGTTTGCCTTTGCCGCCACCTGCGGAACGGAACTGGAGGAATGGTCATCCTCCTTCAAAAGCGTGCTGCATAAATTCTGGATGGAGGCCTTGAAGCAGACGGCCCTGGCTTTTGCGTCCAAGGCCCTGAAACACAGCATCATGGAGGACTACAATCCGGGGAGAACCACGGAAATGTGCCCCGGAGAACTCGAGGAGGACTGGCCCCTGTCGGAACAAGCCCCCCTTTTTGCTCTTCTGGGAGATACAGAACAAGCCATCGGCCTTAGCCTTCTACCCAGCCTCATGATGAAGCCTGAAAAATCCAGGTCCGGGGTTATCTATGCCACGGAAGACCATTTTGAAACCTGCATGTTGTGCCCCCAGACCCATTGTCCGGGAAGAAGAGCGCCGTTTGAGGAAAACCTATATGAGAGGAAATACCGTTAATAATGGAACATGCGTTCCATAACTCAGGATGCCCGGTATTCTTCCGATTCACTTTTTTGGAAAGGGTTCATGCTCCCGTAACAGGACGGCAAATTGTTCCGGTTTTACAGGTTTACTGAAGAAAAAGCCCTGCATTTCGTCACAGGAGTGGTCCTTTAAGAAATTCATTTGCTCTTCCGTTTCTACACCTTCGGCAATGACCGTAAGGCTTAGCGTTTTGCCCATGGATATAATCGCCTCGGTAATCGCTCTATCATCAGCATCTTTGGTAATGTTGCGAATAAAGGATCGATCCACCTTCAGCGTGTCGACAGGGAAGTTCCTGAGCTGGGCAAGGGATGAGTATCCGGTGCCGAAATCGTCAATGGCAAGATGCACGCCCAATTTCCTGATCTCCTCCAGCACATGAATAATGCGTATAGGGTTATGCATCACCATGCTTTCGGTGATTTCCAATTCCAAAAGATTCGGTTCCATGCCGGATTCAAGCAGGATTTTATTAATATCTTCTACTAAAAAACCATCTGTAAGTTGCCGAAGGGACAAATTTACCGCCATGCGGATAGGAGGAAGGCCCTCGCGTTGCCACGCGACATTTTGTACACACGCAGTCCTCAATACCCACTTGCCGATGGATATGATCAATCCGGATTCTTCAGCCACAGGAATGAATTGCGTTGGGGTTACGGAGCCAAGGACGGGACTATCCCATCGCAGCAATGCCTCTACACCATTGATGGTGTTGGTTTTGAAATCCACTTTGGCCTGGTACTGCAGCGTCAGTTCGTTTCGTTCCACCGCAAAGCGAAGGTTTGATTCTATGGATAGGGCCTCCAGAGATTTTGATTGAATATCGGAAGCGTAAAACTGATAATTATTTTTGCCCTCTTCCTTGGCGAGATACATGGCTAAATCGGCGTTTTTCATCAGGGATTGTTCATCTTGCGCGTCCTTTGGAAACACACTGATGCCGATGCTTGCCGTTACGCGGCATTCTTCATTCATGAGCGTGACAGGCTTAAGGACGGTGGAAAGTATTTTATTGGCCACGATTTCGATTTGGTTCAAATCGCTCAATTCTTCGATCAATATTACAAACTCGTCACCGCCAAGCCGGGCGACCACATCGACCGCCCGCAGGGACTGGGTTAACCGCATGGATATTTCCTGAAGTAATTTATCACCGGCTTCATGCCCCAGGGTATCATTGATAATTTTAAAGCGATCCAGGTCGATGAATAACACGGCAAACTGTCTCTGATAGCGTTGGGCGGCCTGAAGGGCATGAGTCAGCAACTGGCTGAACATATAACGGTTGGGCAATCCCGTCAGCGTGTCGTGAGTGGCCAAGTACTGAATCCTCTCTTCAGCGCTTTTTCGCACAGTAATGTCATGCCCGATGCCACGAAATCCAACAACCTTGGCATCCTTGTCCCATTTGGGAAAGATGGAAAACTCGGCAAATAATTTACTGCCATCCGGTCTGATAAATTCATAGGGGAAATTTTTGGTAGGCTGACCTGTTGTAAAGACTTGTTTGAATAAATTCGTTACAGAATCCGAGTCATCCTTATTGATGAAGGTTTGAAAATTCAGGCCGGTCAGCTCTTTGTGATGATACCCCAGGATATCGGCAAAAATATCGTTGCAAAAAGTGATATTGCCGGTCAGGTCTGTTTCAAAATACCATTCTTCCATCTCCTCGATGATGGTTCGATATCTTTCCTCGGATTCTCTGATCTGTTCTTCCATTCTCATACGTTCGGTGACATCTCGGGCAATACCCCGAAAACCAACCGGTTCACCTTCAGCGTTTCTGATCAGAGAAGCGGATATTTCATTAAAAGACTTTGTCCCGTCTTTTTTGGTGAGTTCAAAATCATAAGCTTTTATAGAAGTGCCTGTGTTATAGACCTCGACAAATAAACGACGCAGGGCTTTTGCATTTTTTTTATCCGTGTATTTACTGCTATCCATGCCGATTAATTCTTCAAGCGGATATCCTAGGTTTCGGCACTCCGCTTCATTTGCAAAGGTAAAACTACCTGGCAGGTCCGTCTCAAAATAGCCGTCCTCCATCTGTTCGATGATGGTTCGGTATCTCTTTTCGGACTGCCGTATTAATTCCTCCGCTTCCCTCCGCTCGGATCTGTCCCGCACAATGCCCCGAAACGCAACAGTTCGGCCGGCTTTATCTTTTATAGCGACGATAGAGGTTTCTAAATATCTTCTAACCCCGCTTTTTGTGATAATTTCATATTGGACTTCTTTTTCGGATTCACCGGTTGCAAACACCTTGTTGTATTTTTCATAGATTTTTATGGCATTTTCTTCATCCATTAAATCGCGATAGTTCATTCGCATGAGTTCTTCTTTGGGATATCCCTGAATTTTGCAGAGCGCTGGATTAAAAAAGATAAAATTGCCTTGAAGATCCGTCTCCGCATATCCATTTTCGATGTTTTCCAAAATGGATCGGTATTTTTCCTCACTTTGGAGCAACTTGTCTTCAATTTGCTTACGCTCGGTAATGTCCACGGAACAACCGAGTACGGCACGTTTTCCCTGGTGCGTGATCGAGGTGACCATCTCGATCACCCAAAGAACCTGGCCATCCTTTCTGATGAGCCTGTATTCATAACGGCTATTGCCCCCCTTCAGGCTTTTGATGGCGCTTTCGCTCACCATCTCCCGGTCATCGGGATGCACGTAATCCATTGGATCCGTACCGATTAATTCATCCAATGAATAGCCGCTAAGGGTTTGGAAGAGCGGGTTCACATAAATAAAACACCGGTCCTGTATGATAAATATTCCCATGCTGACATCCCATAGAATATCTTGGGAAAGACGCGAAAAATCACCTTGCCGGGATAATAATTCTTTCATGGTTTTCACCGTCATTTTCTTTTTAGCAAATGGAGTGGGTTTTAAATGGGTCGACATGCTTAAGCAATCTCCCTTGTTAGGTGATTGATTTTAATTCGATTAATATATTTTCGCAAACGTTATTAAAGGCAGGGGGTCATTTTTTTGAAAGAATGGCCTGGGTATCAAGATTGTTGGCTCACTATTATTGGTTTATTTCCATTGATTTCATGCAACTGGTTGTTTTATATTAACTGCAAAT
>VMSV01000126.1 GCA_013791935.1 Desulfobacteraceae bacterium | reverse complement strand
GGCAGCTCCTGGCAAAAATAGAACCGCATCTTATCGGAATGAATCGGTTGGTTGGCCGTTATAAGAGAGATTAAAAAGGTTTGTTTCATTATCCATGAGAAAAGCCCGCTGATGGCCAAGCGGGCTTTTCTTGTTTGTTATTGAAATTATCTTTGCAGGTTCTCAATGACCGTGGCAACTCCCAGGCCACCGCCGCAGCAGGAGCTGAAGAAACCGTATCGGCCGCCGGTGCGGATCAGCTGACGCATGGTGAACATGCAGATCCGTGCACCAGACGCCCCATTGGGGTGGCCATAGGAAATGGCGCCGCCCAGGGGGTTCCATTTTTCCCGGTCCACCTTTTCCCCTGTCTGTTTTTCGATTTCCTTGATCACCGCGAGATTCTGAACGGCAAAGGCTTCGTTACATTCCATATGGTCAAAGTCGGACAATTTCAAGCCCGCCCGTTTAATGGCCCGGGGAACCGCGTAAGCCGGTCCAATGCCCATGATTTTGGGGTCGCAACCGTAATCCGCGCCAGCGATCCATTTGGCCATGGGGGTGTAACCCAGTTCCTTTGCTTTTTCAGCGCTCATCATCAAAACGAATGCCGCGCCGTCATTCTGCCCGGAGGCGTTGCCCGCAGTGACTGTGCCGCCTTCCTTAAAGGCCGGGGCCAGTTTGGCCAATCCGGCCAGGGTGGTTTCGGGCCGGGGATGTTCGTCCTTGTCGATGATGATTTCCGGGGTTTTGCGGGTCGCGGGAATAACCACCGGAACGATTTCATCTTTAAAGTAGTTGTTTTCCATGGCCATTTTGGTTCTCATCTGGCTCTGAAAGGCGAATTCATCGGATGCTTCACGGGGAATATCATACATCACCTGAAGCGTTTCAGCGGTCAATCCCATGCTCATGTTATCGGTCGGAATCGGAGACAGCATGCTGCGGATGGCTGAAGGCGGGGTCAGTTTGTACGGCTGGACGGACATGGAAAATTTTGTAAACATCTGGCTGTAGGATTCCATGCCTCCGGCAATGACGATGTCCGCCTGGTTGGCCAGGATCTTCCATGCCGCATGGTTGATGGCGTCGATGGCTGATCCACACTGCATTTCAATATAGGATGCGGATGTTTCCTGGGGAAGACCGGCGGCCAGGGTGATCCACCTGGCCGGATTACCGGTGTTGGAACAATGGGCTGCGGCTCCGGCAAAAACACTGTCCACATGGGCTTTTTCCGATATTTTTGTTTTTTCCACCAACCCTTTTAGGGCAATGCTGCCCAGTTTGGAACAAAAATAATCCTTCAAACTACCGCCCATTCTGCCAAATGCGGTTCTCATGCCATCTACAAGTACAACTTCTCTTTCTGCCATTTTATTCCTCCTAAAAATGTCTATTTGGGGTTTGATATTTTTTGCAGCAAAGCTCAAAATTTTCGAACCTAATCATATCCATAAAAAAAATCATCGCAAGAAAAAAATGAAAGGGCTTTGTATGGTTTGTGTATGCATGGTCGTGATTCGAAACCAAGGGCCCGGAAAATCTCAACCGGTTTTTCTTGATTATGGCCATTAAGATGGCTATAATTCGGCAAAAATATAAAGGAGGTGAGGATTCTGAAAAGTCAATTTTCTATAGCTGAGGCTAAAAACAAGTTGCCCTCCATCATCCATCAAGTGGAAAAAGGACCCCCCGTCAAGTTGACCAGACGAGGTGAGGCGGTGGCAGTTCTGTTATCGGTTCATGAATACCAATTGATGGAACAGAAAAGCAGGGGATTTTGGAGTGCCTTAATGACCTATAGGCAGGTCAATCAGGATGGCAAGGTGAAAATTGCTGACGCTGATTTTGAGAGTCTTCGGGATCCTTCAGCGGGTAGAGAGGCTGAATTTGAATCATGAAATACTTGTTGGACACGAATGTCCTATCCGAGTGCGTGAAGACGACACCCAATGTTTCCCTTCTCGATCATCTTGAGAAACACACTGATGAAATTGTGACAGCAGCTCCAGTTTGGCACGAGCTTCAATATGGTTGCCTGCGTCTTCCAAAATCTCGCAAACGTACACTTATTGAATCATTCCTCAACGATGTGGTTCGAAAAACCATGCTGATTCTCCCCTATGATGATAGTGCTGCAGAATGGCACGCCGCAGAGCGTGTGAGGTTGTCGTCAAAAGGAAAGACGCCCCCGTTTGTGGAGGGTCAGATTGCTGCGATTGCCAGAATAAATAATCTGATTCTGGTAACTCGCAATGTTGAAGACTATAAAACATTTTCAGGGTTGAAGACTGAAAACTGGTATAGGGTTTGACAACTGAAAGCATGAGAAACCTTAAAAAAGAAGGCGACCCACAGAATCGGTTTTCGTTTATTCCCACCACCCGGCAAGAGATGGACCGGCTGGGTTGGGATTGCCCGGATATCATCCTGGTGACCGGCGATACCTATATCGATTCGCCTCATATCGGGGCTGCGGTGATCGGACGGGTGCTGCTTGACGGGGGATTCCGGGTGGGTATCATCGCCCAGCCGGGCATGGACCAGGATCATGATATTACCCGGTTGGGGGAGCCCCTTTTGTTCTGGGGGGTTACCGGAGGAAGCGTGGACAGCATGATCGCCAACAAAACCGCTTCCAACAAACCCCGGCGAAAAGACGATCTCACCCCCGGAGGCCAAAACACCCGACGGCCGGACCGGGCCGCCATTGCTTATTCCAACCTGATCCGGCGGTATTTCAAAAACACCGTGCCCATCGTGCTGGGCGGGATTGAGGCCAGTCTGCGACGGGTCTCCCATTACGATGCCTGGAGCAACAACATTCGGCGTTCCATTCTTTTTGATGCCAAGGCGGATGCTCTGGTTTACGGCATGGGGGAGAAAACCATCCTGGAACTGGCCGAGGGCCTGCGTGACAAAATGGATTATCGGCATATCCGGGGGCTTTGTTATATCGCCAGCCAGCCGCCGGGAGATGACGGTTTTTTTAACCAGGGGGATATGGAGCTTCCGGCTCATACGGTTGCGGCGTCGGATAAGGAACAATTCGCCCGGATGTTCTCCGCTTTTTATGCCAATAACGATCCCCGCACCGCCAAACGATTGTACCAGCAGCAGGACACCCGGTATCTGATTCACAACCCGCCCCAATGGCCGTTGACCCAGGAAGAACTGGATGGGGTTTTTGAATTGCCCTATGTTCATGAGGTCCATCCTTATTATGCGGCCATGGGGAAGGTTTCCGCTTTGGATACGATTCAGTTCTCCCTGACAACCCACCGGGGGTGTTTCGGGGAATGCCGGTTTTGTGCCATTGCCGTGCACCAGGGCCGCCAGGTGATTTCCAGGACAAAGGCTTCCCTGGTACGGGAGGCGGTTTCCTATGCTTCTCATCAACAATTCAAAGGCATCATCTCCAATGTGGGCGGGCCCACGGCCAATATGTATGCCATGACTTGCAACCGTATAGCCACCAAGGGGGCCTGTTCCAATAAAAGCTGTCTCTTTCCGACACCATGCCGTTCTTTGAAAAAGGACCACGGCCCCCAGATCCAACTGTTCCGGGCCTTGGGGAGAATACCCGGCGTAAGAAAGGCTTTTCTCGGTTCCGGTTTGCGCCACGATCTGGTTGTGGCCGATGAAGTAAACGGGCAAAGTTACCTGGAAGAAGTTCTTCGGAACCATGCTTCAGGCCAGCTTAAAATTGCTCCTGAACATGTGGCCGATGAGGTTCTGGAGCTGATGGGCAAGCCGGGCCGGAATGTGTTGGAGCAATTTTTAAAGATGTTTGAAGACATTCAAAAAAAATCCGGCGAAAAAATCTTTTTAACCTATTACCTCATGGCAGCACACCCGGGATGCACACTCTCACACATGAACGACCTGCGGGCCTACGCTTTAAAAAGATTGAAAATGCTGCCTGAGCAGGTCCAGATTTTCACGCCGTCCCCCTCCACCTACGCCACCTTGATGTACCATACGGAAAAAGACCCCTTTTCTGGAAAGTCCATTCCTGTGGAAAAAAATGCCGGGGGCAAAGAGAAGCAAAAAGCGGTGATGAACAAGCAAAAACATTTTACAGGGGAAGTAAGGAAGAATAAAAGCAATCATTGATTGAGTAACCGGGATCCCTATGAATGCCAATATTAAAAAAGGAAGCGAACAAATAGCCCGGGTTTCCAACCAGTTGGGAACCTTCGGCGGGGTGTTTACGCCATCGATTTTGACGATCTTCGGCGTCATCATGTTCATGCGCACCGGTTTTGTGATTGGAGAAGCGGGGATATTCAGCCTTTTGGTGATTCTGCTGATATCAAAGTCCATTACCTTGCTGACTTCTTTGTCCATCTCGGCAGTTTCAACCAACACGCCGGTGGCCGGCGGTGGCGCCTATTTTTTAATTTCCCGCTCACTAGGGCCCGAATTTGGCGGTACCATCGGTCTTGCCTTGTTTTCCGCCCAGGCGATTTCGGTTCCTTTCTACGTTCTGGGTTTTACCGAGGCCCTTGTGAGAACGTTCCCGGACTTATCCGGCGGCTTTCGAATGATTGCGCTCGGAACAACGGCGGTTCTTTTTTTGATTGCTTATGTGGGGGCAAAATGGGCCGTAAAAGCACAATATGTCATTATGGTCGTATTGGGTCTGGCCATTGTGACGTTTCTCGGGGGTTCGGCCACACATTTTCAACCGGATCTTTTTCGCCAGAACTGGCAGTATGCCCAATACGTGTCTTCTCACTCTTTTTGGGGCGTATTTGCGATTTTTTTCCCGGCAGTGACAGGGATTATGGCAGGGGTCAACATGTCCGGGGATCTTAAGGACCCCAAAAGGGCCATCCCCGTGGGAACCCTTGCTGCCGTGGGAGTTGGATTTGTGGTTTATGCCGGCCAGATATTACTGTGCGGAGGTTCCCAAACCCAGTCCCAATTGCTCCATTCATCCTTTGAGCTGCTTCGGGAGCAAGCGCTGTTTGGAATGGGATTCCTCGTTTCCGCAGGCGTATACGCCGCAACGCTTTCCAGCGCCATCGGGTCCTTTTTGGGGGCGCCCAGGGTTCTGCAAGCTGTGGCCAGGGATAAGGTCATTCCTGTTTTGAACCCGTTTGCCAAAGGAACCACACACGGGGATGAACCCCGCCGGGCTCTGATGTTGACATTGGCCATATCCTTTGCCGTCATCCTTTGGGCCGGGGGAGATTCCGGCGGTGGAGCTTTTAACATCCTTGCCGCTGTGGTGACCATGTTCTTCCTTTATACCTACGGCATGTTGAATCTGGCCGCGTTTATCGAGTCTTTTTCCGGAAACCCGTCCTTCAGGCCCAGGTTCAGATATTATCACTGGGTATCGGCCATTTGCGGGACCCTGGCATGCATGGCTGCGGCGATTCTGGTGGATCCCCTTGCCGCAATCGTTGCCGGGGTGGTTCTTTTTGGTTTGTACAGCTGGCTGAAACGCCGATTGTTTGAAGCGCGTTTTGGCGATGCCAGATGGGGATTTATGTACTCCAGGCTTCGGGCAAACCTTCTGAAAATAGCAAAAATGCCCACACACTCCAAGAACTGGCGGCCTACGATCCTCGTTCTTACAGGTAATCCGGAAACCCGTTTAACCATGACCCTTTACGCATTGTGGATCGGCGAGGAACGGGGTTTGGTCACCCTGGCCAGAATATTGGAGGGTGATTTCATGGAAATCGCCAAGATGAGAGAGACAGCCGTCACCCAGCTTAAGCGCTTTCTTGTGGAAAATGACTTTGACGCGCTTTCCACCGTGGTGGTGTCCCACAATATCAATGACGGTCTCATCGCCCTGATCCAGGGTCATGCCGTGGGTCCCTTGAGCCCCAATATTGTTTTCATGGGATGGTCGTCTGAAAAAGAAAATGTCCAATCCTTTGTTCGCCTCCTGAATACCGTACGATTGCTCGGGAAGAACCTCATTGCCATCAAGGACAACGGTCTTCCAAAAGAAAAGGGTGCCCGCAGAATCGATATCTGGTGGAGGGGTCAGGAAAACGGCTCCCTGATGGTTATCTTGAGCCATTTATTGACCTTGAACTGGGAGTGGTCGGAAGCAAAGATCCGCCTGTTGCGTTTGATCCAAAACGAAGCCGGCAGGGAGCCGTCCTTTGACGCCCTTACCCATCTGGTGGATGCCGCCAGGGTGGATGCGGAGGTGGAGATTGTTGTTTCAGAGGAATCCCTTGCGACCGTCCTTCACCGGCATTCTCATGATGCCTCTGTGGTGATGCTTGGGTTTAATGTGCCCGCAGAAGAAAATTCAGCAGCATTCCAGGAGAATATTGAGCAATTGTTACGCGGCATGCCCACCACATTGCTGGTATCCTCTTCCGGGGATGCTGATCTGTTGGAGTAATCAGAAATGAATTGGATGTTGAAGATGTAAATCAGATTTATAAAAAAAATAACGGTGATGAAATTGAAAAAAAAACGGACAAGAATCACAACACGCCGGTGGCGAGTATCCGATATTCCTCAACTGATCGAGTGCAGCAAGGCCATCTATAATGATTATCCACCGGAATATACTTACAGTGAGCGCCAGTATGAAATGCAGTTTAAGACTTTTCCGGACGGGCAGTTTGTTGCTTTGGACGGGGACAGAATCATCGGATATGCAACTTCCATCATCGTGAATATTGACGATGAATTCTGGTATGATGTGGATGAAATTACCGGTGCAGGAACATTCAGCACCCATAACCAGGACGGGGATACATTATATGGCGCCGATATCGGCGTTCATCCGGACTACCGCAGAAAAGGCGTGGCGGTGATGCTTTATCAGCGAAGAAAAGCATTGCTCAAAAGATACAACCTCAAACGGATGATCGCCTATGGGCGGATTCCAGGATATATTGACTACGCCGGCAGGATGACGGCTGAGCAATATGTGGACAAGGTCCTCTCCGGCGAATTAAAGGACCAGGCGCTCAATGCACATCTTAAAGTAGGGTATCAGGTTCGAAAAGTACAATTGGATATCACTGTGGACATGTCCAGCCTGAACTACAGTACTTATTTGGAGATGCCGAATCCGGATTTTGATATATCGAAAAAGAAAATCACCTCATTTGTGTCTGTGAAGCATCCTGCCCGCCGGATGAGGGTTTGCGCGGCCCAGTATGCCATGAAACAGGTGAATTCGTGGGAAGATCTGGAAAAAAATGTAACCTTTTTTGTTGAATTCAGCGATTCCTATCACTGTCACTTTTTGTGTTTTCCGGAATATTTCACCTTCCAGATGTTCAGCTGCATGAAAGATACTACCTATAAAGATCTGGTCCGACGCCTTGCGGGTTATACGGATCGATATTTGGAAATGTTTTCGAGGCTGGCCCGGAAACATAATGTTCATATCATCGGAGGGACCCAACCGGTGTTGGACGACGGCAAAATCTATAACACCGCCCACTTGTTTACACCCACCGGCAATGTCTATACCCAGGAAAAACTTCATATCACCCCTGAGGAACGGCAGGAAGCCAACATAGAGCCCGGAAGAGCCATACGCATCTTTAAGACGCCCTTTGCCAGGATTGCCATTCAGGTATGTTATGATATCGAGTTTCCGGAAGTATCCCGTTTGCTGACCCTGTCCGGGGCTGAAATTATTTTCGTTCCCTATTACACGGAAGAGAAAAAAGCCTACCACAGGGTCCGCCATTGCGCCCAGGCAAGAGCCGTGGAAAACTTTATTTATGTGGTCATTACGGGCAATGTGGGAAACATGCAAACCCCGGCAGGCTCCTTTTTAAACTACAGCCAGTCTGCGATACTCACCCCCAGTGATTTTTCGTTTCCTGAAAAAGGGATTGAGGGGGAGGCGGATCCCAATGTTGAAGCAGCGGTTGTTTCGGAGTTGACCTTATCCTCCTTGGCCCAGCAGCGCCATGTGGCAACGGTCAGGCCTCTTCATGACAGGCGTCCCGATCTATACACCCTTTCCTCTGCAACAAAAATTGAGATGATCAGGACGGAATAGAGAATGATCCGGGACCATTCAAAACAAAGGGCATGGAAATTTTATTCTAAAGGGGCAATTTTATGGACCTGACAAAACTCTCCATCACCCAAGCCTCAGGGCTTTTGCAAAAAGGCGACATCACATCCGGGGAATTGACGGATGCCCATCTGGAAGAAATTTCGAAACTTGATCCCCAACTAAACGCCTTTATCACGGTTACTGCGGATGTTGCAAAACAGCAGGCCAAAGAAGCCGATCAGATCTTGGGCCGATACAGATCTTCGGGGGGAGCAAAGCCCGGTGCATTATGCGGGATCCCCATTGCCTTAAAAGATCTTTATGAAACCCGGGGTATTCGAACCACGGCCGGGTCAACGTTTTTTGCCGATTTCATCCCTAAAGCCAATGCAAAGGTAGTTGACAAACTGTTTGATGCCGGGGCAGTCCTCTTGGGCAAGCTCAATATGCATGAAATCGCCCTGGGCGTCACCACCGTCAATCCTCATTTCGGCGCCTGTAGAAACCCCCGCTCTTTGGACCGGATTGCCGGAGGGTCTTCCGGGGGCTCTGCCGCAGCCCTGGTGGCCGGGCTTTGCATGGGATCCCTGGGAAGTGATACGGGCGGCTCCATCCGCATTCCCGCATCCCTTTGCGGGTGCGTTGGCCTGAAACCCACCTATGGCCGCGTCAGTGTCCGGGGGGTCATCCCCTTGAGCTGGAACCTGGATCATGCCGGGCCCATGGCCCGCAATGTTATGGATGCAGCTCTTCTTTTTCAGGCAATTGCCGGACATGATCCCTTGGACCCCTACTCCGTGGACAGGCCGGCGGACGATTACTGCTCCTCCATTGCAATCGGGGCGAAGGGTTTGAAAATCGGGTGGGCAAAAGGCGAGTTTTTCTCGGAAAAAACCGATCCGGGAGTTGTTCAAGCTGTTCACGAAGCGGCCAGGGTGTTTCAAAATCTGGGTGCGCATGTCTTTGATGTTGATTTTTCCGATGCCCGGGAGGCTTCCGGTGCAAACGGGATAATGACGGTGAGCGATGCGGCGGCGTTTCACGAAGAAGGGCTGAAGAAGCATCCGGGGAAATTTGGTAAAGACGTCCTGGAGCGTCTCCAAATGGGTGTTGCCGTGACTTCAACCCAGTACATTAAGGCCCGCCGGTCCCAGTCGATCCTTCGTCACAAATTCATACGGTTTTTTGAAAATTATGATCTTCTGTTGACGCCCACCACACCTGTTCCCGCACCCCTCATTGTCGGCCCGAATGCCGTGGAACAGGCATCCTTGCTGACTCGGTTTACCGCCCCTTTCAATCTCACCGGCCTTCCGGCCATATCCATCCCCTGCGGATTTACCACGAATTCCCTGCCCATGGGCCTGCAAATCATAGGGCCGCCCTGGTCGGAAGCAAAAATTCTCCGTGCTGCCCACGCATATGAAAGGATTGCGCAGTGATATAGCCTGAATCTTGCATGAAAATGAAAGATAAACCCGAGAAGGCTTATCATTCGTGAATTCGAACAAATTGCAAATTCAAAAAGAATTCCCTATCCGGTAAATTCAAAAATTGTATTATGATCTTTTACATTTTCGCCCTACAGGCGCATCTGAGGCTTCCATCTGCTTCGTTATTAAGGGCTCGCAATAGGCTACCGCGGATGGCTGAGCAGAAAACTGAGAAAAGTCGGTTACGTTAAAAGATATTTTCCATCCATCCGAGTAATGGCCCCTCCACCAAACATCACCTGGGGGCTGCCATTACGGTTAGCTTTAGCCAAGAGTTTAACGATATTCGGATTTGTCATGCTCTGGTTTTGCTCAATGGATATCAACGTTCCGTCCCAAAGGTTGTTTTTTAATAGGTACCCGCCTAGGGCGGCATTCCCGGACCCGGTGGCCGGGTCTTCCAGATAGCCAAAGGCTGGTGCAAAAACCCGGGTACGGTAGCTGTTTTTTTTATCCATCACAACATCGGTAAAAACGGTGATGATGTCGATGGCGTTTTCCATGCAAAACCATTTCAATTCGTCCGGTTCAGGGGATAGGGCAAGGATCCCGGACAAACTTCTTACGGGGACGATCAAGGTTTCCAGACCTGCATTCACCATGGATAAAGGATAAGAAGGATGGATTCCGTCCGGCTGAAGTCTTAAGGCTTTGGAAATATTTTCAGCGCTCAATCTCCTTTGTGAAAAAACAGGGCCAGGGGCTGTGATAAAAACTGCATTTTCGGTTGGAACCCTGTTTTCAACCAACAGGTTTCCTTTGGGGGTTCTTATGGTGAGATGCGTTTTTATCATCAAAGCGTGGTTGCTTTGGATGAGGTCGTACAGAATGGCGATGGTGGCGTGACCGCAAAAATCAACTTCTCTTTCGGAAGAATAATACTTCAGATCAAAGGTGTCTTCATCCATTTGCCTAACATACCCCACTTCACTGACAAAGCTTTTCAGTTCTCTGGCAATGCGTTGCATTTCATCGGAATTGATTTCGTCATCCGGTTTCAGAAAGACTGCACCGGCAGGGTTTCCCTCCGAGTTTTGAGATGCAAACGCGTGGATTTTCTTAAATTTATATTTTTTCATACCCATTCTCACCTTTTTGTTTGAAACCTGATTTGTCTTTCAACCTATCGAACATACAACGATAAAACAATTTTAAAAAGCCATTTTCTTGCGGGTCATTCCACCGGATGATTCATTCTGATGCTTTTAAGCACCCTTGGATGGGGCGGACTTTGGAAAAAAAGGCCATCAAATCAGCTCTCGGGCCTTTAAAGCAGAAAAATTCCAGGGAGGCGGAATCCCCCACAAGAAGGGATTTTATAGCAACCCTTAGTTTAATATATTTTTAAGACCCAAAAATACATTCAAGAATTGTTGCTAATTGCTGAATAACCTATTAGATGCCGGTTGAATATTGAGATGGACTCCATCCAAAAAACCTTTGCTTGGCGCCTCTTGGCTTAACCCATTTGTTTATCACGCAAGTTTTCAACAATAACCTTAAACTATAATTTTTACGGAGGAATGAATGCGTCATTTTTTTGGTTTTATCGTATTGCAGATTTTGCTGATGACTTTTGGCGTTGGCCCGCTTCTCGGGGCTGATTTTGACGTCAATACAACCACAGATACCCAGGATTCGAACCCAGGGGACGGCATTTGCGCGGACAGCAATGGAGACTGTTCTTTGCGGGCGGCCATTATGGAGGCCAATTCCCTGTCCGGGGATGATACGGTTTCCTTGCCTTCAGGAACCTACACCCTGACCTTGGAGGGAATGGAGGACTATGCCAGTGTTAATGATTTGGACGCGATCCCTGCTCATACCCTGACCGTCATCGGCAGTGGGAATGGCGGGGAGGTGATTATCGATTCCACCCCCCTCAATGACCGGTCTTTTGAAATTCACGACGGCGCCACCCTGATCCTAAAAAACCTGACCATCACCGGCGGATTGCCGGATTACGGTCCGGTGGAAGGCGGGGGGATCCGGGTAGCGGCCGGGGGGATTCTGAATCTTGACCATGTCATCATCACGGAAAACCAGGCGCTGTATGGCGGGGGGATTTATAACGCCGGGACCCTCACCGGTGAGTTCGTGTCTGTCATCTCCAACAGCATGATGACTGGTGCGTCAGGGTATGGCGGCGGGATCTTCCTGGCATGGACGACAAACAATTCCGTTAACCTGAAACGCTCCCTGGTTGCCGACAACAGGGCCGACTACGGCGCAGGCATTTACAATGGCGGCAACGGGAGTTATTATTCTCCTGTGGGTGGAAACCTGCGTTTGGAGAACGTCACGGTCAGCGATAACACAGCCGTTGAATCAGGAGGTGGTATTCAATTCCAGCAAGGCAGCTCAGCCTATCTGGTGAACTGTACGGTGGTCAACAACGTTAATTCTTCATATAGCAGTGGCGCCGGGATGATGGGTAATGGCGCACCGGCCCTTGATTTTCTCAACACCCTGGTTGCCAATAATAGGAATAATATTGGTCTGGACAATTGCTATCAAATCCCCGAAAGCACGTCCCAAACCCAGAGCGGATTAAATAATGCCTATTTTGACCAGAATGTTCCCTTTGGCCACAACATGAGTGACGGGGATTGTTTCACCCCTGTTGCCGATGTCATGATGGAAGCAAGTTTGACGACTTCCGATGCGTTGGCAGGTGTGGGGACTTACGCCCTTCAGGAAGGCAGCCCGGCCATTGATGCGGGAGATTGGGAGGATTTTCCGGTCCTAGACGTTTTCGGAACGAGCAGGCCCCAGGGGGACGCACCGGATATAGGCGCTTATGAATTTGAGGCAGACCCCAATGAAGCCCCGAATACCCCTGTTTTGACCAGCCCCGCAAGTGGTCACACCTTTTTGTCCGGCGGCCTCATAAAACTCTTCTGGGAGAAATGCACTGATCCTGAGGGTGGGAAAGTGAACTATCGCCTTGAAATCGCCAAGGACTCCGGTTTTACAAGCGGCCGCCAAAACCATATGATAGATGAGGACGGGAATGAAATTCTCATCGGCAGTTTGGGGCTGGGGTTTCCGCTTCTTGCATGGGTGGGCTGGGGCGGTCTTAAAAGAAGGCGCCGCACACAAATGCTCCTGGTGGCCGGTCTTGTGTTTTTAGCCTTTTTCATGAACGGCTGCGGGAATAGTTCCAATAGCTTCGGTGAAAACCAGGATGAAAACGTTGTGGCCTTTGAAGTGAGTGCCCTTGATTCCGGTACCACCTATTACTGGCGGGTCATAGCGGTGGATGAACAAGGCAAAGAATCCGAACCCAGTGAACCCAGAAGTTTTTCCACTCCTTGATTTTTCGGGTGTGGATTTAACAAGAAGCCGGTTTTTCGTCTTACGGAAACCGGCTTCTTTATACTTGTTGGTTCTACCCCCAAAGTCTAAACGAGTGGAGGTTATCAAAAGCCTCTTTTTAGCTTCCAGCCACATGTCTTTAATAAAGTGGAGCAGGTCATTATCCGAATATTTGATTAGAAATAATGTTGTTTTCAGGCGAGGCTTTCAATGGATTTGAAATTTACAATAAGAAGAATGGAAATAGAATTCCAGGCTCAAATCATTAAAAAGAAAGGGCCTGTCACTTGACGACGATTTTTTCCTTATTGGCCTCGTAGGCCTTTTCTCCGATCCCTTTTACCTTCATTAGATCTTCCGGTGCTGCAAAAGGACCTTCCTTTTCTCTGTAATCCACGATTCGCTGGGCATACTGAGGACCGATTTTATCAAGTTGGACCAATTCATCCACAGTGGCTGTGTTGATATTGATTTTAGGCGGATCTTCAGCCAGAATTGAACCCGAAAATACCAAAACAACAATAAAAATAGCTGTAAATACAATAATATTTCTTGTTGGCTTCATGGTTATTCCTTTCTTGATGAAAAATAATCAAAACGATGATCGGATAATGACCTTAGCCAATGATATATAAAAACAAGTAAATAAATGTCAATAGTTAAATAATACTCTAAATAATATATATAAAAACAAATAATAAGATAATATGATAAAAAACAAAATATTAAATATATTTATCTAACAATTAAATGATTCAAAAGATAACCATTCGGAAGGAGAACTTATAAAATAGAAATATAACTGATGATTTTAATGCCGGGATATGGGGGTGGATTCTTTGCTATTTCTTGACCCCGGAAGCTCTTTGAAGGTTGTTCCTTTTGGGCTTCAAGGGCCAAGACGCAATATAAATATTTCAGAGGTTATTGCAGGGAAAGCAGATGAGACCTGAGATTTGCTTTTTTGTTCCCGATACCGATCTTATTCCGAATTTTTTTCCGATGGGTTTCAATGGTCCTGCTGGATAATTTCATGAGTTCAGCGATTTGTTTGGTGGTTCTTCC
>VMSV01000191.1 GCA_013791935.1 Desulfobacteraceae bacterium | reverse complement strand
TTGACGAATGATCTGACAAGATATATTTTTTTACCAATAATTTCCAGCAGGTCGATATCAATTTTTTGACCTTTGCTTATCATGGTTTGATTCAAAAATCGAACAGGAATTTTATCCACCTCAAAAAAACGGGGTTAAATCTTAGAGGCGGATTATGATCGTATTTGACCTGAAATGCGGAAACGGCCATACCTTCGAGGGATGGTTTGACGACAATAAGGCCTTTTTACAGCAGAAAAAAAAAGGGCTCATCGCATGTCCCGTATGCAATGACGGGACTGTGGAAAAGAAATTGTCCACCTTCGGCATTAAAAGCACCCGGGGGAGCAATCTCCGGGTTCCCGGACCTGACGACATGGCGGCCTTTGCTCAAAAAATCACGGAATTTGTGGATAATAATTTTGAGGATGTGGGGTGTGATTTTACCAAGGAAGCCCTTAAAATCCATTACGGGGCTTCAGAACCTAGAAATATCAAAGGGGTCAGCACCGAGGCCGAAGAAAAGATCCTCAAGGACGAGGGGGTTGAGTTTGTCAAGATTCCCGTAGGAAGAGCGCCGGAACCGAATTCAGAAAATTAAAACCAATTTGAAATCTCAAATCTCAAATTTGAAATCTCAAATCTCAAATTTGAAATCATGAAGGGCTCAGCCGGTACGCCAGCGAAGACAGCCGTTGGCCGGGTTTGTTGTTGCCGATGGCAATGCCCAGGGCTTTTCTGGACCCCACGATGACGGCAAGTTTTTTTCCACGGGTGATGGCTGTATATAAGAGATTCCGCTGAAGCAGAATATAATGCTCGGTCATGAGGGGAATCACCACCGCAGGGTATTCCGAGCCCTGGGATTTGTGAATGGAAACCGCATAGGCCGGAGCCAGTTCTTCCAGTTCATCAAAAGCATAGGACACCGGCCGTTGATCATAGGTCACCGTGAGGATCCGGTTTTCATTGTCCATATTCGTGATATTTCCGATGTCTCCGTTAAAGACCTCCTTTTGATAGTTGTTCTTCAGATGCATTACCTTGTCACCCACCCGGAAGCGGGCCCCCTTCATTCCCTGAATTCGAAGCCCCGATGGGTTTAGCGCCTTCTGAAGGGCCTGGTTCAGGTTCAGGGTTCCCACCATCCCCTTGTGCATGGGGGTAATCACCTGAACGTCACGGACAGGGTCCAGCCTGAATTTTTCGGGCAATGTTTTCGCACATAAGTCCACCACGGTTGCTGCTGCCTGCCGGGGGTCATCCTTTTCAATAAAATAAAACCCCGGTCCGGCCTCGCCGGATAAGGGTTCCAGAAGCGGCATTTCCCCTTCCTTTAGCTGATGGGCGGCCAGGACAATGGGACTTTCCAGGGCCTGGCGAAAAATCGTTTTCAGCTCAAAGGAGGGAATCTTTTTCGACTTGATCAGGTCGGCCAGGACATTGCCAGGACCGATGGATGGGAGTTGAAAAACGTCCCCCACCAGGATCAGGGTGGAATTCATGGACACAGCACTGATGAGTTGTTCCATCAATACAATGTCCACCATGGAGGCTTCATCCACAATCACGGTATCGGCGTTCAGGGGATCGTCCTGATTTTTATCAAACAACCCGGTTGCGAGGTTGTACCTTAGCATTTTATGGAGGGTTTCCGCTTCCCGAAGGGTGACTTCCGAGATCCTGCGCGCCGCCCTTCCCGTGGGTGCTGCCAGAAGAATGGTTTTTCCCATCCGGCTCAACAGGGCGGTTATGGAACGGATGAGGGTGGTTTTACCGGTTCCGGGCCCTCCGGTAATGACAGCCATGCGGTGGCAAAAGATTTCCTTAAGAACATCCATCTGCTCTTGGGAGGGCACAATGGCGACCCTTTCAACCAGTTCCGAAACCATGGTTTCTTCGTCTATGGAGGGGCTTTTCAAAGGAATGGTGAGAAGCGCCCGGATACGCCTTGCGATGTTGGTTTCCGCTTCGTGGAGCAACGCAGGAAAAATTCCGTCATCCTTTGCGCCGTCCTTCATGGGTTCTTCCACCCAGAACCCGGAATCCACCAGCTCGTCCATGGACGCCTCGGCATTGTACCCGGGGATTCCGAACCGTTTTTCCAGTTTCTCCAGCAACAGGGACTTCGGCATGAAGGTGTGGCCGTCGTCAATATGGCGCTTTAGCTCGTGTTCCAGGCAGGCCGTGATCCGTTCCGGCGCATCCTCGGCAAGCCCCATCTGGAAGGCCAGGGTGTCCATGGATGGAAAATCGATCTCCGGAATATCCCGACACACCTGGTAAGGGGATTGCTTTACCATGGAAAGGGCTTGATCCCCGTAACAAGTCAGAACCTTGGCCCCGAAAAAGGGGCTCAGGTTGAACTCATTTAAAAACGCCATGAATTCATGAATGCCCTTGCGCTCCCTCCAGGCCTCTGTGATTCGGTTCGCGGTTTTTTTGCCGATGCCCCGGGCTTCCAGAATCCGTTCCGGGGTATTTTCCAGGATATCCAGGGTGAGGTCCTGAAAATGGTCCACCAGCCGGTCTGCGGTTTTGCCCCCGATGCCTTTGATGATGCCGGATTTGAGGTATTTTCGAATGCCGTCCACATGGGCCGGAAGCATCAGTTCAAAGGTGCGGACTTTAAATTGCTCGCCGTATCGGTCGTGGGTTTCCCAGTCGCCGGTGAGATTTAGGGTTTCTCCAATATTGACACCAGGCAGATATCCCACCACGGTGATCTGGTTCTTCGCCTCATGGGATCGGAACCTTGCGATCATGTAATGGTTGTCAGGATTGAGGTAAACCACCCTTTCAATGGACCCTGAAAGGGTGATCATGGGGCAAACCCTGCGGAGCAAAAGAGGGGGATTCCGGGCAGCTTCATACGGTTATTCAGCCACCACAAACGCATTGTCATAGCCCTTTTGAATCAGTGCTGCCTCGGATTTTTTGGCCTGGTCCATGGTTTTCAACCGCCCCACCCAGACCCGGTAGAAAGTCCGCTCCCCATCGTTGTATTCCATGATCCTCACATCCTGATTCAAATCATCCATGCGTGATTTCAGGGTCAAGGCATTTTGCCGGGTTGAAAAAGACCCCACCTGGATACTGAAATTCCCGGTCATATAAAGATCCGGATGGTTCAAGGAGGGCTTGGAAGGTGTTCCCGACAAATCCGGGGTTTCAAGGGCCACCACTTCCACTCGAGCCGTGCCCGGCCCCACTACATCGAGCTCTCTCGCCGCTGTATAAGAAAGATCAATGATGCGTCCGCGAACGAATGGCCCCCGATCATTCACCCTCACCACAATGGTTTTATCGTTATCCAGGTTCTGAATGCGGACAAATGTGCCCAAGGGCAGGGTTTTATGGGCTGCGGTCATGGCAAACATATTATAGGTTTCGCCGTTTGAAGTTCTTCTGCCATGGAAATCCCGTCCGTACCAGGAGGCCAGCCCTCTTTCCTTGTAGCTTTCAGCACTGGGCAAAGGTTGGTACCATTCTCCCAGGACCTTGTACGGTTTCGGCATAGGGGCCTTGGTCCTTGGAGGCACTGGTTTGTCCGGAGGGGGCAAAGGGCTGGTGGAGCAGGCGCTCAAAAGACCTGCCAGCAATACCGCCGACCATAATTTGGCAAGGGTTTGAATTTTTATATTTTTCATTCCAGGGCGATTTCCAATACATGGATCATTCTGTCTTCAAAATGAAATTGGATATCCTTTTTAACATTTTCAGGAACATCCTCCAGGTCTTTTTCATTCCTTTTGGGCAGGATGATGGTTTTGATTCCTGCGCGGTGTGCGGCAAGGACTTTGTCCTTGATCCCTCCCACGGGGAGCACCTGACCTCTTAAGGTGATTTCACCGGTCATGGCCAGATATCTTTTGATTTTCCGGTTTTTCAGCATGGACATCAAAGCGGTCATCATGGTGACCCCTGCCGAAGGGCCGTCCTTGGGAATGGCGCCTGCGGGAATATGAATATGGATATCGTGTTCCTCAAAGAAATTTTCATCCACCCCCAGGGCTTTTGCATTGGACCGGATGAAGCTAAGGGCCGTGATGGCCGATTCTTTCATCACGTCTCCAAGCTGACCGGTGAGGGTCAGGTTCTTTTTACCCTTCATGGCCGTGGCCTCAATGAAGAGGATCTCCCCGCCAAAGGGGGTCCAGGCAAGACCGGTTGCAACGCCCGGTGTTGAGGTTCTTTCCGCCGCTTCCGGCTGGACCCTTGCGGATCCCAGATAATCCTGCACGTTGTCCTGGGTGATGCTCTCGAATTTGGATTCATCGGCTGCAATTTTTGCGGCCACGGCCCTGCAGATGTTGGCGATTTCCCTTTCCAGGTTTCTTAGGCCCGCTTCCCGGGTATAGCCTGCGATGACTTTTTTGATCGCCCCTTTGGTAAAGGAGATCTGGCCGGATTTCAGGCCGTGGGCCTCCCTTTGGCGCGGGACAAGGTATCGTTTGGTGATGTTTAGTTTTTCATCCAGGGTGTAACCCACCATTTCAAGGACTTCCATTCGATCCCGAAGGGCCGGGGGAATGGTGTCCAGAACATTGGCTGTGGTGATGAACATGACC